>NZ_JBIRXG010000009.1:0-325605 GCF_044388685.1 Streptomyces sp. NPDC020192 | reverse complement strand
GGGGTATCAACATATCTGGCGTTGATTTTTGGCACGCTGTTGAGTTCTCAAGGAACGGTCGCTTCCTTTGTACTCACCCTCTCGGGCTTTCCTCCAGGCTTCCCTTCGGTGTTTCCGACTCTATCAGATCCTTTCGGCGTCTGACTCCCAGTCAGGGGGCTTGTCTTCCGGGCTGTTCGGCCCTTCCGACGAGTGAGACTTTAGCGGATTCCTTGCTCCCGAGCTAATCGGGGGCGGCGTCCTTTCGAGCGCGGATTCCTCATTTCGCAAATACACACGCCGAAGCACACGACGACGGATCGCCGATTGCTGGCTGGGACTTGCGGAATGGCTGTCCGGGGACCGACCGGAGTCGGCGCTCACGTCGGACAACTCGGAGAACACTACGTATCGAGGTGAGGTGTGTCAACTCGCCTCCCTGAGGTTCAGTCCTTGTTGCCGGAGGCGAGTTCACGGCTGCGGTCGCGGGCGGCCTCGAGGGCGGCGATGAGGGCGGCGCGGACGCCGTGCTTCTCCAGTTCGCGGATGGCGTTGATCGTCGTACCGGCCGGGGAGGTGACGTTCTCGCGGAGCTTGACGGGGTGTTCGCCGCTGTCGCGGAGCATCACGGCGGCGCCGATCGCGGACTGGACGATGAGGTCGTGGGCCTTGTCGCGGGGCAGCCCGAGCAGGATGCCGGCGTCGGTCATGGCCTCGACCAGGTAGAAGAAGTACGCCGGGCCGGAGCCGGACAGGGCGGTGCAGGCGTCCTGCTGGGACTCGGGGACGCGGAGGGTCTTGCCCACGGCGCCGAAGATCTCCTCGGCGTGCGCGACATGCGCCTCGGTGGCGTGGCTGCCGGCGGAGATGACCGACATGGCCTCGTCGACGAGGGCGGGGGTGTTGGTCATGACGCGGACCACCGGGGTGCCCGCGGGCAGGCGCGCCTCGAAGAACGAGGTGGGGATGCCGGCGGCGCCGCTGATGATCAGGCGGTCGGCGGGGACGTGGGGGGCCAGCTCGTCGAGGAGGGTGCCCATGTCCTGCGGCTTGACCGTGAGGATCAGGGTGTCGGCGGTCTTGGCGGCCTCGGTGTTGGTGACCGGGCTGACTCCGTAGCGGGTGCGGAGTTCTTCGGCGCGTTCGGGGCGGCGGGCCGTGACCAGGAGGTCGGCGGGGGCCCAGCCGGCGCGGATCATTCCGCTGAGCAGGGCTTCGCCGATCTTGCCGGTGCCGAGGACTGCGACTTTCTGGCTCATGAAGGTCAGTTTGGCACCGGGGCTGAGATGTGCGGGTTGTTTGTCCGGTGGTCGGACTCACCCTGCCCTCGGGCTCATACCGTCCGGCGTCGTAGCGTCGCCGCGCCCAGGGCCAGCACCAACACCGCGCAGCCCGCCACGATCAGGACGTCCCTCACGAAGGTTGCCGTCATGTCGGTGTGGTGGAGGACCTGGTTCATGCCGTCGACGGCGTACGACATCGGGAGGACGTCGGAGAGGGCCGTCAGGGCGGGGTACATGTCGGAGCGGGGGGTGAACAGGCCGCAGAGGAGGAGCTGGGGGAAGATCACCGCCGGCATGAACTGGACCGCCTGGAATTCCGAGGCCGCGAAGGCCGAGACGAAGAGGCCGAGGGCTGTGCCGAGCAGGGCGTCGAGGAGGGCCACCAGGAGGAGCAGCCAGGGGGAGCCGGTGACGTCCAGGCCGAGGAGCCAGAGGGCCAGGCCGGTGGCCAGGGCCGACTGGATGATCGCGAGGGCGCCGAAGGCGAGGGCGTAGCCGGCGATGAGGTCGGCCTTGCCGAGGGGCATGGCGAGGAGGCGTTCGAGGGTGCCCGAGGTGCGTTCGCGCAGGGTGGCGATGGACGTGACCAGGAACATCGTGATCAGCGGAAAGATGCCGAGCAGGGACGCGCCGATGTTGTCGAAGGTGCGCGGGCTCGCGTCGAAGACGTAGCGCAGCAGGATCAGCATCAGGCAGGGGACGAGGATCATCAGCGCGATCGTGCGCGGGTCGTGGCGGAGCTGGCGCAGGACCCGGGCCGCGGTGGCGGTGGTGCGGGAGGCGTTGAGCGCGCCGGTGGGGGCGGTGGGGGTCGTCGTAGTCATCGGGTCGGCTCCTGGGTGCGGTGTGCGGCGGCTTCGTCCACCAGGCGGAGGAAGGCGGCTTCGACGGTGTCCGTGCCGGTGCGGGTGCGCAGGGCGTCGGGGGTGTCGTCGGCAAGGATCTCGCCCTCGCGCATGAGGAGGAGGCGGTCGCAGCGCTCGGCCTCGTCCATGACGTGGGAGGAGACGAGGAGGGTGGTGCCGCGGCCGGCGGCGAGGTCGTGGAAGAGGTTCCAGAGGTCGCGGCGCAGGACGGGGTCGAGGCCGACGGTGGGTTCGTCCAGGACGAGGAGTTCGGGGGTGCCGAGCAGGGCGACGGCGAGGGAGACCCGGCCGCGCTGGCCGCCGGAGAGGGCGCCTGCCAGGGCGTCGGCGTGGCTGGTGAGGTCGACGTCGGCGATGGCCCGGGTGACGTGGTCGTGGCGGCGTTCGGCGGCGGCCCGTCCCGGTTCGAGGATCGCGGCGAAGTACTCCAGGTTCTGTCGGACGGTCAGGTCGTCGTAGACGGAGGGGGCCTGGGTGACGTAGCCGACGCGGCTGCGCAGGGTGGGGTGGCCGGCGGGGTGGCCGAGGACGTCCAGGGTGCCGGTGACCTTGGCCTGGGTGCCTACGACGGCCCGCATGAGGGTCGACTTGCCGCAGCCGGAGGGGCCGAGGAGGCCGGTGATCTGGCCGCGCGGGACGGTGAAGCCGAGGTGGTGCAGGACTGTTCGCCGGCCGCGGACGACGGTGAGGTCTTCGGCCCGGACCGCATAATTCATCATGCGATGAATAATCTGGCTCGGGAGCCGTGCCGTCAAGGGGTGGGAGTGTCCGGGCATGAAGAACGGCAGCCCGGGGTGCCGGACTGCCGTGGGGATGGGGCTGAAGATGTCAGGGTTTGCGGGCGACCAGGAGGAGCACGTCGTACGTCTCCTCGACCATCCCGTCCGGGAAGACCTTCAGCAGATGGCCGCGCTCCTCCTCCAGGAAGGCGGTCCTGCGCTCCTCCGGCATCACGAGGAAGTCCGAGTGGCTGCCGATGTTGGCGACGTGGGTGTCGATCGGGACGCGGCGGCTCCAGCGGACCTCTCCGCGGACGAAGTCGAGGCGCCCGCTGGGGTCGGCCAGGTCGGTGCTCCCCTGGGCGCGGCGTTTCTTGGCGGCGTAGTCCACGCCCAGCAGGCGGCCGGTGCGGTCGGCGGCCTCGGCGATCCAGTCGACGTCGAGTGCGTTGGTGTTCCACCACAGTGCCAGCGCGCCGCCCGGCCGCAGCACGCGCAGGGCCTCCGGCACCGAACGGCCGGTGTCGGTCCAGTGCCAGGCCTGGGCGTAGGTGACGAAGTCGGCGTGGGCGTCGGCGACGGGGAGGGCGTTGCCGTCGCCGCGGACGATGGGGAGGTGCGGCAGCCCACGGCGGAACTCGGCGGTCATGCCCTCGCCGGGCTCGACGGCGAGGACGTCGGCGCCGCGGGCGTGCAGGAGAGAGGTGGAGATACCGGTACCGGCGCCGACGTCCACGACCTTGGCGCCGGTGAGCGAACGGCCGGCCAGTTCCTCGATGGTGTCGAAGAGGGCGGGCGGGTAGGAGGGGCGGTTCGCGGCGTACTGGGTGGCGGCGGCGTTGAAGGAGTGGGCGTTGGCGGTGGGTGAAGGGGTGGACGGTGGCGGGGGCGTCGTGGTCATACGGCCATGGTGGTCGACGGGGGAGAGGCGCCACAGGGGGTTTTGGGGCGCGTAGTCGCGCCGGCCGCCGGTGGCCTTACGTGCGCCGCTTCTTCTTCGACGGATTGCCCGTACGGCGGGAGGTGCGGCGTTCGTATGCCTCGCGGGCGGCGTCGTACTCCTCGCGGTGCAGCTTCTCGCCCGGGGCCTCGGTGAGGGAGCGGAAGAAGTAGGCGAGGAGGGAGCCGACGAAGCCGATGGCGAGCAGGCCGCGCAGGGAGGTCTGGCGCTGCGGGTCCTGGCGGCGGCCGAAGCCTTCCCAGGTGTTGCGGAAGGCGAGCGCGCTGCAGATCGCGAACATGGCGATGACCAGCACGGTCACGAAGGAGCCGGTGTCGGCGATCTGGATGCCCTCGTAGGCGAAGCGGAGGATCAGGCAGGCGGCGACGGCCGCGGCGAGGGAGCCGACGGCGACGCCGGCGCGGCGGGCCGCGTAGCCGTTGTCGTGGTTCACCCAGGAGGTGCCGAAGAAGCGCAGGGGCTCGGGTCGGGGGCCGCCGCCCTGGGCCGCGCCGCCCGGGGAGCCCGCCGGGGTGTCCGGGGTGCCGTTTTCGTCGCTCACGGAAACGATTATGGCGCCGGGCGGGGGCGGGCTCCGGGTGGGGTCAGCCGCAGCGGGAGGCGATGGAGCCGTCGCTGCCGGTCTGGACGTAGGCGTCGGAGACGTACTCGCCGTTGGCGATGTTGTCCCAGGGGGAGCAGGTCAGCCGCAGCGCGGGGCGATGTAGCCGTCGCTGCCGGTCTGGACGTAGGCGTCGGAGACGTACTCGCCGTTGTTGATGTTGTCCCAGATGTTCGTCGTGCCGTACGGGCCCGAGACCGTCGTGCCCGGGGCCTGGCAGAAGATCGGGACCTGTGCGCCCTCGGGCAGGACGCGGACCAGGTTGTAGCCGGTGCCGGGGCCGCTGCGGACGTTCAGACGGACGCCCGGAGCGACCGAGTAGTAGTGCAGTGACTGCGTGGCGGCCTCTTCGGCGCGGTCAACGGACATGAAAGCCCCCCGTGTTCACCCCATGACAGTCATGGGGTGTGTCGATTCCCATGGAACGAGCCGCGGAACGTCTGTGCGCGACTCGCGCGCGCAGGCTAGCAAGCCGCCTCCGTCTCGCACGAGTCATCGACTAGGCTCCGTGCGTCGCGCGCGCGGACGAACAGCACGGGGGTGGTCCCATGGCGCCACGGAGGAACACGGGGGCGGGCGCGGAAGCGGAACTTCCCGAGTACGCCGGTCACTATCGCCTGGAGTCCTCTCTGGGGTCCGGTGGCATGGGTGTCGTCCATCTGGCGCGCAGTACTTCCGGGATGAAGCTCGCGGTGAAGGTCGTACACGCCGAGTTCGCGAGGGATCCCGAGTTCAGGGGCCGCTTCCGGCAGGAGGTGGCCGCCGCCCGGCGGGTGAGCGGTGCCTTCACCGCGCCCGTCGTGGACGCCGATCCGGAGGCCGAACGGCCCTGGATGGCCACGCTGTACATTCCCGGGCCCACTCTCTCCGAGCACGTCAAGCGGAACGGGCCGATGCCGGCGGCGCAGTTGCGGCGGCTCATGGCGGGTCTCGCCGAGGCGTTGCGCGACATCCACCGGGTCGGGGTCGTGCACCGGGATCTCAAGCCGAGCAATGTGCTGCTGGCGGAGGACGGGCCG
Source organism: Streptomyces sp. NPDC020192 (assembly GCF_044388685.1). Classification (NCBI taxonomy): domain Bacteria; kingdom Bacillati; phylum Actinomycetota; class Actinomycetes; order Kitasatosporales; family Streptomycetaceae; genus Streptomyces; species Streptomyces sp. NPDC020192. The sequence goes on along the minus strand of NZ_JBIRXG010000009.1, from coordinate 320,177 downwards.
AAGGTCATCGACTTCGGTATCTCCCGGCCGAAGGACAGTGAACTGCGCACCGAGACCGGGAAGTTGATCGGTACGCCGCCCTTCATGGCGCCCGAGCAGTTCCGGCGGCCGAGGGAGGTCGGGCCCGCCGCCGACATCTTCGCGCTCGGATCGGTGATGGTGCACGCGGCGACCGGGCGCGGGCCGTTCGACTCCGACAGTCCGTACGTCGTCGCCTATCAGGTGGTGCACGACGAGCCCGATCTGACCGGGGTGCCGGAGAACCTGGCGCCGCTGGTGCTGCGCTGTCTGGCGAAGGAGCCCGAGGACCGGCCGACGCCCGACGAGTTGATGCGGGAACTGCGGTCGGTGGCGGCGTCGTACGACACGCAGGCGTTCATACCGGCGCAGCGTTCGGGTGACGACGGGCCGACGGCTCCGCGGTCCCCCGCCGAGAAGCGGCCCGAGCCGGCGGGCAGAAGGCGCGTCGGCAGGACGGTGGCCGTGGGTGCCGGGGTGCTCGGGCTCGTCGTGGCTGCCGCGTTGGCCTCGGTCCAGCTGATCGGGGGCGGTGGCCCTACGCCGGCCGGTACGAGTCCGCACACCAAGGCGGCCGCGTTCAGCTCGTGGCGGACCAAGCTGACGCCCAGGGCCTCGGGGATGCCGCAATGTTCATACGGAGCGGGGAAGTTGCTGTGTGCACAGCCCGGGGTGGTCTTCGCCCTCTCCCCTGCCAACGGCAGGCTGCTGTGGCGCCATTCGATCGCCGCCGCGTACTCGGGTGGGCCGCCGGTCGTCTCGGGTGGACTGGTCCAGCCCTACACGGAGGGCGGCTCGCGGCTCACGGCGCTCGACCCGGGGTCGGGTAAGGAGGTGTGGCAGCGGCGGTCGGCCCAGGATGCGACAGTCCGGTACACGGCCGCCGCGGCCCTGCTCACCGACGCCGACGGAAAGGTGACCGGCGTCGACAGTGCGTCGGGCGAGATCCGGTGGAGCCGCAGGATCGCCGGGCCGAGCAGCCCGGCGTTCGTCTCGTTTCCCGGTGAGTCACTGACGTACGCGACGAGCACGTCCCGCGACGGATCGAGCACCCAGGTGTCCGCCGTGGACCCGCGCAGCGGTGACGTGCGGTGGGAGGCCCGGCTGAACGGGGCGCTGGTGCCTGTCGGGGCCGGGGACGGCTCCGCGTTCTTCCTCTCCGTCGACAGCGTCCACGGGGAGACGAAGGCCGTCGTCCGCTACACCCCCGGGACCCGGTCGGCGCGCCGCGTGGCACTGCCGCTGGCGAGCCAGGCCGCCCAGGCCACCGTGCACGGGGACGTCGTGTACCTCCTCAGTGCCAGTGGCTCCCTCGAAGCCGTGGACATGGCTGCGCGGAAGCATCTGTGGCGCGTGGAGACCTCTGTGAGCCGTGGTTCGGCGCCGGTCGCGGACGGTCGCTCCGTGTACTTCTCGGCGGGCGACGGACGACTCCTCGCCGTCGACGCCCGCCGCGGGACTCTCGTCGGACAGACGCCCGCGCGCCTCGGCGCGGACTCGGCGACGGTCTTGGGAGCGCCCGCCGCCCCCGTGCTCGAGGGCGGCCACGTCTACGCCACCGCCCCCGACGGCACCGTCTTCGGCGTGCCCGCAGGGAATCCGGCCGACTGGTGACACGCGAAGGGGCCGCCCCCACCGGGAGCGGCCCCTCACCTGCGCGCGCGGGCTCAGCCCAGCTTCGTCACATCACGCACCGCGCCCTTGTCCGCGCTGGTCGCCATCGCCGCATAGGCGCGGAGGGCGGCCGAGACCTTGCGGTCGCGGTTCTTGGGGGCGTACACGCCGCCCAGTGCCTGCTCGCGGCGGGCGAGTTCCGCGTCGTCGACGAGCAGCTCGATCGTGCGGTTCGGGATGTCGATGCGGATGCGGTCGCCGTCCTGGACCAGGGCGATCGTGCCGCCGGAGGCCGCCTCGGGGGAGGCGTGGCCGATGGACAGGCCGGAGGTGCCGCCGGAGAAGCGGCCGTCGGTGATCAGGGCGCAGGTCTTGCCGAGGCCGCGGCCCTTCAGGTACGAGGTCGGGTAGAGCATCTCCTGCATGCCGGGGCCGCCCTTGGGGCCCTCGTAGCGGATGACGACGACGTCGCCGTCCTTGACCTCGTGGGTGAGGATCCGCTGGACGGCCTCCTCCTGGGACTCGCAGACGACCGCCGGGCCCTCGAAGGTCCAGATCGACTCGTCCACGCCGGCCGTCTTCACCACGCAGCCGTCGACCGCCAGGTTGCCCCTGAGGACCGCGAGGCCGCCGTCCTTGGAGTAGGCGTGCTCGGCGGAGCGGATGCAGCCGCCCTCGGCGTCGTCGTCCAGGGACTCCCAGCGCTCGGACTGGGAGAAGGCCTCGGCGGACCGCCGGCACCCCGGGGCCGCGTGCCACAGCTCCACCGCCTCCGGGGAGGGCGAGCCGGCGCGGACGTCCCAGGTCTTCAGCCAGTCGGCGAGGGAGGGGCTGTGGACCGCGTGCACGTCCTCGTTCAGCAGGCCCGCGCGGTGCAGTTCGCCGAGGAGGGCGGGGATGCCGCCGGCACGGTGCACGTCCTCCATGTAGTACGTGCGGTTCTTCGCGACGTTCGGCGCGACCTTGGCCAGGCAGGGCACGCGGCGCGAGACGGCGTCGATCTGCTCCAGGCCGAAGGGGACGCCCGCCTCCTGGGCGGCGGCCAGCAGGTGCAGGATCGTGTTGGTGGAGCCGCCCATCGCGATGTCCAGGGCCATGGCGTTCTCGAAGGCCGCGAACGTCGCGATGTTGAGCGGGAGGACGGACTCGTCGTCCTGCTCGTAGTAGCGGCGGGTGAGGTCCATGACCGTGCGGGCCGCGTCCTCGTAGAGCCGGCGGCGGGCCGTGTGGGTGGCGAGCACCGAGCCGTTGCCGGGCAGGGACAGGCCGATCGCCTCGGTCAGGCAGTTCATCGAGTTGGCGGTGAACATGCCGGAACAGCTGCCGCAGGTCGGGCAGGCGTTCTCCTCGATCCGGAGGATGTCCGCGTCGGAGATCTTGTCGTTGACGGCGTCGGAGATCGCGTCGACCAGGTCGAGCGTGCGGACCGTGCCGTCGACCAGCGTGGCCCGGCCGGACTCCATCGGGCCGCCGGAGACGAAGACGGTCGGGATGTTGAGGCGCAGGGCCGCCATCAGCATGCCCGGGGTGATCTTGTCGCAGTTGGAGATGCAGACCAGGGCGTCGGCGCAGTGGGCCTCCACCATGTACTCGACCGAGTCCGCGATCAGGTCGCGGGAGGGGAGGGAGTACAGCATGCCGCCGTGGCCCATCGCGATGCCGTCGTCGACCGCGATGGTGTTGAACTCGCGCGGGATGCCTCCGGCCTCCTTGATCGCCTCGCTGACGATCCGGCCGACCGGCTGGAGATGGGTGTGGCCCGGCACGAACTCGGTGAAGGAGTTCGCGACCGCGATGATCGGCTTCCGGCCGATGTCCGCACCGGGTACACCGGAGGCGCGCATCAGGGCGCGGGCGCCCGCCATGTTGCGGCCGTGGGTGACTGTGCGGGACCTCAGCTCGGGCATCGTCGCTCGCTCCTTCGAAGACCTACGAAGACCTAGTCAGAGTTCTGACTGTACGGTCGAGCGTACGCCGGTGCTCCACGTGGTGGACACGGTTGTCCGGAATGCGGGACGCGTGTTTCATCCGGCCGTCGGGTCTCACCTGTCCGTGAGGTGGTGCTGTACGACCGGGGCCACGCGCGCGATGATCTGCTCCAGGTCCGCCGACGCCAGTGGCTGCAGCTTGATCACGTAGCGCATCATCGCCGTACCCACGATCTGCGCGGCCGCCAGCTCGGCGCGCAGTTCCGGGTCCGGCAGGTCCACCTGGGCGGCGACCCGGCGCAGCAGCTGGGAGACGATCAGCCGGCGGAAGACGGCGGCCGCGGTGTCGTTGTTGACCGCCGAGCGGAGGATGGCCAGCAGCGGGGTGCGGGTCGTGGGGTTCTCCCAGATGCCGAAGATGAAGCGGGTCAGCCGCTCCCCCACCCCGTCCAGGGGGCCGGCGGCCAGCGCCTCGGGGACGTCCAGCGCGGGCGCGAAGGCGACGGCGACGGCCGCCTCGAAGACCTGTTCCTTGGTGCCGAAGTAGTGGTGCACGAGCGCCGAGTCGACACCGGCCGCCTTGGCGATGCCGCGGACGGAGGCCTTCTCGTAGCCGCGCTCGGAGAACTCCTCGCGGGCCGCGGTGAGGATGCGGTCGCGGGTGTCCGCGGATTCCGTGCGCGGGGGTCTACCCCTTCTGCGGGCGGCCTTCTCGGCGGGCGGCGGGGTCTGACTCATCGGTCCTCGCTCATGGCCGTGGCACCCGTACCGCCGACTCCAGGTGTTTACGGGTGAAGGCCAGGGCCTCGGCGAGGTCGGCCTCGCGCTCGGCGCCGGACATCGCCCGCCGGGTGTTGACCTCGATCACGACATGGCCGTCGAACCCGGTGACCACGAGGTGCTCCAGCAGCTCGGCGCAGGGCTGGGTACCGCGGCCGGGCACCAGGTGCTCGTCCTTGGCGGAACCCCGGCCGTCGGCGAGGTGGACGTGGCCGAGCCGGTCGCCCATGCGCCCGATCATCTCCAGGGCCTCGGTGCGGGCCGTCGCCGTGTGGCTGAGGTCGATCGTGAAGTGCCGGTAGTCGTGCTGGGTGACGTCCCAGTCGGGGGCGTACGCCAGCATCTCGCGGTCGCGGTAGCGCCACGGGTACATGTTCTCGACGGCGAACCGTACGTCCGTCTCGTCCGCCATCCGCCAGATCCCGTCGACGAAGTCGCGCGCGTACTGCCGCTGCCAGCGGAAGGGCGGGTGTACGACGACGGTGGAGGCCCCCAGTTTCTCGGCGGCCGCCCGGGCCCGCTGGAGCTTGACCCAGGGGTCGGTCGACCAGACCCGCTGGGTGATCAGCAGACACGGGGCGTGCACGGCCAGGACCGGGATGCCGTGGTAGTCCGACAGGCGGCGCAGCGCCTCGATGTCCTGGCTGACCGGGTCGGTCCACACCATGACCTCGACACCGTCGTACCCGAGGCGCGCGGCGATCTCGAAGGCCGTCGCCGTGGACTCCGGGTAGACGGAGGCTGTCGACAGCGCGACGGGGACGTCCCTTGGTTCAGCCACGTCCGTCACCTTACGGGGTGGGGTGGCTCGGGTGTTGGGTGCCTGTTCGCCGTTGTGAGGTTTGCCATTCGGGCGGGTGCGGGTTGTGTGTGGCTGGTCGCGCCCACGCGGCGGAGCCGCACATCGATACGGCCCCGCGCCCCTTCAGGGCGTCATGCTGAACCCATGTGATCAAGGCGCCGCAGGATCACGCCTTCGCGCAATGCCCACGGGCAGACCTCCAGGCTCTCCACACCGAAAAGATCCATCGCGCCCTCGGCGACCAGGGCACCCGCCAGCAGCTGCCCCGCCCGGCCCTCCGAGACCCCCGGAAGCTCGCCGCGCTGCTCGGCCGTCATGCCGGCCAGGCGCGGGACCCAGGCCTCCAGGGACTCGCGCTTGAGTTCGCGCTGGACGTAGAGGCCCTCGGCGCTGCGGGCGGCGCCGGCGATGCGGGCGAGCTGCTTGAAGGTCTTGGAGGTGGCGACGACGTGGTCCGGGGTGCCGCGGCGGCTGAACTCGCCGACCGTGCGGGCGATCTCCGTGCGCACATGGCGGCGCAGGGCGCGGATGTCCTCGGAGGCGGGCGGGTCGCCGGGCAGCCAGCCCGCGGTGAGCCGGCCGGCGCCGAGCGGCAGGGAGACGGCGGCGTCCGGCTCCTCGTCTATGCCGTAGGCGATCTCCAGGGAGCCGCCGCCGATGTCCAGGACCAGCAGCTTTCCGGCGGACCAGCCGAACCAGCGGCGGACGGCGAGGAAGGTGAGACGGGCCTCCTCCGGGCCGGTGAGGACCTGGAGCCGTACGCCGGTCTCGTCGGCCACGCGCGCGAGGACGTCGTCGGCGTTGCTGGCTTCCCGGACAGCGGAGGTCGCGAACGGCAGCAGGTCCTCGACGCCCTTGTCCTCGGCGGCCTGGAGCGCGTCCTGCACGACGGCGATCAGCTTGTGGATGCCGTCGTCGCCGATGGCGCCGCTGTCGTCGAGCAGTTGGGCGAGCCGCAGGTCGGCCTTGTGCGAATGCGCGGGCAGCGGGCGCGCGCCGGGGTGGGCGTCCACCACCAGCAGATGCACCGTGTTCGATCCCACGTCCAGGACACCGAGTCTCATATACGGCACGCTACTGCCAGATCGCCCGTCCACGGTCCCCGAAGCGGTCCCGGGCCACTTACCCTGGTGCTGTGCCAAAGACGAAAAAGGCGAAGGACCCCAAATCCTCCAAGGGATCGAAGGATTCTGCGCAGGCGAAGGCGGCCATGTCCAAGAAGTCGTCCAAGAAGTCCGAGCAGGCCCCGAAGGTGAGCGACGAGAAGGGGCTCGACTTCGCGCGCGCCTGGGTGGAGTTTCCTGATCCCGCGGACGACGAGCAGGTCTTCCGCTGTGATCTGACATGGCTGACCTCTCGTTGGAACTGCATCTTCGGCAGCGGCTGCCAGGGCATCCAGGCGGGCCGCGCGGACGACGGGTGCTGCTCGCTGGGGGCGCACTTCTCGGACGAGGACGACGAGAAGCGGGTCGCCGAGCACGTGGCGCGGCTCACGCCGGAGATCTGGCAGCACCACGCCGAGGGCACGCGGAACGGCTGGGTGTCGGAGGACGAGGAGGGCTCCCGGCAGACCCGCCCGTTCCAGGGCTCGTGCATCTTCCAGAACCGGCCCGGTTTCGCGGGTGGCGCGGGCTGCTCGCTGCACATCCTCGCCCTGCGGGAGGGCCGGGAGCCGCTGGAGACCAAGCCGGACGTGTGCTGGCAGCTGCCGATCCGGCGGACGTACGACTGGATCGACCGCCCCGACGACACACGCGTCCTGCAGGTCTCGATCGGCGAGTACGACCGCCGGGGCTGGGGCCCGGGCGGCCACGACCTGCACTGGTGGTGTACGTCGGCGACGTCGGCGCACGGCGCGGGCGAGCCGGTGTACGTGTCGTACCGGCCCGAGCTGACCGAGCTGATGGGCAAGGCGGGGTACGACCGCCTGGTCGAGCTCTGCGAAGCCCGCCTGGCATCGCAGCTCCCCCTGCTCGCCCCGCACCCGGCCGACCCGACCCCGTAACCACCGCCTTTCCCACCCACCCGTCTCGGCCGGCTGCAAGAGGCACCCACGGCTCCGCCCGTGACCCCGACCTCCATGCCTCCAGCCACCGGGACTCCGGGCCGCAGTGTCCTGGGCCGCCGTACCGGGCCAGTGCCTGGGCCGCGATGCCTCCGGCGGTCGCGGCCCCAGCCGCCGTGGCCCCGACCGCCGGGGCCACAGGCCGTCCGTGCCGCCGACTGCCACGCCCCTGGCCGCACAGCCTCCGATCGCCATGCCTGGCCACCACGCCTCCGGCCGCGGTGCCTCCCGGTTCGCCGGGGCTCCGGCTTCCGGCCGCCATTGTTCTCGGGCGCCGCGGCCCCTCCCAGCGGCCGTACCGGGTGATGGGCAGGTTTGTTCCACCCTCCCGCCCTCGCGTTCCAAGGACAGCCCGCCCAGGCCCCGAAACGGATCTGCAGATCCCCGTCCGCGCGCTGCAAGCCATCCCCTCCCAAAAACCCACCCCTAACTGCTCGAAGGGCTCGGGGTGTCGCTGGTGGACGGGGTCGGGGTCGGGGTTGGTGAAGGTGGTGGGGTGGGGGATGTGGGAGTGGGGGTTGGGGTGGTCGGGGGTGGCGGGGTTGGGGGGGTGCTGGGGGGTGTGGGGGGCGGGGTTGGGGGGGTGGACGGTGGTGGTGTCGGGGCCGTGCCGTAGCCGTTGATCGTGACCACCGTGCCCGCCGGGGAGATCGCCAGCTGGGCGTGCCAGTGGCCGGAGGGCTCGCGGAGGTGGTCGACGTAGACCTTGATCGTCAACGTTTCGCCGGAGTTGAGGGTTCCCGAGGACTGGCTCAGGTAGAGCCAGGTCGCCGTCGTGGAGGCCGACCAGCGGACCGGGGCGGGGCCCGAGGCGGTGAGGGTGATCAGTGTGGTGTCGCCGTCGTTCGCGGCGGTCACGTCCAGTTGTCCGGCGTCCTTTTTTCCCGCCCCGGCGACGCTGACCACCTCCACGGAGACGTCCGCCTTGCCGTTTCTGCCGATGTGGGCGCCGGGCTTCACGCGCGCGTTGCCCGCGTTCTCGTAGCCGCCGGCCTGGTCGTCGGCCAGCGCGTCGGGGCCCTTCGCCTCGCGCGCGGTGGGCGAGCGGCCGTCCCCCTCCGCCGTGGGGGCGCCCCGGTAGGCGGCCCACAGGGCCAGGACGGGGGCGGCCACCACCGTGGCGACGACCGTCGTCGTCACCGCACGCGCGCGGAGACGGTCGCGGCGGGCCGCGCGGTCCTTGGGGTCCATCGGGAAGCCGCGCCGGTCGAAGCGGGGTACGGCGGCGCCTCGCGCGCGTGGATGGTGGGCCAGGGCCATGTGCAGGGCCGCGCGCGGGGCCTCGAGGACGGGCAGCTCCGCCGGGGTGACCGTGGCACCGGGCCAGCGGCCGGGAACGGCGCGCTCGGCGATGCGCCGACAGCGCGGGCAGTCGTCGACGTGCCGGACCAGTTCCCGGCGCAGCGCAGTGCTCAGGACCAGCCTGCTGTCGCCCGTGAGGTGGGCCACGCTCGGACAGCCGCCGGTCTCGACCACGGCGAGGGCCGCACGCGTGCGCTCGACCTCGCAGGCGGCGGAGGCGAGCAGTTCGCGCGCGGCGGCGGGCGCCATGCCGAGGACGGCGGCGACCTCGTGGGCGGCGAGGTGGTGGCGGACGGCGAGTTCCAGCGCCTCGCGCTGCTCCGGGGTCGTACCGGCCGCCTCCGGCCAGGCCAGCAGGGCGAGTTCGCGGCGCCGCTGCTCCTGGACCTCGGGGGCGGCCTCCGTCCCGGCCGTCCTCGCATCGCCCCTCCCGACCACCGCCCCGTCGGCTGCGCCCGCGGCCGTCCGGGCCGCCCTCGCCGGTGCCGGGCGGCCGGCCGCATGCGTGGCCTGACGTTTCTGCTTGGCCTCGGCCAGCCCGCGCAGGCACGCCCAGCGGGCCAGGGCGTACAGCCAGGCCCTGCGGTCGGCGGCGGCCTCCGGGACGCGGTGCGCGCGTCGCTCGGCCAGGGCGAGGACGTCGCCGAGGGCGGCGGTGGCCGCGTCGTGGTCGCACAGCACCGACAGGCAGTAGGTGAACAGTCCGTCCAGATACGGCTCGTAGCGCGCCGGTGGCCGGTGGGCGAGGGTGCGCGAGGCGGCGCGGTCACGCCCCTCGCACTGCTCGCGCCCCTCCCGCGTCGCCTCGCGCGCCTCGCGTGCTTCGCGCGCCGGGCGGTGCGCCCGGTGCGCGCCGGTGGTGCGGGTCGTGGTCTGCGGACTGCTGCTCATCACCCGTGCGACCGTAGGCGGCGCCGGAGTGCCCGTTCTGGCACCTTGAGCACTTTTAATCCGTACGGGTGAAACGATCCCTCATAAGGGGACAGGAATCCTTTGTTCCGCGGCCGGATTCCGACGGGTGATGGCCGATACCGGATCACCCACACGCGGGCGCCCGTCCGGTTGTCAGTGCCGCGGGCTACGGTTTCCGCATGGCTGCCCGTACCAAGACCACCAAGGACCGCCCGTCCTACCGCTGCACCGAGTGCGGCTGGCAGACGGCCAAGTGGCTCGGCCGCTGCCCCGAGTGCCAGGCCTGGGGCACGGTCGAGGAGTACGGCGCGCCCGCGGTCCGTACGACGACACCCGGCCGGGTCACCACCTCCGCGCTGCCCATCGGCCAGGTCGACGGCCGCCGGGCCACCGCCCGCACGACCGGCGTGCCGGAGCTGGACCGGGTGCTCGGCGGCGGTCTCGTACCCGGCGCGGTCGTGCTGCTCGCGGGCGAGCCCGGCGTCGGCAAGTCCACCCTGCTGCTGGACGTGGCCGCCAAGTCCGCGAGCGCCGAGCACCGCACGCTCTACGTCACCGGCGAGGAGTCGGCGAGCCAGGTGCGGCTGCGCGCGGACCGCATCGGCGCCCTCCACGACGAGCTGTATCTGGCCGCCGAGACCGACCTGTCCGCCGTCCTCGGCCACCTGGACGAGGTCAAGCCGTCGCTGCTGATCCTGGACTCGGTGCAGACGGTCGCCTCCCCGGAGATCGACGGCGCCCCCGGCGGCATGGCCCAGGTGCGGGAGGTCGCCGGGGCCCTCATCCGCGCCTCCAAGGAGCGCGGCATGTCCACCCTCCTCGTGGGCCACGTCACCAAGGACGGCGCGATCGCGGGCCCCCGCCTCCTCGAACACCTCGTGGACGTCGTCCTGCACTTCGAGGGCGACCGGCACGCGCGCCTGCGCCTGGTGCGCGGCGTGAAGAACCGCTACGGCGCCACGGACGAGGTCGGCTGCTTCGAGCTGCACGACGAGGGCATCACGGGCCTCGCCGACCCCAGCGGCCTCTTCCTGACGCGGCGGGACGAGCCGGTGCCGGGCACGTGCCTGACCGTCACCCTGGAGGGCCGCCGCCCGCTGGTGGCCGAGGTGCAGGCGCTGACCGTCGACTCCCAGATCCCCTCCCCGCGCCGGACGACCTCGGGTCTGGAGACGTCCCGGGTGTCGATGATGCTGGCGGTGCTGGAGCAGCGCGGCCGGATCAGTGCGCTCGGCAAGCGGGACATCTACTCGGCGACGGTCGGCGGCGTGAAGCTGTCCGAGCCGGCCGCCGACCTGGCGATCGCCCTCGCCCTCGCCTCGGCCGCCAGCGACACCCCGCTGCCGAAGAATCTCGTGGCCATCGGCGAAGTGGGCCTCGCGGGCGAGGTCAGACGGGTCACGGGCGTGCAGCGCAGGCTCACCGAGGCGCACCGGCTGGGCTTCACCCACGCGCTCGTGCCGACCGATCCGGGCAAGGTGCCGCCCGGTATGAAGGTCCTGGAAGTCGCGGACATGGGGGACGCGCTGCGGGTCCTGCCGCGCTCCCGTCGCCGAGAGGCCCCACGGGAGGCGGAGGAGCGCCGGTAGACTTTGCCCAGGTCTCGCCCGTCCGTACGAACCGCGTGCGGGAGCGGGGGCGCGTCAGAACCTGCGACCGGAGGAGTGCAGTGGCAGCCAACGACCGGGCAGCGGCTCCCGGAAAGATCGGTGGGAGTGCCGGTTCCGATGGCCTGATGCGCGCCTCGCTGAGCGCCGTGGCTCCTGGTACGGCTCTGCGTGACGGCCTCGAGCGCGTGCTGCGCGGCAACACCGGCGGGCTGATCGTCCTCGGCTCGGACAAGTCCGTCGAGTCGATGTGCACGGGCGGTTTCGTCCTGGATGTCGAGTTCACGGCGACGCGGCTGCGAGAGCTGTGCAAACTCGACGGCGGCATCGTGCTGTCGTCCGATCTGTCGAAGATCCTGCGAGCTGGTGTGCAGTTCGTGCCGGACGCGACGATCCCGACGGAGGAGACAGGCACACGGCACCGTACGGCGGACCGGATCTCCAAGCAGGTCGGCTTCCCCGTGGTCTCCGTCTCGCAGTCGATGCGGCTGATCGCCCTCTACGTCGACGGTCAGCGCCGCGTGCTGGAGGACTCGGCCGCGATCCTGTCCCGCGCGAACCAGGCGCTGGCCACGCTGGAGCGGTACAAGCTCCGGCTGGACGAGGTGGCGGGCACGCTGTCGGCGCTGGAGATCGAGGACCTGGTGACGGTCCGGGACGTGTCCGCCGTCGCCCAGCGGTTGGAGATGGTCCGCCGCATTGCCACCGAAATCGCCGAATACGTGGTCGAACTGGGCACGGACGGTCGTCTTCTCGCGCTCCAGCTGGAGGAGTTGATCGCGGGCGTCGAGCCGGACCGTGAGCTGGTCGTACGGGACTACGTCCCCGAGCCGACGGCCAAGCGCTCCCGCACGGTCGAGGAGGCCCTGTCCGAGCTGGACGCGCTGACACATGCGGAGCTCCTCGAACTCGGCACGGTGGCCCGGGCGCTGGGCTACACCGGGTCCCCCGAGACGCTGGACTCCGCGGTGTCCCCGCGGGGCTTCCGGCTCCTGGCCAAGGTCCCGCGGCTGCCGGGCGCGATCATCGACCGGCTGGTGGAGCACTTCGGGGGCCTGCAGAAGCTGCTCGCCGCCAGCGTGGATGACCTGCAGACCGTGGACGGCGTGGGCGAGGCCCGGGCGCGGAGCGTGCGGGAGGGTCTGTCCCGGCTGGCCGAGTCCTCGATTCTCGAGCGGTACGTGTAGCGCCCCCGAGCAGCTGCCAGGCGCTCCTAGTCCGCCGACAGCACGAACGAAGCCTGCACCTTCCCGAACCCCGGCGTCCGCGCCTCCAGCAGATACGTGTCCGCCTTCGCCGAACCCCCGGAGGGCGTCGCGCACTGCGGAGCGCTCGGCTTGCGGTCCCACTTCACCGTGTACGTGATGCTCTGGCCCGCCGGCACCCGGAAGACAAGGTTCGCCGTGCCCTGGGGGCAGTCGGACGACGTCCAGTAGGCGCCATGACCGGCCGTCGGCGTGATGGTCAACACCGCGTTCTTCGGGCCGAGATCGATCTTGCAGTCGGCGGACGAGCTGTTCTTCGCGGTGAGTTCGAAGGTCGGCGTCTGGTCCGGCGAGTACGTGTTGTACAGGCTCTTCAGGTTCAACTCCACGGCGGAGGACGTGCAGTTGGGCAGCGGGGAGGAGGCCGGGAGCGCGTCACCCGCCACGACCGTACCGGCGCCCGCCGCACCCGAGGACGAGCCGTCACCGGACCCCGGGGAGCCGGAGGAACCCGAGTCACCGGAGGAGCCGGCGGAATCCGAGGATCCGGAGCCACTGCCTCCGGATCCCCCGCCGCTCGACTCGTCGCGCCCGCCCGGGTGTTGGCTGATCGCGGGTCCGGACGAGGACGGCCCCGGTGTGATGGTGTGTGCGGGATTCTTGCCGTTGGACGCGTCGGTGTTCTTCTTGCCGCTCCCACCGCCGGCGGTGACGATCCAGATGATCAGCAGCGCCAACACGCCGACCACGGACAGCAGTACGGCCCTCCTTCGCCAGTAGATGGAGGAGGGAAGCGGCCCGACCGGATTGCGCAGAGATCCCACGGCCCAAACTGTACGAGAGATCGGCGCGCTGTCTTGCGTCACCCGCCGCGCGAGCGCCAACTTTTCCGGATCATCATTCCGGTAACTGCCGCGACCCCCACGGTTCTTCACCCTTCGCCACGCTCGGTGACCGCGCCGTCACCCGCCCCGCCCGGCCAGGCGTGGCAGGATCGGAAGGCCATGACTGAGAAGCTGCACACCCCCGTGATCGCCTGGTTCGACGCCCATGCCCGCGACCTCCCCTGGCGCCGCCCGGAGGCGGGCCCCTGGGGTGTGATGGTCAGCGAGTTCATGCTCCAGCAGACCCCGGTCAACCGGGTGCTGCCGGTCTACGAGGAGTGGCTGGCCCGCTGGCCCCGTCCGGCCGACCTCGCGAAGGAGGCGCCCGGAGAGGCGGTGCGCGCCTGGGGGCGGCTCGGTTATCCGCGCCGGGCGCTCCGGCTGCACGGTGCCGCGGCCGCCATAACGGAACGGCACGGGGGGGACGTACCGACGGAGCACGCGCAGCTGCTGGCGTTGCCCGGGATCGGCGAGTACACGGCCGCGGCCGTCGCCTCCTTCGCGTACGGGCAGCGGCACGCGGTGCTGGACACGAATGTGCGGCGGGTCTTCGCGCGGGCGGTGGCGGGGGTGCAGTACCCGCCGAACGCGACGACGGCCGCCGAGCGCAGGCTCGCCCGTGAGCTGCTGCCGGAGGACGAGAAGACCGCGGCGCGCTGGGCGGCCGCCTCGATGGAGCTGGGCGCGCTGGTGTGCACGGCGAAGAACGAGGCGTGCGGGCGGTGTCCGATCGCCGCGCAGTGCGCCTGGCGGCTGGCCGGCAAGCCGGAGCACGAGGGGCCGCCGCGGCGCGGGCAGACGTACGCCGGCACCGACCGTCAGGTCCGCGGCAAGCTGCTCGCCGTCCTGCGCGAGGCGCACGCGCCGGTGCCGCAGGCGGTGCTGGACCGGGTGTGGCACGAGCCGGTGCAGCGGGCCCGCGCGCTCGACGGGCTCGTCACGGACGGTCTGGTGGAGCCACTGGCGGGCGGCCTGTATCGGCTGCCGCTGAGCTGACGCACAGCCAAGTCACAGCGGCGGGGGCTTCGTTACGAAGCATCTCGGCCGACATAGCACCCCATAAAGGGGCATAACGGTCAACCCCCTTACCCCGAACCCCCTTCCGTTACACAACCGACGGATAGCCGATTGCTAGCCGAAGGCTGGCCCGCACAGCGCCGTGACAACCACTGCCTAACTTCGTACCTGTGCCCGGCGGACCACCGGACACGACGAAGCAGAAGCGACGCAGGACTTCAGGCACGGGGCCTGGGTGAACGGGGAACGGAGGCGGTTGATCATGGCGCAGGGCGAGGTGCTCGAATTCGAGGAGTACGTCCGCTCCCGGCAGGACGCGCTGCTGCGCAGCGCTCGCCGGCTGGTACCGGACCCGGTCGACGCCCAGGACCTGCTGCAGACGGCGCTCGTGCGGACGTACGGCCGCTGGGAGGGCATCGCCGACAAGCGGCTCGCCGACGCCTACCTCCGCCGTGTCATGATCAACACTCGGACCGAGTGGTGGCGGGCCCGCAAGCTGGAGGAGGTCCCGACCGAGCAGCTGCCGGACGCCTCCGTGGACGACTCCACCGAGCAGCACGCCGACCGGGCGCTGCTGATGGACATCATGAAGGTACTCGCGCCGAAACAGCGCAGTGTTGTAGTACTGCGACACTGGGAGCAGATGTCCACGGAGGAGACGGCCGCCGCCCTCGGCATGTCGGCCGGTACGGTCAAGAGCACGCTGCACCGGGCGCTCGCCCGGCTCCGCGAGGAGCTGGAGGCGCGCGATCTGGACGCACGCGCGCTGGAGCGTGAGGAGCGGGAGCGTTGCGCGGCCTGACAGAGGCCGGGTCCGACGGGGCCCCAGGCGGTACACAGGCGGTGATCACGGCGTCAGCCGTGCTCGCCGCCCTCGCCCTTTTGGTCGCCGCCTGCGGCACGGGGGGCACGGGCGCCCGGGACGAGGGCCCGGCTCATGCCTCGGCGGTCGCGGGAGCCGTCACCTCCCCCTCGCCGAGCCCGTCCGGCGGCTACCGGCGGGTGGACGCGGTCGCGCTGATCAGGAACGACCCGGCGGTGTCACCGACGGTGAAGCGCGAGCTGAAGCCGTGCAGCGGCGACGAGTACCAGGTCGACGTCTCCTACGGCCATCTGACCGGCGGATCCGTCAACGACGTCGTCGTCAACGTGCTGACCTGCGGCGACCTGGTGGGCGTCGGCTCGTACGTGTACCGGGATGTCGGCGGCACGTACCAGAATGTCTTCAAGGCGGAGGAGTCGCCGGTCTACGCGGAGATCGACGGCTCCGACCTGACCGTGACCAAGCAGGTGTACGACACGGACGACCCGGTGTCGAACCCGTCCCGGGAGACCGTGATCACGTACAGGTGGAAGGCGGGCCGGTTCGTCCAGACGAACAGCCACGAGACCGACTACAGCAAGGCCGACGGCAACACGACACCCGCGCCCGACAACTGACCGACCGCCGCGCACCACCGACCACCACCGCCGACCGACCCCTGACCGACCACGAGGACTGAAAGCACCGGGATGGCAGACCAGACCCACGTCCTGTTCGTCGAGGACGACGACGTCATCCGCGAGGCCACCCAGCTCGCCCTGGAGCGGGACGGCTTCGCGGTCACCGCCATGCCCGACGGACTCTCCGGCCTGGAGGCGTTCCGGGCGAACCGCCCCGACATCGCGCTGCTGGACGTCATGGTCCCGGGCCTGGACGGGGTCAGTCTGTGCCGCCGCATCCGGGACGAGTCGACCGTGCCGGTGATCATGCTGTCCGCGCGCGCCGACTCCATCGACGTCGTCCTCGGCCTGGAGGCGGGCGCCGACGACTATGTGACCAAGCCGTTCGACGGGGCCGTGCTGGTCGCCCGGATCCGGGCGGTGCTGCGCCGCTTCGGGCACGCCGGCGGCGGCGCGCACGCCGAGCAGGCCTCGGACGAGGTGACCGGCGGCCTGCTCACCTTCGGCGACCTGGAGATCGACACCGAGGGCATGGAGGTGCGCCGGTCCGGACAGCCGGTGGCACTGACGCCCACCGAGATGCGGCTGCTGCTGGAGTTCTCCTCCGCGCCGGGCACCGTGCTCTCCCGCGACAAGCTGCTGGAGCGCGTGTGGGACTACGGCTGGGGCGGGGACACCCGGGTCGTCGACGTGCATGTGCAGCGGCTGCGCCAGAAGATCGGCCAGGACCGGATCGAGACGGTCCGCGGCTTCGGCTACAAGCTGAAGGCCTGAGCGGGGCGCGGATGAGGCGGTTCCTTCGGCGGCCGATGCTGCTCATGGAGCAGGCGAACCTGCGCACCGGGCTCAGATGGAAGCTGAGCGCGGCGATCGCGCTGGTGGCCGGGCTCGTGGCGATCGTGCTGAGCCTGGTCGTGCACAGCGCGGCCCGGGTCTCGATGCTGGACAACGCGCGCGAACTGGCCAACGACCGCGTCCAGATCGCCGAGCGCAACTACGAGCTGAGCCGGCGCCCGAACTTTCCCAACGTCAAGGTCGACGACCCGGAACTCCCGCGGGCGCTGCGCGAGAAGGTCGAGGACGGCCGCATGGCCAGCGACGTCTCCGAGCGCGGCGGGATGGCGGACATCTGGGCGGCCCTGCCGGCCAAGGACGGGCATGTGCTGTCGTACCACAGTCATCTGCCGGACCGTTCGGTCGACATGATGAAGGACCTCGACCAGGCGCTGATCATCGGCTCGGTCGCGGTCGTGCTCGGCGGCAGCGCGCTCGGCGTGCTCATCGGCGGTCAGCTGTCCCGGCGGCTGCGCAAGGCGGCCGCGGCCGCGAACCAGGTCGCCAAGGGCGAGACCGACGTCCGGGTGCGCGAGGCCATCGGCGGGGTCGTGCGGGACGAGACCGACGATCTCGCGCGCGCGGTGGACGCCATGGCGGACGCGCTGCGGCAGCGCCTGGAGGCCGAGCGCCGGGTCACCGCCGACATCGCCCACGAACTGCGCACCCCGGTGACGGGCCTGCTCACGGCCGCCGAACTGCTCCCGCCGGGCCGGCTGACGGAACTGGTCCTGGACCGGGCGAAGGCGATGCGCACGCTGGTCGAGGACGTCCTGGAGGTGGCCCGTCTCGACGGCGCCTCGGAGCGGGCGGAACTGCAGGACATCATGCTCGGCGAGTTCGTCGCCCGGCGCGTGGCGGCCAAGGACCCGGACATCGCCGTACGGGTGGTGCACGAGTCTGAGGTCACCACCGACCCGCGCCGCCTGGAGCGGGTCCTGTTCAACCTGCTGGCGAACGCCGCCCGGCACGGCCGCCCGCCGATCGAGGTGACCGTCGAGGGCCGGGTCATCCGGATAAGGGACCACGGCCCCGGCTTCCCCGAGGAACTCCTCGAGGAGGGCCCGAGCCGCTTCCGCACCGGCAGCAAGGACCGCGCCGGCCAGGGCCACGGTCTGGGCCTCACCATCGCGGCCGGCCAGGCCCGCGTCCTCGGCGCCCGCCTGACCTTCCGCAACGTCCGCCCGCCCGGCACCCCCGCCCACATCCCGGCGGAGGGCGCGGTGGCGGTGCTGTGGCTGCCTGAGCATGCGCCGACGGCGACGGGGAGTTATCCGACGCTGCCGCTCGGCACGGCCTGACTTCGCTCAGCGAAGCAGGTCGTCGGCGAACCGCACCGCGGTGACCGCGTCCAACGGCGCATGCCCCAGCAGGAACCGGTACCAGAAGAACCCGTAGAACTGGTCCACCAGCAGATCGACATCCCGGTCGGCGTCCAACTCCCCCCGCTCACGGCCCCGTTCGAGCACCGCTCGTACCTCATCCCGCCGCGCCCGCGTGTACGTCCGCATCAGCTCGGCCAGATGTGCGTCCCGTGCCGTCTCCCGGACGAGGGTCCGCAGGGCCGAGCCCGTCGGCCGGCGCTGGGCCGCCTCGTACGTGGCCGCGGCCAGCGCGCGCAAGTCCTCGCGCAGGCTCCCGGTGTCCGGCGTCGGCATGTCCTGGGCCGCGCGGTCGGTGAGCGCGTCCAGCAGGACGGCACCTTTCGACGGCCACCAGCGATAGAGAGTCTGTTTTCCCACTCCGGCCGCGCGCGCGATGGTCTCCACGCTCACCGGGGCGCCGTCGGCGTCGGCGAGCAGTTCCAGCGCGGCATCGAGGATCGCCCGCCGCGCGGCCTCGTTACGGCGCCGTCCGGTGTGCGGGCGGGGTTCGTTGCTGTCGTGCACGGGCTCATCCTCTCCGACTCCGTACTCAGCAGGCTTGACGAGACTATCGGTCTCGGTAAAACTTTAACGAGACCGACGTTCTTGGCAAAGGGCCGGAACCCGGTGAACCTCGGGAGAGAGCCACTCATGAGCACTCCGAACAGCAGCCCCGCCCACCGCCTCGCCGGACAGCGCGTCGTCGTCATGGGCGGCAGCTCCGGCATCGGCGAGGCGGCTGCCGCGGCCTTCGCGGCGGACGGCGCGGAGGTGGTCATCACCGGCCGCACCCAGGACCGCCTCGACGCCGCGGCGGACCGCATCGGCGGCAAGGTCACGGCGTACCAGCTGGACGCGACGGACCGCGCCGCGCTGGACGCCTTCTTCGCCGGCCACGGCCCCGTCGACCACCTGGTCCTCGCGCTCAGCGGCAGCAAGGGCGGCGGCCCGTTCGCCGAGCTGGACCTGACCGAGCTGGCGGCCGGCTTCGACGGCAAGTTCTGGCCGCATGTCCAGGCACTGCAGGCCGCGCTGCCCGCCCTGCGCCGGGACGGCTCGGTGACCCTGGTGACCGCCGCCTCCGCCCGCGCCGCCCTGCCCGGCACCGCGGGCCTCGCCGCGATCAACGGGGCCCTGGAGTCCCTGGTCCCGCCGCTCGCCGTGGAGCTGGCCCCGCTCAGGATCAACGCGGTCTCGCCGGGCGTCGTCGACACGCCCTGGTGGGACGCCGTACCGGCCGAGCAGCGCCGGTCCCTCTTCGACGGCTTCGCCGCGATCACCCCCGTGGGCCGTGTCGGTCGCCCCGAGGACATCGCCCACACCATCCACCTGCTCGCCACCAACGGCTTCGTGACCGGCGTGGTCCTGGAGGCGACGGGCGGGGCGACGCTGGCGGCGGGCCGCTGAGCCCTGCGGGGCCTAGGCCCAGTCCCGCTCCAGGTCCAGCCCGCCCTCGCGCCGCTGGGTGAAGGAGAACCAGTTGCCGGAGTCGTCCCGGAACAGCGCCTCGGTGCCGTAGGGACGCTCCTGCGGTTCCTGGAGGAACTGCACCCCGCGGTCCTTGAGCTTCTTGTAGTCCCCGTGGATGTCGTCGGTGGCCAGGACGCCCGCGCCGAGGGCTCCCTTCGCGATGAGCTTGCGCATCATCTCGGCGGACTCGGGGTCCATGGCGGGCGGTCCGGGCACCATGAGCGTCAACTCGACGTCCGGCTGGTCCGGGGCGCCCACGGTGATCCAGCGCATGCCGCCCTCCCCCATGGTCATGTCCGTACGGACCTCCAGGCCCAGCTTCTCGGTGTAGAACTCCCGGGCCCGGTCCTGGTCGAGGACCCAGATGGTGGTGATGGCGAGTCCCTTGATCATCTTTCTGCTCTCCTGTCGGCGGATCACCCGGCGGATCGTTCGCCGGATTCCGTTTCGCCACCGTAGGCAGAGCCGGGCTCGACCCGCTTCTCCGATCTTGCGGCATGGAAACCGCCGGCCCAGAACATGGCGTAGCAGCCGGGTATCAGGGAGGCCCCGCGGCCCACGTGCCGGGCGCGGTACTCGCTCGGGGTGAGTCCCGTACGGGCCTTGAAGCGGGCGGAGAACGTGCCGAGGCTGCTGAAGCCGACGAGGGTGCAGATCTCGGTCACCGTGAGGTCGGCACAGCGCAGCATCTCCTCGGCCCGCTCGATCCGCCGGTGGGTCAGATACTGGCCCGGCGTCTCGCCGTAGGCGTCCTTGAAGGCGCGCAGGAAGTGATACCGCGAGTACCCGGCACACGCGGCCACCGCATCCAGATCGAGCCCGGGGTCGGCCCAGTCCCGGTCCATGGCGTCCTTGGCGAGACGCATGCGGTGCAGTTTGTCCATGTCGTCGATGGTGACACGGGGCGCTGACAGTCGACTTTTGACCCACGACGGCCGCAACCATCAATTGAGGAACCACGACGGCGATCAACCACGTCCGCGAGAGCGGTGCCGGTTCAGGCGCAAAAAGGCGAAGACCCCCCGGGGCGGACACCAACCGGGGGATCTTCAGTACAGGTGAGGCTCAGACGGCCTCGACCATCGGCACCGGAGCGGCATCCTCACTCTTCGGCGAAGGCCCGGCGCCGGCGCCCCGCAGCGGAACCTCCTTCACGAACACCGCCGCGACCAGCACGAGCACCGCGATCCCCGCCCCCAGCAGGAACGCCGAGTGCGTACCGGCGGACACCGCGTGCTGGTAGGCCTCCCGGATCACCGGCGGCAGCTTCTTCAGGCTCTTCGCGTCCAGCGCCGCGCTCTTCTCGGTCATGTGCTTGCCGGCCGCCCCGGCCCGCTCGGCCATGACGTGCTTGACGCGGTCGTTGAACAGCGCGCCCATGATGGCGACGCCGAAGGAGGAGCCGAGCGTACGGAACAGGGTGGCGGACGAGGACGCGACGCCCATGTCCTTCATCTCCACGCTGTTCTGCGCGACCAGCATGGTGATCTGCATCAGGCAGCCCATGCCCAGGCCGAGGACGGCCATGTAGATGCCGGAGGTCAGCCGGGTCGTACCGGTGTCCATGGTGGACAGCAGGTACATGCCGACGATCAGCAGGGCGCCGCCGATGACCGGGAAGACCTTGTAGCGGCCGCTGTTGGTGGTGACGCGGCCCGCGACCATCGAGGTCACCAGCATCGCGCTGAGCATCGGCAGGAGCAGCAGACCGGAGTTGGTCGCGGAGGCGCCCTGCACCGACTGCTGGTACAGCGGCAGGTAAAGGGTCGCGCCGAACATCACGAAGCCGGTGATGAAGCCGATGCAGGCCATCAGGGTGAAGTTGCGGCTCCGGAAGATGTGCAGCGGCAGGACCGGCTCGGCGGCCTTGGTCTGCCAGAACACGAACCCGACCAGCGAGGCCACGCCGATACCGATCAGCTCCATGATCCGCGCGGAGGTCCAGGCGTACTCGCTGCCGCCCCAGGTGGTGACCAGCACGATCGAGGTGATGCCGACGGTCAGCAGGACGACGCCGAGGTAGTCGATGCCGGCCTTGGCCCGCTTCTTCGGCAGGTGCAGCACGGCGCTGACCAGCGCGAGGGCGACGACGCCGAGCGGCAGGTTGATGTAGAAGGCCCAGCGCCAGCCCCAGTTGTCGGTGATGGTGCCGCCGACCAGCGGACCGCCGATCATCGCCAGCGCCATGACGCCGGCCATCATGCCCTGGTACTTGCCCCGCTCCCGCGGCGGGACCAGGTCGCCGATGATCGCCATGACGCCGACCATCAGACCGCCGGCGCCGAGCCCCTGAACGGCCCGGAAACCGATCAGCTGGCCCATGTTCTGGGCCATGCCGCTGAGGGCGGAGCCGATCAGGAAGATCACGATCGAGGTGAGGAAGGAGCCCTTGCGGCCGTACATGTCACCGATCTTGCCCCAGACCGGGGTGGAGGCCGCGGTGGCCAGGGTGTAGCCGGTGACCACCCAGGACAAATGCTCCAGGCCGCCCAGTTCGCCCACGATCGTCGGCATCGCCGTACCCACGATCATGTTGTCGAGCATCGCGAGCATCATCGCGATCATCAGCGCGAGCACGACGACCCGCACGCTTTTTGACTGTTTGCCCTCGGTTTCGGGCTGTATGCCCGTGGTGGCGCTTTCTACGGTGTCCGCCATCTTTCTTTCCATTCCCCCTGCGGCTCCTACTTACTTGCCGCCCGGCTAGTTGTCTACACTGGGAAGGTAGACCTGTTACTAGCCGGGCGTCAAGTAAGTTTCCGTGGGCGCAGGAGGAGTACGAGGATGGGCGTCACCATGGACGGCACCAAGCAGCAGCGCCGCGGCAACACCCGCCAGCGCATCCAGGACGTGGCCCTCGAACTCTTCGCGGAGCAGGGCTACGAGAAGACCTCACTGCGCGAGATCGCCGAGCGTCTCGACGTCACGAAGGCGGCCCTGTACTACCACTTCAAGACGAAGGAAGAGATCATCGTCAGCCTCTTCGAGGGCCTGACGAAGCCGCTCGAGGACCTGATCGAGTGGGGGCGGCGGCAGCCGCACACGCTCGAGACGAAGCAGGAGATCGTACGGCGCTACAGCGCGGCCCTCGCCGGCGCGGAGCCGCTGTTCCGCTTCATGCAGGAGAACCAGGCGACGGTACGGGAACTGCGCATCGGAGACACCTTCAAGGACCGGATGCGGGGCCTTCGGGACATCCTCATCGACCCGGAATCCGACCTGGTCGACCAGGTGCGCTCGGTCAGCGCGATGTTCACGATGCACGCCGGGATGTTCGTGATGCAGGATCTGGAGGACGACCCCGAGAAGCGGCGCGAGGCCGCACTCGAGGTCGCCCTGGACCTGATCACGCAGGCGCACGAGCGCGCCCGACGGAAGAGCTAGCTCAGAGGGTGACGCCCTTGCCGCGCAGGAAGGTGACCGGGTCGACGGCGGAGCCGTGGTGCGGGGTCGTGCGGATCTCGAAGTGCAGGTGCGGCCCGGTGAAGTTGCCGGTGGAGCCGGACAGGGCGATGCGCTGGCCGGTCGCGACGATCTGGCCGGCCTTGACGTCGATCCGGGACAGGTGTGCGTACTGCGAGTAGGTGCCGTTGCCGTGCTTGATCACGACGGCGTTGCCGTACGCGTGGCCGTCGCCGGCGCCGTTCGGGCCGGCCTTGACGACGGTGCCGCCGTGCGCGGCGACGACCTCGGTGCCGGTCGGCACGGCGAAGTCCTGCCCACTGTGCTTGGCCTGCCACAGGGCGCCGGACTGCATGAAGGTGGCCGACAGGCTGTACTTCTTCACCGGGTCGACCCAGGCGGCCGCGGACGGCGCGGCGGCGCTCGCGACCCCGGTCCCCACGACGGCCGTAGCCCCGACCGCGGCGGCCAGGACGGCCATGCGGGTGCGGAGGGAGGACGTACGGGAAGAACGGGACGTGGCGCGCTGGAACATCGAAACCTCGTGGGGTCGGGGACAGAACCGCCACCCGGCGAACAGGCGTCCCGGAAATCCCGGGCGTCCCGCCGAGCGGCCATCCCTTGGTACCCCAGCACCCCATCCGCCCCAAAACGCCCTGTCTACGCCGACTGATAGTAGATGAGCCCATTTAATCGCCTTTGGACTCTCTTTTGCCCTGCTTTACCTGGCAAGCGGATCCCACTATTCGGGCCAGTAGGGGACATATCGCCTGTGCGGCATATCATCGGCGATCCAAATCGGCGATCACGGAAATGTGACGCACACCTCTGGCCACCTACCGTTCGGTAACCCTACGGTTCCCCTCGCGCCACCCTCACCACAGATCATGCACCTGCCATCTCCGGCACGCGTACGGACGTGAGAGGACCCCCACCGATGACCAGACGCCCCTGGGCGCTCCGTATATCCGCCACCGCCGTCTCCGTGGCCGCCCTGGCCGCCATGGCCGCCCCGGCCCAGGCCGCCGACGACACGGCGACCACGAGCACCTCCGCCACGAAGGTGGACTACGCGACCTGGCAGAAGGACTGCCAGGCGGTGATGGACCAGGCCCTGCCGTACCTGAAGCAGCGCATCGCCGACGCCGAGCCGGGCGAGAAGCAGGCGATCGTCTTCGACATCGACAACACCACGCTGGAGACCGACTTCGGCTTCAGCTACCCCCAGCCGGCCAACAAGCCCGTCCTGAACGTCGCGCAGTACGCCCAGGAGCACGGCGTCTCGCTCTTCTTCGTCACGGCCCGCCCCGGCATCCTCTACCTGCCCACCGAGTACAACCTCGAGCACGACGGCTACGACGTCTCCGGCCTCTACGCCCGCGGCCTGTTCGACCTCTTCAAGGACGTCGCCGCCTACAAGACGGCCCAGCGGATCGACATCGAGAACAAGGGCTACGACATCATCGCGAACATCGGCAACAGCGCCACCGACCTGTCCGGCGGCCACGCCGACAAGACGTTCAAACTGCCGGACTACAACGGACAGTTGTCGTAACCGTACGCAGGCATGACGAAGGGGCCGGTGCTCGAAAGCACCGGCCCCTTCTGGCGTCGCCGTGAGGCTTACGCCTCCTTGCTCAGGTTGGGACCGGCCCCACCCGCGGCCTGCTCGATCGGCGGGACGTCCGGCAGAGCCGACTTCTCCTCACCGCGGAAGGTGAAGGTCTGGGACTCGCCCTCGCCCTCGGTGTCCACGACCACGATGTGACCGGGGCGCAGCTCGCCGAAGAGGATCTTCTCCGACAGCGAGTCCTCGATCTCGCGCTGGATCGTGCGACGCAGCGGACGCGCGCCCAGCACCGGGTCGTAACCCTTCTTGGACAGCAGCTCCTTGGCGGACTGGGAGAGCTCGATGCCCATGTCCCGGTCCTTCAGGCGCTCGTCCACCTTGCCGATCATCAGGTCGACGATCCGCAGGATGTCCTCCTGCGTCAGCTGCGGGAAGACGACCACGTCGTCGACGCGGTTGAGGAACTCGGGGCGGAAGTGCTGCTTGAGCTCGTCCGAGACCTTGTTCTTCATGCGCTCGTAGTTCGACTTCGTGTCACCCGTGGCCGCGAAGCCCAGGTTGAAGCCCTTGGAGATGTCCCGGGTGCCGAGGTTGGTCGTCATGATGATGACCGTGTTCTTGAAGTCCACGACCCGGCCCTGAGAGTCGGTCAGACGACCGTCCTCCAGGATCTGCAGCAGCGAGTTGAAGATGTCCGGGTGGGCCTTCTCGACCTCGTCGAAGAGGACGACGGAGAACGGCTTGCGGCGGACCTTCTCGGTCAGCTGGCCGCCCTCTTCGTAACCCACGTATCCGGGCGGGGAACCGAAGAGACGCGACACCGTGTGCTTCTCGCTGAACTCCGACATGTCGAGGGAGATCAGCGCGTCCTCGTCACCGAAGAGGAACTCGGCGAGCGCCTTGGACAGCTCGGTCTTACCGACACCGGACGGGCCGGCGAAGATGAACGAACCACCCGGACGCTTCGGGTCCTTCAGGCCCGCACGCGTACGACGGATCGCCTTCGACAGCGCCTTGACGGCGTCGTTCTGGCCGATGACCCGCTTGTGCAGCTCCTCCTCCATGCGGAGCAGGCGGCTGGACTCCTCCTCGGTCAGCTTGAAGACCGGGATGCCGGTGGCCGTGGCGAGGACCTCGGCGATCAGCTCGCCGTCGACCTCGGCGACGACGTCCATGTCGCCGGCCTTCCACTCCTTCTCCCGCTTGGCCTTGGCGGCCAGCAGCTGCTTCTCCTTGTCACGGAGAGAGGCGGCCTTCTCGAAGTCCTGCGAGTCGATCGCGGACTCCTTGTCCCGGCGGACGGCGGCGATCTTCTCGTCGAACTCGCGCAGGTCCGGCGGAGCGGTCATCCGGCGGATGCGCATCCGGGAACCGGCCTCGTCGATCAGGTCGATCGCCTTGTCCGGCAGGAAGCGGTCCGAGATGTAGCGGTCGGCCAGGGTGGCCGCCTGGACCAGGGCCTCGTCCGTGATGGAGACGCGGTGGTGGGCCTCGTAACGGTCGCGCAGACCCTTGAGGATCTCGATCGTGTGCGGCAGGGACGGCTCGGCGACCTGGATGGGCTGGAAGCGGCGCTCCAGGGCCGCGTCCTTCTCCAGGTGCTTGCGGTACTCGTCCAGCGTGGTCGCACCGATGGTCTGCAGCTCACCGCGGGCCAGCATCGGCTTCAGGATGGAAGCGGCGTCGATGGCGCCCTCGGCGGCACCCGCACCGACCAGCGTGTGCAGCTCGTCGATGAACAGGATGATGTCGCCGCGGGTGCGGATCTCCTTGAGCACCTTCTTCAGGCGCTCCTCGAAGTCACCGCGGTAGCGGGAGCCGGCGACCAGGGCGCCGAGGTCCAGCGTGTAGAGGTGCTTGTCCTTGAGCGTCTCGGGCACCTCGCCCTTGACGATGGCCTGGGCGAGGCCCTCGACGACGGCGGTCTTGCCGACGCCGGGCTCACCGATCAGGACCGGGTTGTTCTTCGTACGGCGGGACAGCACCTGCATGACCCGCTCGATCTCCTTCTCGCGCCCGATGACCGGGTCGAGCTTGGACTCACGAGCGGCCTGGGTGAGGTTCCGGCCGAACTGGTCGAGGACCAGGGACGTCGAGGGGGTGCCCTCGGCAGGCCCGCCGGCGGCGGCGGTCTCCTTGCCCTGGTAACCGGAGAGCAGCTGGATGACCTGCTGCCGCACCCGGTTGAGGTCTGCGCCCAGCTTGACCAGGACCTGGGCGGCGACGCCCTCGCCCTCACGGATCAGGCCGAGCAGGATGTGCTCCGTGCCGATGTAGTTGTGGCCCAGCTGAAGAGCCTCACGGAGCGACAGCTCCAGGACCTTCTTGGCACGGGGGGTGAAGGGGATGTGACCGGACGGAGCCTGCTGGCCCTGACCGATGATCTCCTCCACCTGCTGGCGGACCGCCTCAAGCGAAATGCCGAGGCTCTCCAGGGCCTTAGCGGCGACACCTTCGCCCTCGTGGATGAGACCCAGGAGGATGTGCTCGGTGCCGATGTAGTTGTGGTTGAGCATCCGGGCTTCTTCCTGAGCCAGGACGACAACCCGCCGCGCGCGGTCGGTGAACCTCTCGAACATCGTTAATCGCTCCTCAGAGCGGTCAGGCAGTGGGGGGAACTTCCCCTCCCTGTCCTTCCGCAGCTTAGTCCCGCAAGCGGGGACCGCTCATTCCAACTGCCGACACCGTCCTTGGCCTCCTGACCCCGAACGCCGACATCTGCTCCAACCTGATGGTGCGAGACGATGTTCCCGCAGGCCAGGCAGTTACCCCACTCGCCAGTACGCCGATGGCGAACGTGAGACGGCCCGTCCTGCGTGTCGGGCCCTCCCACTAGGCATGTCTTACCCGCGGGCACTGACACTCCATGCCGCGCGGCCCCGTTCCCTCCGCTATGGGCGAACAACCTCGCGCCTCCCCGGACCCCACACGCCCCCATTTCCGGCACGATGCGCATTCGATTGAACGCTCAGCGTAACTTCAGGGCTGCTTGACCGGTTGCACCTGGCATGGCTGGACCGGCCCCCGAGAACCACACGACTCACACGAGTCCGAACAAGCCCGTGAAGCCCACGGCGCTCAAGGAGCCCTCGGGCCCCACGACGCATGCCCCCGCCGTGGCGGACGCTTCCGTCGCCGATGCGGTCCCTGCCGTCCATACGGTCCCCCTTCCTCGTCGGCCCCTCGACCCGTGGGCACCGGAGCCCTGTGCTCCGGCGGCCGGCCCGGATGAGCGGGCCCGCCACTGGTACGAGAACGATCTGGGGTGGACGATCGTGCCCGGACGGCCGCTGCGGCTGCTCACCGGAGTGCGGTTCGACGTCCTGGACATGCCGGCCGAGGCGGGCGCGGGGGCGCTCCGGCATCTCGCGCCGGGCTCTCCGGTGGCCCTGCGGGGCGACCGGATGGAGCTGCTGGTGGCCGCGGGCAGCGCGGAGGAGCTGCCGGGGCTGCTGGACTGGCTGGAGTGGAGTGCCGTACCCCTCGATCTGCGCGCCCTGGGCGCGGGCGACGCGCTGGAGGCGCCGCTGCCACCCCTACCGGGGGCTCGGGAGGCCGGTTCCGTACGGGGGGCCGCCGTGTGGCTGCGGCCCCCCTGGCCGGGACGCGAGGTCGAGGCCTCGCTGCCGGCGCTGTCGGCCCTGGGGCGCGAGGGGAGCGCCCCCGATCTCGTGCGAGTGGTGGACACGGTGGCCATGCAGTGTCACCGCGTCCGGCTGCGGCGCGCGTGCGCCGGGCCGCATCCCGCCGTACGGCGGGATCAGCCGTTGGCCTTCTCGTAGGCCTCGCGAATGGTCGCGGGAACACGGCCGCGGTCGTTGACCTCGTAACCGTTCTCCTTGGCCCACGCGCGGATCGCCGCGGTGTCCTGGCTGCCACCGGCAGCGGCACGCGCCTTTCCACGTCCACCGGAGGCACGGCCCCCGGTACGACGACCGCCCTTCACATAGGGCTCGAGAAGACCACGCAGCTTGTCCGCATTGAGGGTCGTGAGATCGATCTCGTACGTCTTGCCGTCCAGCGCGAACGTCACGGTCTCGTCCGCCTCGCCGCCGTCGAGGTCGTCGACAAGAAGGACCTGAACCTTCTGTGCCACCGGATTTCCTTTCATCGATAACGTTGAGGACCAGGGGTCTGCGGCGTCCGCCGTTTCGCCGCCCCTGTTATATGCAGTACTGCAGTACGTCGGAAAGCAAACCGCTTTTGCCGGAAAAACACAAACCCCTGGGAGAGGGGCGGTAGAGCACCGGCGGACCGTCTACGCCCGGAAACATGCGCGTTTCGGACATAGGGCACCCGGGCAATGGCGATCACAGATGCAGAAGCATCCGGCTGTTGCCCAAGGTGTTCGGTTTCACTCGTTCGAGACCGAGGAACTCGGCGACGCCCTCGTCATAGGAACGCAACAGCTCCGCGTAGACATCGGTGTCGACGGGCGTCTCCCCGATCTCCACGAAGCCGTGCTTCCCGAAGAAGTCGACTTCGAAGGTCAGGCAGAAAACCCGGCGAACGCCGAGCCAGCGTGCGGTCTGGAGCAACTTCTCCAGCAACTGATGACCGACGCCGGCGCCCTTGAGGCCGGGCTTCACCGCGAGAGTGCGGACTTCCGCGAGGTCCTCCCACATGACGTGCAGCGCACCGCAGCCGACCACCTCGGCGTTGTCGTCGCGTTCCGCGACCCAGAACTCCTGGATGTCCTCGTAAAGCGTGACCGTGGCTTTGTCGAGCAGGATGCGGCCACGCACGTAGGCGTCGAGGAGGTGGCGTACGGCCGGGACATCGCTGGTCCGCGCCCGGCGGACCGTGATGGCTTTTGCGGAGACTTCGACGTGCTCTGCTGACATGAGCGGACGCTATCGCCCGACGGCGTCCTCCGCCGAGCCGGGGTTCTCCTCTTGCCGGGGTTCGGCGGCTTCGGGGGCTTCCCGGGTTTCCGGTCCCTGGACGATGCGCACGGCGTCCCGGAGGGCCTGGCGCTGTTCCTCGCTCATCATCCCGAAGAAGGCGACGAGAGCGGCGGCCGGGTTGTCACTCTGCGACCACGCGTCGTTCATCAGCGCGGCGGCGTACGCGGCGCGCGTCGAGACGGCCTCATATCGATAGGCCCGCCCTTCCGCCTCGCGGCGCACCCAGCCCTTCTGATGGAGATTGTCCAAAACGGTCATCACGGTGGTGTACGCGATCGAGCGTTCCTGCTGGAGGTCTTCCAGGACTTCTCGAACGGTCACCGGGCGGTTCCACTTCCACACCCGCGTCATGACCGCGTCTTCGAGTTCTCCCAATGGGCGAGGCACAGCTCAGAACAATAGTGGGAGATCCCGACAATGGCGTGCCGGACGTGCACTAACCCTGCGAACAGGAACAAAAAGGGCGTACGACTCGGAGCCGCATCGGGATGCGAGAGTCGTACGCCGCGGGGCGAGGGCGCGCCCGAAGCTCCTGGCGACCAGGGCGGGGATCAGCCGGGATCACCCGGAGGCCGGCTCAGGAGGTCGGCTCAGACGTCGCCGCCGGAGGCCTGCCGCGCACCCTCCGCGCGCGCGAGGGCGGCGTCGACGGCCGCGTCCTCCTTGGCCTTGGCGGCCCCGCCCTGGGTCTTCACGATCACCCTGACCACACCGATGAAGAACACGGCCATCACGACCGGGGGCACGAGCGCGGAGACATAGTCCATGACTCCAGGGTAGCCAGCCCGTACCGGGCGAAAGGGGCGGGGTACACGAACCCCCCGCCCACCTTCCCGACCTGCACGGACACATCGTGTGACGGGTGGGCGACTGGGTTGCCGGAGCAGTGCGGAGGATGGGGGGCCGGGGGGCTGGCGGCTTGTCCGAAACCCGGGGCTTGGGGCTTGGCCCCGTGGCTCGGAGCTCGGGGCTCGGGGCTTGGCCCCAGGGCTTGGGGCTTGAGGCTTGGGCTTGGGGCTTGAGGCTTGGGCTTGGGGCTTGGGGTCGGCGGCGGCCGGGCGGGCACAGGGTCGGCGTCGAAGCACCTGTCGCCCCGCGAGCAGCCGACACCGGCTCCGCTCCACCGGAGTCCCCCGCCCTCGACCCACCAGCCTCCGAGCCACCGACGCCGGTTCAGCCCCGCCGGGGCCCTCGCGCGCGGCCCGCAGCCCGCGGGCCGCAGGCCGCCGACGGCGATGGCGTCCCGCGAGGGCCACGCGCACCCGGCGACGAAAGC
Organism: Streptomyces sp. NPDC020192; assembly: GCF_044388685.1. NCBI lineage: Bacteria > Bacillati > Actinomycetota > Actinomycetes > Kitasatosporales > Streptomycetaceae > Streptomyces > Streptomyces sp. NPDC020192. Next base: position 289,777 of record NZ_JBIRXG010000009.1, on the reverse strand, counting down.
ACCACGGGTGGGCGGGACGGGGTCAGCCGGCGGCAAGCTGGCGGGATTCCGTGCCCTCCGCCGGAGGCGCCGGCTTGCGGCGCGGAAAGACCTCGCCCGGCGTCGGGATGGGCCGCTTCGGAGGTGAAGGTTCCGGCGCCGGGCGCTCCGAGGGGCCCGGCCCAGGCTTCTGTGCGGGCTTCTGCGGCGGTTTCGACGGTTCCTCGGACTCTCCGGCCCTGGACTCCCCCGCACCCCCGGGAAGGGCCAGCAGGCGGGTCCGCGAGGGCGGTACGGCGGGCGCGGGCACGATCCGGGCACCCTGCGCGAACCGGGCCCGTACATCCTGCTCGGCCAGCTCCTGGCAACGGTCGAGCAACGCGGCCGCCCCGGGATTGCCGCGCAGCGCCCGCAGTGCGGCGAGGTCGTCCGGGGTCGGCCGGTGCCCGGCGCCCAGCGCCTCCTCCAGGAGGGCGAGATAGCCGGCGGCGGTACCCGGCAGCGCGGCCCGGTACCGGCCGAGGTCGGCCACCAGGAACGCGCGCAGTCTCGCCCCCTCGCGCATCGCCTCGTCGAGCGACTCGGCGAGCCGGAAACAGTCCTGGACGTCCCCGGCGGAGGCGGGACCGGGGTGGAGGGCGAGGGCGAGGGCACGGCGGAGCACACGCAGCTCCTCCACGCCGAACGCCATGCCGCCGCGGGATCCGTATGGCGTGGGCATGCGGCGACGCTACCGCTAATCGGACAAAAGTGACGGATCGGGATGTTATTTCGCCGCGTGTCGCTCCCGGTTTCCCTCGACCGGGGCCACGAACGCCACCCGCCCGGCGCCCCTCACGCGGGGCGCCGGGCACCTCACAGCCTCGACACGTTCCGCTCGTACACCAGACGCAGCCCGACCAGCGTCAGCCACGGCTGGTGCTCGTCGATCACCGAGGACTCCCCCAGCACCATCGGCGCGAGCCCGCCCGTGGCGATCACCGTGACGTCGTCCGGGTCGTCGGCCAGCTCCCGGGCCATCCGGCTGACCACCCCGTCCACCTGCCCGGCGAAGCCGTACACGATGCCCGCCTGCATGGCCTCGACCGTGTTCTTGCCGATCACGCTGCGCGGCCGGGCCACCTCGATCTTCCGCAGCTGCGCGCCCTTGACGCCGAGCGCCTCCACGGAGATCTCGATGCCGGGCGCGATGACCCCGCCGACGTACTCCCCGCGCGCGGAGACCGCGTCGAACGTGGTCGCCGTACCGAAGTCGACGACGATCGCCGGACCGCCGTACAGCTCGACGGCCGCGACCGCGTTGATGATCCGGTCCGCGCCGACCTCCTTGGGGTTGTCGGTGAGGATCGGCACGCCGGTCTTCACGCCGGGCTCCACGAGGACGGCCGGGACGTCGCCGTAGTAGCGCCGGGTGACCTCGCGCAGCTCGTGCAGCACCGACGGGACGGTCGCGCAGATCGCGATGCCGTCGATGCCGTCGCCCAGCTCCTCGCCGAGCAGCGGGTGCATGCCCATCAGACCCTGGAGCAGCACCGCCAGCTCGTCCGCCGTACGGCGCGCGTCCGTGGAGATGCGCCAGTGCTCGACGATGTCCTCGCCGTCGAACAGGCCGAGGACGGTGTGCGTGTTGCCGACGTCGATCGTGAGCAGCATGGCCGTTACTCCGCCTCGCGCAGGTCGAGGCCGATGTCCAGGATCGGCGAGGAGTGGGTGAGCGCGCCGACGGCCAGGAAGTCCACGCCGGTGTCGGCGTAGATGCGCGCGGTGTCGAGCGTGAGCCGGCCGGAGGCCTCCAGCAGGGCCCGGCCGCGGACGATGCCGACGGCCTCCGCGCACTCGTCGGGCGTGAAGTTGTCCAGCAGGATCAGGTCGGCGCCCGCCTCGACGACCTCGCGCAGCTGGTGCAGGGTGTCGACCTCGACCTCGATCGGCACCTCCGGGAAGGCCTCCCGTACGGCCTTGAAGGCCTGCGCGACGCCGCCGGCGGCGACCACGTGGTTGTCCTTCACCAGGGCCGCGTCGGACAGCGACATGCGGTGGTTGACGCCCCCGCCGCAGCGGACGGCGAACTTCTCCAGCGAGCGCAGGCCCGGCGTGGTCTTGCGGGTGTCGCGCACACGCGTCTTGGTGCCCTCCAGCACGTCCGTCCACGCGCGCGTGGCGGTCGCGATGCCCGACAGGCGGCACAGGATGTTCAGCGCGCTGCGCTCGGCGGTGAGCAGGTCACGCGTGCGCGTGGTGACCGACAGCAGCTTCTGCCCGGCCTCGATCCGGTCGCCGTCCTCGACGTGCCGCTCGACCTCGAACTCGTCCGTGCAGACCACGGAGAGGACGGCCTCGGCGACCCTGAGGCCCGCCACGACGCCGGCCTCGCGCGCGGTGAAGTCGGCGGTGGCCACCGCCTCCTCGGGGATGGTGGAGACGGTCGTCACGTCCACGCCGCCGTCCAGGTCCTCCTGGATGGCCACGTTGGCGATGTCCTCGACCTCGATCGGGTCGAGCCCGGCGGCGGCCAGCAGCTCGGCGAGCGCGGGGTCGAGCCCGCACTCCAGGAATTCCTCGTCGCCCTCGGCGCCGCCGCAGGCACAGTCGTCGCCGCAGCCGCCGGCGGAGGCGAGGGGAAGGTCGTCGGTGCTCACGTCTGTCACTGCTCCTGAGGCGCTGGGTGTTACCGGGTAGGGGGGAAGTCTGCGGTGTCGGTGGTGTGCACGGCCAGCGACCGGTCGGGGTTGAGCCGTACGACGATGTGGCGCCGCCAGTGGGTGTCGTCGCGCTCGGCGCGGTCCTCACGCCAGTGGCAGCCGCGGGTCTCCTCGCGCAGCCGGGCGGCGGCGACCAGGACACGGGCGACGCACAGGAGGTTGGTGGCCTCCCAGGTGTCGACGCCGGGCTCGGCGGTCTTGCCGTGCTCCTCGAGGGCGTCGCGGGCCTCCGTGTGCAGCCGCTGGAGCTGCTCTGCGGCCCGGGCGAGGGACTCCTCCGAACGCAGCACGCCGGCGCCCTCGGTCATGATCCGCTGGATGGTGAAGCGGGTCTCGGGGGCGAGCAGCGGGTGCGCGGGGGTCTCCGGGTGCGGGACCGGTGCGGGCACGCGCGCGTGGAGGCCGTCGTCCGCGTGGGCAGCGGCGATGGCGTCGGCGATGCGCTCGGCGTAGACGAGACCTTCGAGCAGGGAGTTGGAGGCGAGCCGGTTCGCGCCGTGCACGCCGGTGCAGGCGACCTCACCACACGCGTACAGGCCGGGCACCGTCGTACGCCCCTGCGCGTCCGTACGCACGCCCCCGGAGGCGTAGTGGGCGGCCGGGGCGATCGGGATGGGCTCGGTGACCGGGTCGATGCCGTTGGCGCGGCAGGCGGCCAGGATGGTCGGGAAGCGGTGCCCCCACATGTCGGCCCCGAAGTGCCGGGCGTCGAGGTACATGTGCTCGGCGCCCTGCTCCTGCATGCGCCGCGTGATGCCCTTGGCGACGACGTCCCGGGGCGCCAGCTCGGCCAGTTCGTGCTGGCCCACCATGAAGCGCACGCCGTCGGCGTCGACCAGGTGGGCGCCCTCGCCGCGCACCGCCTCGGAGACCAGCGGCATCTGTCCCTCGGCGTCCGCGCCGATGAACAGCACGGTCGGGTGGAACTGCACGAACTCCAGGTCGCTGACCTCGGCACCCGCGCGCAGCGCCAGCGCCACGCCGTCGCCGGTGGACACCGACGGGTTGGTGGTCGAGGAGAACACCTGGCCCATGCCGCCGGTCGCGAGGACCACCGCGGGGGCGTGCACGGCGCCCACGCCGTCGTGCTGGCCCTCGCCCATCACGTGCAGCGTGACCCCGGCCGTACGGCCGTCGGCGTCGGTCAGCAGGTCCAGCACGAGCGCGTTCTCGATCGTGCGCAGCCCACGCGCGCGTACCGCGTCCACCAGGGCCCTGGAGACCTCCGCGCCGGTCGCGTCGCCGCCCGCGTGCGCGATACGGCGCCGGTGGTGGCCGCCCTCGCGGGTGAGGTCCAGCTCTCCTTCGGCGGACTCGTCGAAGTGCGCGCCGGTGTCGATGAGCCGCCGTACCGCGTCGGGGCCCTCGGTGACGAGGATCCGTACGGCCTCCTCGTCGCACAGGCCCACACCTGCCACCAGGGTGTCCCCGAGGTGCTGTTCGGGGGTGTCGCCCTCGCCGAGGGCGGCGGCGATGCCGCCCTGCGCCCAGCGCGTGGAGCCGTCGTCCAGGCGGGCCTTGGTGACGACGACCGTGGTGAGCCCGGCGGCCTCGCAGCGCAGGGCCGCCGTGAGGCCGGCCACGCCGGACCCGACGACGACCACGTCCGCGGAGATGGCCCAGCCGGGGGCGGGCGCGTGCAGTCGTATGCCTGTGCTGGTCACGAGGCGGCTCCGAAGGTCAGAGGAAGGTTGTCGATCAGCCGGGTCGTGCCGACCCGGGCGGCGACGGCGAGGACGGCCTCGCCGGTGAAGTCGTCGCCGATCTCGGTGAAGTCGGCGGGGTCGACCAGGGCGAGGTAGTCCAGCCGGAGCGGCGGGACGAAGCGGGCGGCCTCGTCCAGCACCTGGCGGGCCGCCGCGCGGACCGCGGCCGGACCGCCGGGCGCGGCGGTGGCGACGGCGTGCGCGTCGGCCGCCGCGCGGGACTCCCCTATCGCGCTCAGCGCCTCGGCACGCGCGTGCGTGGAGGGCACTTCGCGGGCACGCGCGCGCAGTGCCTCCTGCGCGGCATGCCGGTCGCGGCCCGCGAACAGCGCGCGGGACAGCGCGAGCGCCGTGCCGCGCTCCTCGGGCGAGAGGTAGCGGTTGCGGCTGGACAGGGCCAGTCCGTCCGCCTCGCGCACGGTCGGTACGGCGACGATCTCGACGCCGAAGTTCAGGTCCCGCACCATGCGCCGGATCAGGGCCAGCTGCTGGGCGTCCTTCTGCCCGAACAGGGCCGCGTCGGGGCGGGTGAGGTGCAGCAGCTTGGCGACGACGGTGAGCATGCCGTCGAAGTGGCCGGGCCGTGAGGCGCCCTCCAGGCGTTCGCCCATGGGGCCGGCGGTGATCCGCACCTGGGGTTGGCCGCCCGGGTAGACCTCGTCCACGGAGGGCGCGAAGACGGCGTCGGCGCCGGACTGCTCGGCGAGCTTCAGGTCGGCCTCGAGGGTGCGCGGGTAGCGGTCGAGGTCCTCGCCCGCGCCGAACTGCAGCGGGTTGACGAAGACGGTGACGACGACCTCGCCGTCCGGGCCGGCGATCTCGCGCGCGGTGCGGATCAGGGTGGCGTGGCCCTCGTGCAGGGCGCCCATGGTCATCACGACGGCGCGGCGGCCGCGGCGCACGCGTGCGTGCAGCTCTTCGGCGGTGCTCAGCAGGGCAGTGGTCATCGGGCGCTCCCCTCGGTGCCGTTGGTGCCGGTGGATCCGTCGGCCAGCACGCCGAGCAGGTCCTCGGCGAGTTCCGGCTTCAGCAGGCCGTGGGCGAGGGCCCGGTCGGCGGTGGCGCGGGCCATCGCGAGATAGCCGGCGACGGTCTGCGGGGCGTGCTTGCGCAGCTCGGTGACGTGCGCGGCGACCGTGCCGGCGTCCCCGCGCGCGACGGGCCCGGTGAGGGCCAGGTCACCGGAGCGCAGCGCGTTGTCCAGGGCCGCGCCGAGCAGCGGGCCGAGCATCCGGTCGGGTGCCTCGACGCCGGCCGTGCGCAGCAGCTCCATGGACTGGGCGACCAGGGTCACCAGGTGGTTGGCGCCGAGGGCGAGGGCGGCGTGGTAGAGCGGGCGGTTCTCCTCGCTGATCCACTCCGGTTCGCCGCCCATCTCGATCACCAGGGCCTCGGCGGCCAGCCGCAGCTCCTCGGGCGCGGTGACGCCGAAGGAACAGCCGGCCAGCCGCTGGACGTCCACCGGGGTGCCGGTGAACGTCATCGCCGGGTGCAGTGCGAGCGGCAGCGCGCCCGCGCGCGTGGCGGGGGCGAGGACCTGGGCGCCGTACCGTCCGGAGGTGTGCACGAGCAGCTGGCCCGGCCGTACGGCACCGGTCTCGGCGAGGCCGGTGACGAGGCCGGGCAGGGCGTCGTCGGGGACGGTGAGCAGGACCAGGTCGGCGCGCTGGAGCACCTCGGCGGGCGGTACCAGCGGCACGCCCGGGAGCATGGTCTCGGCGCGCCTGCGGGAGGCTTCGGAGACACCGGAGACGGCCACCGGACGGTGTCCGGCGAGCTGGAGGGACGCGGCCAGCGCGGGGCCCACGCGGCCGGCGCCGACGACGCCGACGGTGAGCCGCGCGGGGCGGTCCTTGAGATCTGGCTGGTGGACTGTACTCACGCGACGGCGGCCTTCCCGTTCCAGTCCGCTCTGGGTACCGGACGATGTACCGGACGATTTCTCGTCATGTTAACGCTATAGGGTCCGGGGGCGGCCGGTTGTCCACAGGCTGTGGGTTTCGCCACGCCCGCAGGACCGTGCCGCCGCGCGAAAACCCCGGTGCCACACGCGCGTGCGGCACGGCATGATCCCCGGCATGACGGACACGGCTGAGCAGGGCAGCGAGCAGGGCAGCAAGCACGACAACGGGCCCGGCACCGGGCAGGACGACGAACGCTCGCCTCGGGAGCGGCTGCGGGACCGGCGCACGGCGGCCCAGCGACAGGCGCGGCGCACACTGTCCCGCGCGGGCTGGGGCGGCACCCTGCACGAACGCCTCACGGACCTCATGGAGGCGGCACCCGGGGTGTACGACCTGGACGAGCCGGCCGACGTCTACGGCAACCGGATCGTGGCCGCCCTGGAGGAGCGGGTCGCGGGGCTGCTCGGCACGGAGGCCGCCGCGTTCTTCCCGACGGGCACGATGGCCCAGCAGGTGGCTCTGCGCTGCTGGGCGGCCCGCACCGGCGACCCGGCGGTGGCCCTGCACGGCCTGGCCCACCCGGAGGTGCACGAGCGGCACGCCTTCAGCCAGGTCAGCGGTCTGCGCCCGGTCCGGGTGACCGACGAGCCGCGGCAGCCGACGGCCGCCGAGATACGCGACCTCGCCGAGCCCTTCGGTGCGCTGATGCTGGAGCTGCCCCTGAGGGACGCCGGTTTCGTGCTGCCCACCTGGGAGGAGCTGACCGAGGTCGTGGAGGCGGCGCGGGAGTGCGACGCGGTGGTGCACTTCGACGGCGCGCGCCTGTGGGAGTGCACGGACCACTTCGGGCGCCCGCTGGAGGAGATCGCGGGCCTGGCCGACAGCGTCTACGTGTCGTTCTACAAGTCCCTCGACGGCTTCGGCGGCGCGGCGCTCGCCGGCCCCAGGAGCCTGATCGAGGACGCGAAGACCTGGCGGCACCGGTACGGCGGAACGGTCTTCCAGCAGTTCCCGACCGCGCTGTCCGCGCTCGTCGGCCTGGAGCGGGAGCTGCCCCGGCTGCCCGACTACGTGCGGCACGCGCGCGTGGTGGCCGCCGCGCTGCGCGAGGGGTTCGCCGAGGCCGGGGTGCCGTGGACGCGCGTCCACCCCGGGGTGCCGCACACCCACGAGTTCCAGGTCTGGCTGCCGTACGAGCCCGAGGTGGTCGCCGAAGCGGCCGTACGCCAGGGCGAGGAGACCTCGGTGATGCTCTTCGCGAACGCCTGGGACGGCAGAGGACCCGGTCTGGCGGTCACGGAGGTCACCATCCGTGCCGCCGGCCTAGAGTGGACGGCCGACGACGTCCGCACGGCCGTACGTGACTTCGTGGACCGTCTGCCGGACAAGGCCTGACTACAGGGCGCGGGGCCGCAGCCAGCGGCGCAGGGCGTACCGCACGCGCCCGCGTGCCGGGCGCTCGGCGACGACCGCGCTGAAGCGCCGGTACTCGCGCAGTTCGCGCGCCACCTGGAGGTCGTGGCGGCCCGGCGCGGGCGGCTCGGGCTCGCCGAGCACCCGTGCGCGGTGGCTGTCGAGGAGGTACTGCTGGGTGATGCTCATGGCGGATCGCCTTCTCGGGACGTGGTTGATCTGTGGCTGATCGGGCTCCGCGGCTGCCCCGGTGCCCTCAGCCTGGTCGAGCCCGGCGCGGAAGTCCCGTGGATTGACGGCTGCCGTCAATCCACGGGGCGTTGTCAGTGGGCCGGTGCACGATGGACGCATGAGCGTGACCATCGACATCACCGGACTGCCGGCCGAGCGGGTCTCGGTCGTGCCCTCCCCGCTGGCGGAGCTGGGGATGGCCCTGCACGCGCTCAGCGAGCCCGGCCACCACCCCGACCTGCGGGGCTGGGTCACCGCCGTCTCGTCCCGGCTGGACCCCCGGCTGGCCGACCGCCTGTGCGAGGCCGACTTCCTGTGGCGTACGACGTTCTCGGACGTCTTCGCCCCCTTCGCCGGCATCCCCGGCCGGCGCACCCTGCCCGGCGCGACCCTCGCCGAAGAGCTGGACCTGCTGGACAAGTTGACGGACGACCAGTTCGTCAACGCCGCGCTGGAGTTCACCTGCCAGCTGCGCTACGACGTCCAGGAGCCCTCCCTGCTGGACGACCCGGAGCTGCGCCGGCGCTCCCTGGAACTGGCCGCCGCGCGCGGGGCCGTACAGGAGCAGTTCGCGCGCCGACTGCTGGAGGACCCGCCGGTCGTCCGCGCCTGGTTCCGGCAGCTGATGCTCGACTGCGACGAGGCCTTCTTCGCCGACACCTGGGCCCGTGTCCAGCCCCAGCTCGCCGCCGACGCCCGGCACAAGACCGAACTGCTGCGCCGCAGGGGCCTCGGCGAAGGCCTCGCGTCCCTGTCCGAGGCCATATCGCTGGACGAGGAGGCCGCGATCGTCACGGTCGACAAGCTCTCGGTGGGCCGCACCGCCACCGGCGACGGTGGTCTGGTGCTGGTGCCGACCAGCCTCGGCTGGCCGCACGTCCTGGTCCTGCACCGGTTCGGCTGGCAGCCCTCGATCACCTACCCCGCGAGCGGCACCCGGCCGCAGGCCCCGTCCGTCGAGCAGCTCACGCGCCGCCTGGAGGCGCTGGCCCACCCGGTGCGGATGCGGCTGTGCCGGCATCTCGCGCGCGCCCCGCACACCACGGGCGAACTGGCCGACGCGCACGGCATGTCGGCCCCCGAGATATCCCGGCACCTCGCGGTGCTGAAGAAGGCGGGCCTGATCACCGACTGCCGCCGCGGCCGGTACGTCCAGCACCAACTGGACCTGTCCGCGGTGGCCCGCCTGGGCAGCGACTTCATCGAGGGCGTCCTGCGCTGACGCCGTCCGGCGGGACCGACGGAGCAAGCCGGTGGGGCGCCCGGCGTGCCGCCTCGGTGGAGCCCGGCGGTCGTCAGGCGTGCCGCCCCGGCGGGACCAACGGAGCAAGCCGATGGGGCGCCCGGCGTGCCGACCCGGTGGGGACCGGCCGGCGTCAGGCGTGCTACTCCGGTGGGACAGACGAAGTAAGCCGATGGGGCGCCCGGCATGCCGACCCGCTGAGGCCCAGTCTGCGTCGAGCGTGCCGCCCCGGCGGGACCAACGGAGCAAGCCGATGGGGCGCCCGGCGTGCCGACCCGGTGGGGCCCAGTCGGCGTCAGGCGTGCCACTCCGGCGGGACCGACGGGGGCCGGTGGCACCGGACGTGCCGCCTCGCGGGGGCCGATGAGCCTCGGGCGTGGCAGTCCGCTGGGCCCTGGGCATCGCGCCCCGCCCCGGCCGGTGCCGGCCAGGCCTGCGTGGCGCGCGTCAGCCGACCGTGGGTGGCCGTCAGCCGGCCGTGCGCCGCCCCTCACCTGACCGTGGGGCGCCCGTCGGCCAGCCGCATGGCGCATCAGCCGACCGTGAGACCCGTCAATCCACCGTGCGCCACGCATCAGCCGGCCGCCGACCGGCACTAAGGACGCCCGTCAGCCGACCGCCAACCGGCACCCGGCACCCGGCACGTCTGTCAGCCGGCCATAACGCGTCCGTCAGTCGGGCGCGCCGCCCCGCCTCAGCCGTTCCCGCCCGCGCGGACCAGCCCCGTCTCGTACGCCAGCACCACCACCTGTACCCGGTCGCGCAGGCCGAGCTTGGTCAGGATGCGGCCCACGTGGGTCTTCACCGTCGCCTCGCTCAGCACCAGCCGGGCCGCGATCTCCCCGTTGGACAGGCCCTGCGCGACCAGCACCATCACCTCCCGCTCCCGGTCGGTGAGCCGCTCCAGCTCCTTGCGCTGCGGCTCCTTGCCGGTGGACGGCAGCATCGGCGCGAAGCGGTCCAGCAGCCGCCGGGTGGTGGAGGGCGCCACGACGGCGTCACCGCTGTGCACGGACCGGATGGCGGCCAGCAGCTCGCCGGGCGGCACGTCCTTGAGCATGAACCCGGAGGCGCCCGCCTTCAGCCCGGAGAAGGCGTACTCGTCCAGGTCGAACGTGGTCAGGATCAGCACCTTCGGCGCGTCCGGCTCCACGCAGATCCGCCGGGTGGTCTCCACCCCGTCCAGTTTCGGCATGCGCACGTCCATCAGGACGACGTCGACCGGGGTCGTCCGCAGCACCTGCAGGGCCTCGACACCGTCGCCCGCCTCCGCGACGACCTCCATGTCCGGCTGGGCGGCGAGCACCATCCGGAACCCGGTGCGCAGCAGCACCTGGTCGTCGACGAGCATCACGCGGATCGTCATCGGGTCTCTTTTCAGGAGTCGGCTTACAGGTGTCAATCGGGGGCGCGTGAAGGCGTCAGTGCGCCGGTTTGAGCGGGAGCAGGGCGCTGATGCGGAATCCTCCGCCCGGGCGCGGGCCCGCGTCCAGGGTGCCGCCGACCATGCCGACCCGCTCGCGCATGCCGATCAGCCCGTGCCCCTGGCCGTCGGCGCCGCCCTCCTCGTACAGCTCGTGCGGGGCGCCCTTGCCGTCGTCCTCGACCAGCAGGCCGAGCCCGTCGTCGAAGTAGACCAGCCGCACGCTCGCGCCCGTGTTGGGCCCGCCGTGCTTGCGGGTGTTGGTGAGCGCCTCCTGCACGATCCGGTACGCGGTCAGCTCCACGCCGCTGGGCAACGGGCGCGGGGTGCCCTCGACCTTGAAGTCGACCGGGAGCCCGGAGCTGCGGCACTGCTCGATGAGGTCGTCGATCTGCTCGACATCGGGCTGCGGGACGTACTCCCCGCCCTCCTGGTGCTCCCCGGTGCGCAGCACGCCGAGCAGACGGCGCATCTCGGCGAGGGCCTGCCGGCCGGTGGAGGAGATCGTCTCCAGGGCCTTCTTGGCCTGGTCGGGGGCGGCGTCGAGGACGTAGGCGGCGCCGTCGGCCTGCACCACCATCACCGACACGTTGTGCGCGACGACGTCGTGCAGCTCGCGCGCGATCCGGGCGCGCTCGGCGGCGACCGCGACCTTCGCCTGCGCCTCGCGCTCCTTCTCCAGGCGGGCCGCGCGCTCCTCCAGCTGGGCGAAGTAGGCACGCCGGGTGCGCATGGAGTCACCGAGCACCCAGGCCAGCGCGAAGGGCACCGTCTGGAAGACCGCGATGGCGATCTCGCCGATGAAACTGGAGCGCTCGGCCGGCCAGCGGATCTGCGCGAGGGTCGCCGCGACGAGGCTGACGCAGAGCGCGAGCCGGGAGGCCCAGCGGGCGCCGATCGCCGCGACCGTGTACGCGATCACCAGCATCGCGAAGTCCGCGACGGTCGTCTCGACGTCCAGAACCAGCTGGGCCAGTCCGGTCGCGCAGGCGACCAGCAGCATCGGCTCCGGGTAACGGCGGCGCAGCGCGACGACGACGCACAGGACGACGGACACGGCCACCCCTGCGGCGAGCGTCCCGTGATGCCGCGGCGCCCCGTTCAGGTTGACCACGCTCACGGCGGACAGCCCGAACAGGACGACGGCCCAGGAGGTGTCGACCCAGGTCGGGTGGCGGCGGAGGAAGTCGTAGAGGCGCTGCACGTAACCCAGAGTAGGGAAACGGGATGCGTGCAGGGGTCAACCGGAGGGCCGATCCACGCCCGGGGCACGTACTCCGCAAGGTGGAGGAAGTGATCATCTGTGCGCCTAGTCTGTTCCGGTGACGGATGACACGGCGCGGGAAGCAGAACCGGCCCCCGGCGACCGGCGCGGCTGGCGGGCGGCGGCCGAGGCGGCGCTGTACGGGCCCGGCGGCTTCTACCGGCGCCCGGAGGGCCCGGCCGGCCACTTCCGTACGTCCGTACACGCCTCCCCGCTGTTCGCGCGGGCCGTGGCCCGGCTGCTGTGCCGGGTGGACGAGGCCCTGGGGCGGCCCGCGGTGCTGGACTTCGTCGACATGGGAGCGGGCCGGGGCGAACTGGTCACCGGGGTGCTCGCCGCCCTGCCGACCGACGTGGCCGCACGCGCGCGTGTGTACGCCGTCGAACTCGCCGACCGCCCGCCCGGCCTGGACGCCCGCATCACCTGGTCGGCCGACCCCCCGGCCGCCGTCACCGGGCTGGTCTTCGCCAACGAGTGGCTGGACAACGTGCCCGTGGACGTCGCCGAGGTCGACTCCGCGGGCGTGCCCCGGCTGGTGCTCGTCGCGGCGGACGGCACCGAGCGGCTCGGGGAGCCCGTGACGGGCGCGGAGGCGGACTGGCTCGCCCGCTGGTGGCCGCTGCCCGCCGAGGAGGGGCTGCGCGCGGAGATCGGACTGCCCCGGGACCTGGCGTGGGCATCGGTGCTGGACCGGGTGGTGCGCGGGCTCGCGGTGGCCGTGGACTACGCGCACACCGCCGGCACGCGCCCCCCGTTCGGGACGCTCACCGGCTTCCGGGAGGGGCGCGAGACGGCGCCCGTGCCGGACGGGTCGTGCGACATCACGGCGCACGTCGCCCTGGACGCGTGCGCGGCGGCGGGCGCCAGGCACCCGGCGCATGGCACAGCACGCGCGCCCCAGCACGCAGAAAGCGCGCCTCAGACGGCACCAGGCACGCCTCGGAACGCGCCGTGCACGCCTCCCGGCACGGCGCGCACTCCCTCCGAGGGAGTGCGCGAGTCTCGGAACACCACGTCAACGCCCGCCGAGGCGCCCTCCGCTCTCCGCACGCCTCCGAACACGGCGCGCACGCCCCACGGCACGGCGCAGCAGCCCCCCGCCACCGCACGCACGCTGCCCCCCGCGCGCCTGCTCACGCAACGCGCTGCTCTGCACGCCCTGGACATCAGCGGCGCGCGCCCCCCGCTCGCGCTGGCCTCCACGGACCCCTCCGCCTACGTGCGCGCCCTCGCGAGCGCCGGAGAGGCCGGTGAACTCACCGCGCCGGGCGGCCTCGGCGACTTCGGCTGGCTGGTCCAGCCGGTCGGCATCCCGGACCCGCTCGCCTGAGACCGGCCTACTTGTCGATGTCGCCGACCACGAAGAACATCGACCCCAGAATCGCCACCATGTCCGCCACCAGCGTCCCCGGCAGCAGCTCGGTCAGCGCCTGGATGTTGTTGTACGACGCCGAGCGCAGCTTCAGCCGGTACGGCGTCTTCTCGCCCTTGCTGACCAGGTAGTAGCCGTTGATGCCGAGCGGGTTCTCGGTCCACGCGTACGTGTGCCCCTCGGGCGCCTTCAGCACCTTGGGCAGCCGCTGGTTGATCGGCCCCGGCGGCAGCTCGGCGAGCCGGTCCAGACAGGCGTCGGCGAGGTCGAGCGCGTTGTGGGTCTGCTCCAGGAGCACCTCGAAGCGGGCGAGGCAGTCGCCCTCGCTGCGGGTGGCGACCTTCAGTGTGTCCTGGAGATCGCCGTACGCCAGGTACGGCTCGTCGCGGCGCAGGTCGAAGTCGACGCCCGAGGCGCGCGCGATGGGCCCGCTCACGCCGTAGGCGTGCACGGTCTGCGGCGTCATCGCGCCCACTCCGCGCGTACGTCCCCGGAAGATCTCGTTGCCCAGCACCAGGTCGTCGAAGACGTCCATGCGCGAGCGCACGTCGGCGACGGCGGCACGCGCGCGCGTGCTCCAGCCGGCCGGCAGGTCCTCCTTGAGGCCGCCGACCCGGTTGAACATGTAGTGCATGCGTCCGCCGGAGACCTCCTCCATCACGTTCTGCAGCACCTCACGCTCGCGGAACGCGTAGAACACCGGGGTGATGCCACCCAGCTCCAGCGGATAGGAGCCGAGGAACATCAGGTGGTTCAGCACCCGGTTCAGCTCGGCGAGCAGCGTGCGCGTCCACACCGCCCGCTCGGGCACCTCCATACCGAGCATCCGCTCCACGGCGAGGACCACGCCCAGCTCGTTCGAGAACGCCGACAGCCAGTCGTGGCGGTTGGCGAGCACGATGATCTGCCGGTAGTCGCGCGCCTCGAAGAGCTTCTCGGCGCCCCGGTGCATATAGCCGATCACCGGCTCCGCGCGCACGATGCGCTCCCCGTCCAGCACGAGCTTGAGCCGCAGCACGCCGTGCGTGGACGGGTGCTGGGGCCCGATGTTGAGCACCATGTCGGTGCTCTCCGCGGCGCCGCCGATCCCGACCGTGGTCTGGGTCGTAGGAGTCATGGCCCCAGTCTCCCCTACGTACGCTGGCCCCATGGAAACGGGGAGCCCGCTGGAGGCGGGGATACCGGGGGACGAACCGGTGTGGCGGGCGCTGCCGCCGGGACTGCTGCGGATGCGCCGGCTGCTGCTCGTGGTGTGGACGGTGCTGCTCGCGCTCGCCGCGGGCCTGCTGCCCGGCCTGCTCGCGGGGCCCGCGTGGGCGGCCTTCGCGCTGCTGCCCGTGGTGTGCGCCGCGTGGTGCTGGCGGCTGCTGGGGCGCAACTGGCGCTCGTGGCGGTACACCGAACGCGCGGACGACCTGCTGATCAGCCGCGGTGTCCTGTGGCGCGAGGAGACGGTGGTGCCGTACGGGCGGATGCAGCTGGTGGAGGTCACCTCCGGTCCGGTGGAGCGGCGCTTCGGGCTGGCCACCGTGCAGCTGCACACGGCGGCCGCCGCGACCGACGCGACCATCCCCGGCCTGGACCCGGCCGAGGCGGAACGGCTGCGGGACCGGCTCACCGAGCTGGGCGAGGCACGATCGGCGGGCCTGTGACGGCCGCGGGCCACGGCGACGGCATAGCCGCCGCGGACGCCACGGACGCCACGGACGCCACGGACGCCAAGGGGACGACAGAAGGCGCACACGGGACCGAGGGGCGTGCGCCGGTGGCCGAGCGCCGGCTGCATCCGGTCACACCCTTCCGGCGGGCATGGGCACCGGTCGCCGTACTCGTCGGCTGGGCGGCACACGACCCGAACAGCGCGCAGGAGCAGCTGGCGAAGCTGACCGACACCATGCTCCTGCTGGGGCTCGCGGTCCTCGTGCCGGTGGCCGGCCTGTACGGGTTTCTGTCCTGGTGGTTCACGCACTTCGCGGTCACCGAGTCCGAACTGCGCATCCGCACCGGCCTGTTGTTCCGGCGCACCGCGCACATCCGGCTGGAGCGCGTCCAGGCCGTGGACGTCTCCCGTCCTCTCCTCGCGCGCGTGGCGGGCGTCGCCAAGCTGCGGATCGACGTCGTCGGCGCCGACAAAAAGGACGAACTGGCCTTTCTCGGCGAGCAGGAGGCGCGCGCCCTGCGTGCGGAACTGCTCGCGCGCGCGGCGGGTTTCGCGCCCGAGACGGCACACGAAGTCGGCGAGGCGCCGGCGCGGGAGCTGCTGCGCGTGCCCCCGCGGGCGCTCGCGCTCTCCCTGGCGCTGACGGCCGCCACCTGGGGCTCGCTGTGCGCCGCACTCGTCGTACCGACCGTACTGTGGCTTACCACCCACAACCTGTTGACGGTCCTCGCGACCGCCCTGCCCCTGCTCGGCGGGGCCGGCGCGAGCGGCGCGCGGCGGTTCGTCGCCGAGTTCGACTGGAAGCTGGGCGAGTCCCCGGACGGGCTGCGCATCGACCACGGGCTGCTCGACCGTACGCACGAGACGGTGCCGCCCGGCCGGGTGCAGACCGTGCGGATCGTGGAGCCGCTGCTGTGGCGCCGGCTCGGCTGGGTGCGGGTGGAGTTGCATGTGGCCGGCTCCGACAACTCGGTACTGATACCGGTCGCCCCGCGCGCGGTCGCCGAGTCGGTCATCGCGCGCGTGCTGCCGGGTGTGACGGTGCCCGGGACGCTGTCGCGGTCACCGGGGCGGGCCCGCTGGTGCGTGCCGGTGTGGTGGCGCGGCTACCGTCTCGCGGTCACCGACGCGGTGTTCGTCACCCGGCAGGGTCTGCTGCGCCGCACGCTTTCGCTGGTCCCGCACGCCAAGGTGCAGAGCGTACGGCTGAGTCAGGGCCCCTGGCAGCGCCTGTGGCGGCTCGCCGACCTCCATGTGGACACCGGGGCGGGAAAGACCGTGACGGCCCGGCAGCGGGACGCGGAGGAAGCCGTACGACTCCTGTACGAGCAGGCGGACAGGTCCCGTACCGGGCGCCGGGACGCCCGCCCGGACCGCTGGATGACGTGAGGCCCGGCTCCCCTCGGGGAAGCCGGGCCCGCCGTCTCGTGGAACCGCGTCCTCAGGAAGCCGCGCTGCGCAGCCTCTGGACGTCGATCTGCTCGGTCTCGTCGTGCGCGGTCAGGTCGATGATCTGGCCGACCCCCCGCGACCGCGCGTCGGCGTCCTTGAACGTGCCCTCCGTCTCGGCCTTGTGCACGGCGAGGGCCTCCGGGCCGACGACGTCGGCGAGGTCCTCGTTCTGCACGGAGTCCAGCGCGGCCCTGGGCGCGGCCTTCTGGGTGCCGAAGAAGTCGAACCCGCCCTCGACCATCGGGCGTCGCGCGGGCGCGGCGGGTACGACGGCCACCGCGGTCGGCACCGTGAAGTGCCCGGCGGGCGGCTGTCCCACCGGCTCGGCGGCCACGCGCGCGTACTCGTCGCCCGCGGCGGACCGCTCCCGCGCCTCGCCGTGACCGGCACCGTCCGTCACGCCTTCCGCGGCGCCCTCCACGGCCCCGTCTCCGGCGTCTTCTCCTTTGGCGACGGCATCACCGTCGACCAACTCGCCCAATTCATCCGACTCGTCCGACTCGTCCGACTCGTCCGACTCGTCCGTACGAACATCGGCATCGGCCTCGGCGACGGCGTCCGCGGCGGAGTCCTCCGCCTCGCCCTCTTCGCCCTCCTCGGCCTCGGACTCGGACTCGGACTCGGCCTCGGACGGAGCCTCCCGGGCGAACCGGGCCAACGCCGTCAGAGCACTCTTGTACAGCTGGGCGCCCTCCGCCGAGAACACCCCGTACGCCTGCGGCTCGTCCCCGTCGGCCGGCTCGGCGGCCTCGTTCGCGTCCTTCACCCCGGCCGCCGACTCCGGCTGCGGCTCCGGCTCGGCGCTGCGCGCGGGCGGGAGCGCGGGTGAGGACGAGGGCACGGTCGCCTCGATCTCCAGCAGCCGGCGGCCCTCCAGGGCGCTGGCGCGCTCGGTCTCCGCCGTGGCGTAGCGGCGCAGCAGGGCGGCGTGCTCGTTGCGCAGGCCCGCCAGTTCGGCGCGCTTGGCGCGCAGCCGCTGCTCCAGCTTGGTGCGCAGCTCGCGGGACTCCTCGAGGTCGGTCTCCAGTTCGGCGATCCGCTCCTCGTTGCGCCATTCGTCGCTGGCACGCGCGCGCGTGATGTCGGCGACCTGCTTGCCCGCCTGCGCGTCCCAGCGGCGCATCACGACCGCGCCGGCGACGGCCGTCGCCGCGGCGGCGGCCGCCAGCGCGCGCAACACCGTGGCCTCGGAGAACACCCAGGGACCCAGCGCGCAGACGACGGAGACACCGGCGATCGCCGACGGAGGCAACAGCCGGTGCAGAGGCGGGGAATGGCGGTGGCGTCCACGTGGCATGGCCAGAAACTTACCGCGCGTAGGCGAATCGCGGACCCCCGCCCCGTAAAAACACGGCCACGCGGCGTGCCTCACAGGACGTCAGGCGCGAGGCCTCAGTGCGAGACCAGTTTCGTGCTCATCCACTGGAGCGCGCTCGGGATCTCCCGCCTCCAGGTGTTGAAGTTGTGCCCGCCGCTCGGAAGGATCATCGAGGAGATCCTCGTCACATTCGAGTCCTGCACGGCCTTGATGAACTTGAGCGTGTCCTTGTAGTTGTGCTCACCGACCTTGCTGCTGGTGACGAGCAGCGAGGTCTCGGGCGCCGGCAGGTGCTGGATCGCCCAGAAGAGGTTGGCGCGGTTCTGCAGGTTCTTGTTGCCGTGGAAGAGATCGCCGGTGGTGGGGTCGATCGGCGCCTTGTAGTACGGCGACAGACCGACGGCGGCCGCGTACGCCTTGGGGTAGTGCATGGCGATCTTCAGCGCGCAGTAACCACCGGTCGAGTCGCCCATGATGCCCCAGCTCGCGGGCGTCTTGTCCACCCGGTACTGGGCCATCACCGAGTCGCGCAGGTCCTTGCCGAAGAACGACTCGGTCTGCGGACCGCCGGGCACGTCCACGCACTCGGTGTCCCGCGGCGGCGCCACGGTCGGCCGCAGCATCACCAGGATCATCGGCTGCATCTTGCCGTCCTTGGACAGCTTCTGCGCCGTGCTCGGGTAGTTCAGTTTGTCCACCAGCGCCTGGGCGGTGCCGGGGTAACCCGTGAGGACGACGGTGACGGGGAACTTACGCGTGCGGTTCTGCGGCTGGAAGTACTCCGGGGGCAGATACACGAAGGCCGGGGTGCCGACGTGGGTCGTACGACCGATGATGTCCACTTTCTGGACCTGCCCGGCCACCGTCGGCAGCGCGCTGCTCACCCCCACGACCCGGGACGTGGAGACCACTTGGATCGGGCTGTTCGCGCCGCCGCCCGCTATGTGGTCGACGACCACGCCCTGGCCGTTCTCCTGGCCGAACAGGTCCGCCCAGCTGGCGTAGAACCCGAAGGCCTGGTTGGCGGCGAGCCCCACCGAGGCGAAGATCGCCAGCTGGGTGGTCAGCAGGAGACCGACTCGTCCGCCGATGGCCTGCCAGCTCTGCCGGGCCAGCCGCGGCCACAGCCACACCGTCCCGGCGAACAGCACGACGGCGAACACGATCGCCAGCATCAGTACTTTGTTGCTCGTGAGACCCATGGGCTGCTTCCTGCCTGCACTCTCCGCCCGGATACCTGCCCACGCGTTATTGCGAGAGCTTGCCCGGGGCTTTCCTTGCCCTTTGACCCGACTTTCCAGTGAGGAGTGAACCTCTCCCCCCGAGACACCGTCCTAGAGGGCGCAATGTCGCCGGATGCCCGATCGGGCCCGGGTTCAAGGTCTCTCGCAGAACTACGGGATGCGATGTCTGTCAGGATAGATGGGGAATTGTCGGGCGAGGTTCCGAGCCGATCCAGCCGGGCGCGGCGCATACTGCGCGGCCCGCGCCCCGAGGCCGTTCCCACCCTGGTCAGCAGGGCGGCCGCGCTCGTGGGCGCCCTGGACATTGCCGCGGGCGTGTTCCCGCGCTTCCGTCACAGCCGTATGCACGCGATCGCCGAGGTGCTGCCGGGCTCGTTCGGGCCCTTCGCCGCGGCGCTCTCGCTGAGCGCCGGCGTGCTGTTGCTGCTGCTCGCGCACGGACTCAGGCGAGGCAAACGCCGGGCCTGGCGGGCCGCGGTCGCACTGCTGCCGGCGGGTGCCGCGGCCCAGTTCGCGTACCGCCACTCGATCGCCGGTGTGCTGATCGCGGTCGTGCTGCTCGTCCCCCTGCTGCGGCACAGGGACCAGTTCGCGGCGCTGCCGGACCCGCGCAGTCGGTGGCGCGCGCTCGCCAACTTCGTTCTCATGAGCGCGGCCTCCCTCGTCCTCGGACTCGTCATCGTCAGCGTCCACCCGCACCGGACGGTCGGCGACCCGGGTCTGGCCGACCGCCTGACGCACGTCGTCTACGGCCTGTTCGGCTTCGAGGGCCCGGTCGACTACACGGGCAACGCCTCCTGGACCGTCGCCTTCTCCCTCGGCGCGCTCGGCTGGATCACCGCGGTCACCACGATCTACCTGGCCTTCCGCCCCGAACACCCGGCCGCCCGCCTCACCGAGGAGGACGAGGCCCAACTGCGCGCGCTGCTGGAGAAGCACGGACGCCGTGACTCCCTCGGCCACTTCGCGCTGCGCCGCGACAAGGCGGTCGTCTTCTCGCCCAGCGGCAAGGCGGCGGTCACCTACCGTGTCGTCTCCGGCGTGATGCTCGCCAGCGGCGACCCGATCGGTGACGTCGAGGCCTGGCCCGGCGCCATCGAGCGCTTCATGGACGAGGCCAAGGCCCACTCGTGGACCCCGGCCGTGATGGGCTGCTCGGAGACGGGCGGCGAGGTGTGGACCCGCGAAACCGGCCTGGACGCCCTGGAACTGGGCGACGAGGCGGTGGTGGACGTCGCGGATTTCTCGCTCGCCGGACGCGCGATGCGCAACGTCCGACAAATGGTCAAGCGCATCGAGCGAGCCGGCTACGAAACCCGGGTACGGCGCATCCGTGACCTCAGCGACGGCGAACTGGACCGCATCCGGCGGGCGGCCGACGACTGGCGCGGCACCGACACCGAGCGCGGCTTCTCCATGGCGCTCGGCCGCGTCGGCGACCCCGCCGACGGCGACTGCCTGATCGCCACCGCCCACAAGCAGGACGACGAACCCGGCGAGTACGGCGACCTGAAGGCGATCCTGCACTTCGTGCCCTGGGGCACGGACGGCGTCTCGCTGGACCTGATGCGCCGTGACCGCAGCGCGGACCCGGGCATGAACGAGCTGCTCATCGTCGCCGCCCTCCAGGCCGCGCCGAAGTTCGACATCACCCGGATCTCGCTGAACTTCGCGATGTTCCGCTCCGCCCTCGCGCGCGGGGAGAAGATCGGCGCCGGTCCGGTGCTGCGCGCCTGGCGCGGGCTGCTGGTGTTCCTCTCGCGCTGGTTCCAGATCGAGTCGCTGTACAAGTTCAACGCCAAGTTCCAGCCGCGCTGGGAGCCCCGCTTCGTGGTCTACCGCAACTCCGCCGACCTGCCCCGCATCGGCTTCGCGGCCATGCAGGCGGAGGGCTTCGTCACCCTCGCGCTCCCGCTCCCGCGCTTCCTGCGCCGGCGCAGGGCGTCCCTCGAACGCCCCTGTGCGCACACGGTGGCGGAACGGGACATGCGCGCGGCCTGAGCGTCAAGGGACGGCACAGGACCGGCCCGGGTGGAAGCCCCATCCCCTCCAGCACGGGGGGCTTCCGCCCGGGCCGCCGCGCGTTCACGGCGCGCTGCTGGGCCTACGCTGAACGTATGAACAACCTCAGCGGGCGCGGCCAGGTGGCAGGGCTTCCGGCATGGGACCGGTGCGCGGTCATGGGCGTCGTCAACGTGACCCCCGATTCCTTCTCCGACGGTGGCCGCTGGTTCGACACGACGGTCGCCGTCAAACACGGCCTCGACCTCGTCGCCGAGGGCGCGGACCTGGTCGACGTCGGCGGCGAGTCCACCCGGCCGGGCGCCACGCGCGTGGACGAGGACGAGGAGCTGCGGCGCGTCATCCCGGTTGTGCGCGGCCTCGCCTCCGAAGGCGTCGTCGTCTCCGTCGACACCATGCGCGCCTCCGTCGCCGAGCAGTCCCTCGCGGCCGGCGCCGCCCTGGTCAACGACGTCAGCGGCGGCCTCGCCGACCCCGCGATGATCCCGGTGGTCGCCGCCGCGGGCGCCCCGTTCGTCGTCATGCACTGGCGCGGCTTCCTGGAGGGCGGCAACGTCAAGGGCGTCTACGACGACGTCGTCGCCGAAGTCATGGACGAGCTGCACGCGCGCGTGGAGGCCGTTCTGGCCGGCGGCGTCGCCCCGGACCGCATCGTCGTCGACCCCGGCCTCGGCTTCTCCAAGGAGGCCGGGCACGACCTCACCCTCCTCGCCCACCTCGACCGTCTGCGCGTCCTCGGCCACCCCCTGCTCGTGGCCGCCTCCCGCAAGCGCTTCCTCGGCCGGGTCCTGGCCGGCCCGGAGGGCGCTCCCCCGCCGGCCCGGGAACGGGACGCCGCCACGGCCGCCGTCTCCGCCCTCGCGGCCCACTCCGGCGCCTGGGCCGTGCGCGTGCACGAGGTACGCGCCACGGCGGACGCGGTCCGCGTCGCCCGCGCCGTGGAGGAGGCCCGCATGGCCGGGTCGGCGCCGGGCGGGAGCAGCCGTGTTCACGGTGAGCGTGGGGTGGAAGGAGAGCGGTGAGCGCCCCCCACACCGATGTCGAGCAGGTGGAGGCCGCCAACACCGCCTTCTACGAGGCGATGGAACGCGGCGACTTCGAGGAGTTGTCCTCGCTCTGGCTCAGCCCCGCCGACCTGGGCGTGGACGAGGAGTACCACGACCCGGCGGACACCGGCGTGATCTCCTGCGTGCACCCCGGCTGGCCGGTGCTGACCGGCCGTGGCGAGGTCCTCAGGTCGTACGCCCTGATCATGGCCAACACCGACTACATCCAGTTCTTCCTCACGGACGTGCACGTCTCCGTCACCGGCGACACCGCGCTCGTGACCTGCACCGAGAACATCCTCAGCGGCGGCCCCGCCCCGGCGGACGGCGCGGAGCTGGGACCGCTGGTCGGCCAGCTCGTCGTCGCCACGAACGTGTTCCGGCGCACGCCCTCCGGCTGGAAGATCTGGTCGCACCACGCCTCCCCCGTGATGACGGAGAGCGAGGACACCGAGGAGGACGAGGGGAACGAGTCCGGTACAAACGGCACGAATCCGGACGGCGGGCCCCTCGGCTGAGCAGGCAGGGGGAACGGGCAGGTGGGCGGACAGACGTCCACAGGGCGAACAGGGGCGCAGAAGTGGTTGGAATCACCTACCTCCGGGTATGAGCGGCTACCAGCCCATGGCGCGGCCGGGTTTCCCAGGGGAAACGCGAGATGAACCCTCGTGGTGCCCGTGCGGGCCCGCCGCCTCGCGACCCGGCTGTGTCAGTGGCCGCAGGTAGATTCGTCTTCAGGCCGGTGTGCCGCCCGCACGCGGTACGGGCCGGTCCTTCCCGACGATTGCAGGAGTGATTCGCGTGGATCGTGTCGCGCTGCGCGGCCTCAAGGCCCGCGGGCACCACGGTGTGTTCCCCAAGGAGCGCGAGGAGGGTCAGACCTTCATCGTGGACCTCGTCCTCGGGCTGGACACCCGGCCGGCCGCGGCGGACGACGACCTGACGAAGACCGTGCACTACGGCATCGTGGCCGAAGAGGTCGTGGCCGTGGTCGAGGGCGAGCCGGTGAACCTCATCGAGACGCTCGCCGAGCGGATCGCGCGAACCTGCCTGAAGCACGAAGGGGTCCAGCAGGTCGAGGTCGCCGTCCACAAGCCGGACGCGCCGATCACCGTCCCCTTCGACGACGTGACCGTCACCATCACCCGGAGCCGAGTATGACCCGACCTTTCCTCCAGGGTCACAGCGACCCGACCGTCCAGCCGGTGCCCGCCTCTGTCGTCGAGCAGGTCGACGCCGCCGACACGACCCTGCAGAACCCGAAGTGGGCCGTCATCTCCATCGGCGCCAACCTCGGCAACCGCCTGGAGACCCTCCAGGGCGCGGTCGACGCGCTGGAGGACACCCCGGGAGTGCGCGTCAAAGCGGTCTCCCCGGTCTACGAGACCGAGCCGTGGGGCGTCGAGCCCGGCAGCCAGCCGTCGTACTTCAACGCGGTCGTGGTCCTGAAGACCACCCTGCCCCCTTCCTCCCTGCTGGAGCGGGCCCACGCCGTCGAGGAGGCCTTCATGCGGGTCCGCGACGAGCGCTGGGGCCCGCGCACGCTGGACGTCGACATCGTCGCCTATGCCGACGTCACCTCCGACGACCCGCAGCTCACCCTGCCCCACCCGCGCGCCCACGAGCGCGCCTTCGTGCTCGCGCCCTGGCACGACGTGGACCCGCAGGCCCAGCTGCCCGGCCGCGGCTCGGTGGCCGATCTGCTGTCGGCCGTCACGCGCGCGGGCGTGGAGCCTCGCAAGGACCTGGAACTCCGACTGCCCGAATAGTCGTTAAGGTCAAGACGACAAGGTCGACACGACCACGGTCCGGGTCGGTCCGGGGGAGCTGAAGGGACACCGTGAGAGAGCTGCGCATCAGGGTGCTGGCCGGCGTGTTCGTCGTGGCCGGAGTCCTGTCCTGGGCGGGCGCCCGCCTCTGGAACTCGATCGGGACCCTCCCGAGCGTCCCCCTGGCCGCTCCCATCGTGCTGGCCCTGATCGCCGGGGTCCTGCTCGCGACGGCGCTCTCGCTGCGCGCCCGGCTGAAGGCCCAGCGCGAGCGCCGCCCCGGCGCCAAGGGGGTCGACCCGCTGATGGCCGCCCGAGCGGTCGTCTTCGGCCAGGCCAGCGCTCTGGTCGCGGCCCTCGTCGCCGGCATGTACGGCGGCACGGGCGTCTTCCTGCTGGAGCTGCTGGACATCCCGGTCCGCCGCGACCAGGCCATCTACGCCGGTTTCTCGGTCCTGGCGGGCATCGCGGTGATAGTGGCGGCCCTGTTCCTGGAGCGCGTGTGCAAGCTCCCGGACGACGAGGACCAGAACCACCCGGGAGCGGAACCGGCGGCCTGACCGCGGCGGCGCTCAGCGAGCTCAGCGAGCTCAGCGCGCCATGATCAGGCTCATGGCCTCGTTCCGTGTGGCGACGTCCCGCAGCTGACCGCGGACGGCCGACGTTATGGTCTTCGCCCCCGGCTTGCGGATACCGCGCATGGACATGCACATGTGCTCGCACTCCACGACCACGATCACGCCCCGGGGCTCCAGGATCTCCATCAGGGAGTCCGCGATCTGCGTCGTGAGCCGCTCCTGCACCTGCGGGCGGCGGGCGTAGACGTCCACGAGCCGGGCCAGCTTGGACAGCCCCGTGATCTTTCCGGACGTCGACGGGATGTATCCGACGTGAGCGACGCCCCGGAACGGCACCAGGTGGTGCTCACAGGTCGAGTACACCTCGATGTCCTTCACGAGCACCATCTCGTCGTGCCCGATGTCGAACGTCGTCGTCAGGACGTCCTCCGGCTGCTGCCACAGCCCCGAGAAGATCTCCTTGTACGCCCGCGCCACCCGGCCCGGGGTCTCACGCAGGCCCTCGCGGTCCGGGTCCTCACCGACCGCGATCAGCAGTTCCCGTACGGCGTTCTCGGCGCGCTTCTCGTCGAACTCGCCGATGCGTCCCTCACCGTCCAGCGTCACGGGGTCGGTCATCTGGTGCCTCGCTCCTGTCGTCCACATGCGTGCATAAGGAAAATGCCGCGCCCCCCAGGCTAGAACCCTGGGGGGCGCGGCATTCATTCCGGGCCGGTTGGCCGAAACCCGATCAGCTCTCGGGGCGGTCCTCCGGGGTCTGCTCCGTCACCGGGGCGGACTCCGACGCCGTGGACTTGACCGTGCTGATCGCGGCCGTCGCGCCGTTCGCACCGTTGGTCAGCGCCAGCTCCTTCGGGGAGAGCACCGGCGGGCGGGTGGACGGGGTGCGGCGCGAGGAGCCGGTCCAGGCGGGCCGCGGCGGGCGCTTGACGATCGGGGCGAAGATCTCGGCGATCTCCTCCTTGCCCAGGGTCTCCTTCTCCAGCAGGTGAAGGACGAGCTGGTCGAGCACGTCGCGGTTCTCGACCAGGATCTCCCAGGCCTCGTTGTGCGCGTTCTCGATGAGCTTCTTGACCTCTTCGTCGACCAGCGCGGCGACCTCTTCCGAGTAGTCGCGCTGGTGAGCCATCTCACGACCGAGGAACGGCTCGCTGTTGTCGCCGCCGAACTTGATCGCGCCGAGCCGCTCGGTCATGCCGTACTGCGTGACCATCGCGCGGGCCAGGTTGGTGGCCTTCTCGATGTCGTTCGCGGCGCCGGTGGTCGGGTCGTGGAAGACCAGTTCCTCGGCCGCGCGGCCGCCCAGCATGTAGCCGAGCTGGTCGAGCATCTCGTTGCGCGTGGTCGAGTACTTGTCCTCGTCGGGCAGGACCATCGTGTAGCCGAGGGCTCGGCCGCGGGACAGGATCGTGATCTTGTGGACCGGGTCGGAGTTCGGCGAGGCCGCCGCGACCAGGGCGTGACCGCCCTCGTGGTACGCGGTGATCTTCTTCTCCTTGTCCGACATGATCCGGGTCCGCTTCTGCGGGCCCGCGACCACGCGGTCGATCGCCTCGTCCAGCGCCTTGTTGTCGATCAGCTTCTGGTCGCCACGGGCGGTGAGCAGCGCGGCCTCGTTCAGCACGTTCGCGAGGTCGGCACCGGTCATGCCCGGGGTGCGGCGGGCGACGGCGGACAGGTCGACGTCGGGCGCGACCGGCTTGCCCTTCTGGTGAACCTTGAGGATCTCCAGACGGCCCTGCAGGTCCGGCGGGTCGACCGCGATCTGGCGGTCGAAGCGGCCGGGCCGCAGCAGCGCCGGGTCGAGGATGTCGGGCCGGTTGGTGGCGGCGATCAGGATGACGCCACCCTTGACGTCGAAGCCGTCCATCTCGACGAGCAGCTGGTTCAGGGTCTGCTCGCGCTCGTCGTGACCACCGCCGAGGCCGGCGCCGCGATGGCGGCCGACCGCGTCGATCTCGTCGACGAAGACGATCGCCGGGGCGTTCGCCTTGGCCTGCTCGAACAGGTCACGGACCCGGGAGGCACCGACACCGACGAACATCTCGACGAAGTCGGAACCGGAGATCGAGTAGAACGGCACGCCCGCCTCGCCGGCGACGGCGCGCGCGAGCAGCGTCTTGCCGGTACCCGGGCGGCCGTAGAGCAGCACACCCTTGGGGATCTTGGCGCCGACGGCCTGGAACTTGGCCGGCTCCTGCAGGAACTCCTTGATCTCGTGGAGCTCCTCGACGGCCTCGTCACAGCCCGCGACATCGGCGAACGTCGTCTTCGGGGTGTCCTTGGTGATGAGCTTGGCCTTCGACTTGCCGAAGTTCATCACCCTCGAGCCGCCGCCCTGCATCTGGTTCATCAGAAACAGGAAGACGACCACGATGAGGACGAAGGGCAGCAGGGAGAGCAGCACGCCGACGAACGGGTTCTGCTTGGATGGCGACACCGTGTAGCCGTCCGGGATCTGCTTGCTCTCGTACCTGGTCTGAAGGTTGGTGGCCAGCTGGCTGCCCTGCTGGTCGCCGACGTAGCTCGCCTGGATCTTCGAGCTGCCGTCGACCTTGTAGCCGTCCTTGAGCGTGACCTTGATGGTCTGCTCGTCGCCTGTGGTCAGCTTGGCCGACTGGGCCTTGTTCTCATTGATCGCCGCCACGACCTGGCCGGTGTCCACCGTCTTGTAGCCGCCGGACGAGCCGACGACCTGCATCAACACGACCACGGCAAGGACGGCCAGCACGATCCACATGACCGGCCCACGGAAGTATCGCTTCACGTCCATCCATACGGAGCGGTGTCGCCCCGTCCCTCCTGCCATAGTGAGTTTGATAAGACAGTTCTTCTGACGGTACCCCAGCGTCGCTGTGTCCGAAGCCGCACGAAGCGTTTCGAACGGCCGGGATGCCCGTCCTCGCATGCTTCAACGGCGCGGAACCCGCCGGGGTTCCCGATCGTCCTACAAGGCTTGAGCCGACTGGCTCACATTTCGGTTCAGCCGCCGTAGACGTGGGGCGCGAGCGTACCGACGAACGGCAGGTTGCGGTACTTCTCGGCGTAGTCGAGGCCGTAGCCGACGACGAACTCGTTGGGGATGTCGAAGCCGACCCACTCGACGTCGATCGCGACCTTCGCGGCGTCGGGCTTGCGCAGCAGCGTGCACACCTTCAGCGAGGCGGGCTCGCGCGAGCCGAGGTTGTTGATCAGCCAGGACAGGGTCAGGCCGGAGTCGATGATGTCCTCGACGATCAGGACGTGCTTCCCCTTGATGTCGGTGTCGAGGTCCTTGAGGATCCGTACGACACCGGAGGACTGGGTGCCCGCGCCGTACGAGGACACGGCCATCCAGTCCATGGTGACGGGGGTGGACAGCGCCCGGGCGAGGTCCGCCATGACCATCACCGCGCCCTTGAGGACGCCGACGATGAGCAGGTCCTTGCCCGCGTACTCCGCGTCGATCTTCGCGGCCAGCTCGGCCAGCTTCGCGTCGATCTCTTCCTTGGTGATGAGCACCTTCTCGAGGTCGGCACCCATGTCTTTCGCGTCCACCCGCATCACTTTCGGTCGTCCCGCACTTACGGCCCGGCGGCCGCCCCGGCCCGCCGGAGGATCGCTCCGCGAGGGGTCGGGATTCAGCCTTGCCGAATCACCAGTCTGCCACCCTGGCGCTGGGCGACGACTTTGCCCGGGAGATTGATGGCTCCCTGGCCGCGCCAGCCGGTGATCAGCCGGTCGACTTCCTCGATGTGACGGGCGAACAGCGCGCCGGCCGGGGCACCGGCCTCGATGGCGGCGCGGCGCAGGATGCGTCGGCGTACGGCGGGCGGGAGGGCGTACAGCTTGGCGCATTCCAGCAGGCCGGCGGCGTCCCGTACGGAGGTCTCGGCCTGGCTGGCCCAGGTGTCGAGGGCGTCGGCGTCGTCGCGGGAGAGCTGGGCGGTGCGGGCGAGCGCCTCCACGACGCCCTTGCCGAGGGCCTTCTCCAGGGCGGGCAGACCCTCGTGCCGCAGCCGGGAGCGGGTGTAGGCGGGGTCGGCATTGTGAGGATCGTCCCAAACGGGGAGGGACTGGACCATGCAGGCCTTGCGGGCGGTCTGCCGGTCGACCTGGAGGAAGGGGCGCCGGTAACGGCCGCCGGCCCCCGAGACCGCGGCCATGCCGGACAGGGAGCGGATGCCGGAGCCGCGGGCGAGGCCGAGCAGGACGGTCTCCGCCTGGTCGTCGCGGGTGTGGCCGAGCAGGATCGCGGCGGCGCCGTGCCGTTCGGAGACGGCGTCCAGGGCGGCGTAGCGGGCGTCACGGGCGGCGGCTTCCGGGCCGCCCTCGCGGCCGACGGTCACGGCGATCGACTCGACCGGGTCGAGGCCGAGGCCGCGCAGGCGCAGCACGACCTCGTCGGCGCGCAGGCCGGAGCCGGGCTGGAGGCCGTGGTCGACGGTGACGCCTCCGGCGCGCACGCCCAGTCTGGGCGCTTCGAAGGCGAGGGCGGAGGCGAGGGCCATGGAGTCGGCGCCGCCGGAGCACGCGACGAGGACGAGCGGGGAGGGGGGCCGCTCGGCCGTGCGGCTCGGCTTGCCCGAGATCGAGGTGTGGTCGTTGAGGATGTCGTGGAGGACGCGGCGGACCGCCAGGCGTATCGCCGCGACCGCAGGATGGGGACCCATGGTCGGTTCCCTTCATGAAGTTGTCGGGGGTGAGCCCGAGATCGGTCACTCAGAGTGTGTAGATGGTGACAGAATCGGGAGGTTCCCCGAGCATTGCACGCCTACGCAAGGCCGACGGTCCCTCGGACGGGTGATTGAAGGGGCGTTCGCCTGCCGCAGGCCGGATTCGTTTCACGACGTACCCGTCATGTTCACGACTCGGCCTTGCGGTGCACCCGCGCGACCCAGTCCGCCGGTTTGGCGATCTCGGCCTTGGTGGGAAGGGTGTTGGGCGAGGTCCACACGCGGTTGAAACCGTCGACGCCGACCTGCTCGACGACGGCTCGCACGAACCTCTCGCCGTCCCGGTACTGCCTCAGTTTGGCATCCAGACCCAGCAGCTTGCGCAAGGCGAGGTCGAGCCGGGAGGCGCCCTTGGCGCGGCGCTGCTGGAACTTCTCGCGGATCTCGGCGACGGACGGTACGACGCTGGGTCCGACGCCGTCCATGACGTAGTCGGCGTGGCCCTCCAGCAGGGACATCACGGCGGTGAGACGACCGAGGATCTCGCGCTGGGCGGGGGTCTGCACGAGCTCCACGAAGGAGCGGCCGCCGTCGTCCTCCTCACCCTCGGGGCGGCCCCCGGCGAGGGACTGGGCGGCCTCCCGGACGCGCTCCAGGAAGGTCATGGGGTCGACGTCGGTCTCCGCCAAGAACGACTGGATTTCGCCCTCGAGGTGGTCGCGCAGCCAGGGCACGGCGGTGAACTGCGTGCGGTGCGTCTCCTCGTGCAGGCACACCCACAGGCGAAAGTCGTGCGGTTCGACGTCGAGTTCGCGTTCGACGTGGACGATGTTGGGCGCGACGAGCAGGAGGCGGCCGCCCCCGTTCTCACCGGCGGGCAGCTCGCGGGTGGCCGGGGCGAAGGTCTCGTACTGGCCGAGGACCCGCGAGGACAGGAACGACAGCAGCATGCCCAGCTCGACGCCGGTGACCTTGCCGCCGACGGCGCCGAGGACCGCGCTGCCGGGGCTGCCGGTCCGCCGTTCCTGCATCTTCTCCAGCAGGGGCCTGAGGATCTCGCGGAAGCCGGCTACGTTGGCGCGGACCCAGCCGGGGCGGTCGACGACGAGGACGGGCGTGTCGTGGCTCTCCTCGGTGCCCATACGAGTGAAGCCCCGGACGTGTTCCTCCGAGGCTTTCGCGTGCCGGCGCAGCTCCGCGACGACCGCGCGTGCCTCGTCACGGCTGACGTCGGGGCCCGGCCGTACGAGCCGTGTCGCGGTCGCGACCGCGAGGTTCCAGTCGACCATCCCGGGAGATGTGGTGCCACCGAAGCCAGTCATGCGTCAACCGTACGTGAGCCTCCCCACTTGGGGCAGTGTCCGACGTCGGGTCAGGCACGCGCGCGTACTAGCCGCAACCGCACCCCGCCAGCGCCGTCGCCGTCCGGTCCAGGGCCGACTGGGCCTCCTGGGGGTCGGTCGTGCCGGAGGCCATGAAGGCGAAGGCCAGGAGGCGGCCGTCGCCGTCGACGACCGTGCCGGCCAGGGCGTTGACGCCGGTCAGGGTGCCCGTCTTGGCGCGGACGACGCCGGCCGCGCCGTCGGCGTAACGGCTGGTCAGGGTGCCGGTGAAGCCGGCGATGGGCAGGCCGGTGAGGACGGGGCGCAGGCCGGGGCGGGACGGGTCACCGGCCGTGACGAGGAGGCCGGTCAGAAGGTCGGCGGTCAGCCGGTCGTCACGGTCGAGGCCGCTGCCGTCGTGGAAGGACGCACCGGCCATCGGCAGGCCCAGCTTGGTCAGCCGCGCGGAGATCGCCCTGGCGCCGCCGTCGAAGCTGCCTGGCTGTCCGCTCGTGAGCGCGGTCTGCCGGGCCAGGGTCTCGGCGATGTCGTTGTCGCTGTTGGTCAGCATCCGCTCGACCACGTCGGACAGCGGCGGCGAGGAGACCGTGGCGAGGGTCTGCGCGCGCGTGGAGGCCTTCGAGGGGCCGGGGGGTGTCGTCGTGATGCCGGCGGACTTCAGGAACGTCGCGAACCTGGTCGCCGCGTCCACCGCGGGGTCGGCCACGCGCGGGGCCGGGCCGCTGGTGGAGTCGTTGGTACGGCCCTCGTCGGCGGTCAGGGCGCTGACCGGGGCGAGGTTGTCGTTGACGCCGATGCGGTGCAGGGCGGGGCCGGTGAAGAGGGTGGTGTCGTAGGAGAGCGTGATCGTGTGGATGCCGCGCTTCTTCAGTGCCTGCGCGGTGTCCGCCGCGAGCTGCCGCAGGCTGGCCCAGTTGTCGGCCTCCTTGTGGGCGGTCAGGGTCGGGTCGCCGCCGCCGACGAGGACGAGTTCGCGGGTGTCGGGTTCGAGGGCGGCGCGGGTGGTGAAGCGGTGGTCGGGGCCGAGGGCGGACAGGGCGGCGACCGCGGTGGCGATCTTGGTGGTGGAGGCGGGCGTGAGGGCCTGGCCGTCGCCGCTGCCGTACAGGCGCTTGCCGGTGGTGAGGTCGACGACGGCCGCCGCGTGGCCGGCGCCGAGCGCGGGGACGTCCAGGAGGGGCTCCAGGACGTCCGAGAGGGGCTTTCCGCCCGGGGCGGCCTTCTTGGTGCCCACGGCGTCCGTCGCGGCGCCCAGGCCCGTCAGGACGGGCGCGGCGCTCGGCGCGGGCAGTGGGGCCGCCTCGGCCGTACCGGAGTCGCCGTGATCTGCGCCACCTGAGCGCTCCAGAGCGATCGCCCGGTCCCGCTCGGCCGTACGCTGGCCGTCGGCGTCCCAGGGGCCGGCCGCGGTCACCACGCCGGCGGCGAGCGCGAGGCCGGCGGTGGCGGCGCCCGCGGTGTACTGCCAGGTCCTGACGGCTCGCGGACGGGGGAGGTGCGGGGACCGGGACACAAGGGCCCGCGTCAACCGCGCGACCCGCGGCCGCACGGCCGTCGCCGCCCGCGCCAGGCGCGGTCGTACGGCGTTCGCGATCCGCTTCATCTGCGGTCCTGCGGCCCGCCACGGCCTCGGCTCTGGCACGACCACCAGCCCCTTTCGCGATCACACACCTGCGTGAGGGACACTTAACCACCAGAACTATGTGCTGATCATGGAGGAGCCACCGGTGGAGTTCGACGTCACGATCGAGATCCCGAAGGGTTCGCGCAACAAGTACGAGGTGGACCACGAGACCGGTCGGATCCGCCTGGACCGTCGCCTCTTCACCTCGACCGCCTACCCGACCGACTACGGCTTCGTCGAGAACACCCTCGGCGAGGACGGCGACCCGCTGGACGCGCTGGTCATCCTGGACGAGCCGACCTTCCCGGGCTGCCTGATCAAGTGCCGCGCGATCGGCATGTTCCGCATGACGGACGAGGCGGGCGGCGACGACAAGCTGCTGTGCGTTCCGGCCACCGACCCGCGTGTGGAGCACCTGCGGGACATCCACCACGTGTCGGAGTTCGACCGCCTGGAGATCCAGCACTTCTTCGAGGTGTACAAGGACCTGGAGCCCGGCAAGTCCGTCGAGGGCGCCAACTGGGTGGGCCGCACGGACGCCGAGGCCGAGATCGAGCGGTCCTACAAGCGCTTCAAGGAGCAGGGCGGCCACTGAGCGAGCAGTCCAGCTTGACCGGGCCGTACGCGTGCGCGTGCGGCCCGTTCGCGCATCTGTGCGCATACTGAGGCCAGCGGAAGGAATTGTTCAGGGAGCGGTGCGAGGTGACGGAGGCGGAGGACCGCAAGCCCCGGTCGGACGAGGCGCGGTACGACCCGGAGATCACGTCCGAGTTCGCCATTCCCGAGGGCATCGAGGTCCCCGAGAGCGGCGGTGAGCCGGAGACCACGTCCGAGTTCGCCATGCCGGAGGGGCTTCGGACACCGGAGCCGCCGAGCGCCGAGCCGGAGGGGTCGGCGTTCACCACCCCGAGCACCTACAGCGCCGAGTACGCGCCGGCCGCGTTCACGCCGGCCACCGGGGTGCCGCTGGTCAGCCTCGTCAAGGACGCGCCGTGGCAGGACCGGATGCGCACGATGCTGCGCATGCCGGTGGCCGAGCGGCCCGCGCCGGAGCCCGTGCAGCGGCACGACGAGGAGGGCCCGGCGGTTCCGCGCGTGCTCGACCTGACGCTGCGTATCGGGGAGCTGCTACTGGCGGGCGGCGAGGGCGCGGAGGACGTGGAGGCCGCGATGTTCGCGGTGTGCCGCTCCTACGGCCTGGACCGCTGCGAGCCGAACGTCACCTTCACCCTGCTGTCCATCTCGCACCAGCCGTCGCTGGTGGACGACCCGGTCACGGCGTCGCGGACGGTACGGCGGCGGGGCACCGACTACACGCGGCTCGCGGCCGTGTTCCGGCTGGTGGACGACCTGACCGACCCGGAGACGCATGTCTCCCTGGAGGAGGCCTACCGGCGGCTGGCGGAGATCCGCCGCAACCGGCACCCCTACCCCGGCTGGGCGCTGACCCTGGCCAGTGGGGTGCTGGCCGGTGCGGCCTCCATCCTGGTCGGCGGTGACCTGATCGTGTTCGTCGCGGCGGCCGTCGGCGCGATGCTCGGCGACCGGCTGGCCTGGCTGTGCGCGGGGCGCGGGCTGCCGGAGTTCTACCAGTTCACGATCGCCGCGATGCCGCCCGCCGCGATCGGGGTGGCGTTCGCGCTGGCCCACGTCGACGTGAAGGCGTCCGCCGTGGTCACCGGTGGACTGTTCGCGCTGCTGCCCGGACGGGCGCTGGTGGCGGGCGTGCAGGACGGCCTGACCGGCTTCTACATCACCGCCTCCGCCCGCCTGCTGGAGGTCATGTACTTCTTCGTCGGCATCGTCACCGGTGTGCTGGTCGTCCTGTACTTCGGCGTGAAGGTCGGCGGCAAGCTGAACCCGGACGTGGCGGTCGTCATCAACGAACGGCCGCTGATCCAGATCGCCGCGTCCATGGTGCTGTCGCTGACCTTCGCGGTCCTGCTCCAGCAGGAACGTTCGACCGTGCTCTGGGTGACCCTCAACGGGGGCGTGGCCTGGTCGGTGTACGGCGCGATGCACTACGTCGGGGACATCTCGCCGGTGGCCTCCACGGCGGTGGCGGCGGGGCTGGTGGGCCTGTTCGGGCAGTTGCTGTCCCGCTACCGGTTCGCGTCGGCGCTGCCGTACACGACGGCGGCGATCGGACCGCTGCTGCCCGGCTCCGCCACGTATTTCGGGCTGTTGAACATGGCCCAGAACCAGGTGGACCAGGGGCTGGTGTCGCTGGCCAAGGCGGCGTCACTCGCCATGGCCATCGCCATCGGGGTCAACCTGGGGTCGGAGATCTCCCGGCTGTTCCTCCGGGTCGGCTCCGCCGGGAAGCGCCGGGCCGCCAAGCGGACCAGGGGGTTCTGAACGGCTCAGGGGTTGCGGTAGCCGTTCGGGTACGAGCTCTGGTCGTACCCGTTCTGGCCGTACTGGCTCTGGTCGTACTGCTGCTGCGGGTACTGCCCCTGGTCGTAGTACTGGTTGTCATAGCCCTGGTTCCAGTACTGCTGCTGCCCCTGCTGATGCTGGGGCTGCTGCTCCGGCTGCTGATGCTGGGGCTGCTGGTACGGCTGCTGCTGCTCGTACGGGTAGTCGTACGGCTGCTGCTCCGGCTCGATGCGGCGCAGCTGCGTCGTCGCGTCGTCCATCACCGGCTGGTGCTGGTACGCGGGCTGGGGCTGCTGGGGGACGGCCTGGGGCTCGGGGCGGGTGGCGGCCGCCTTCTTCTCCTTGCCGCGGGCCCGCAGGAACTCGATCGCGATCGGGACCACCGAGACGAGGACGATCAGGATCAGGATCGCCTCGATGTTGTTCTTGACGAAGGTGATGTTGCCCAGCCAGGAGCCGAGCAGGGTGACGCCCGCGCCCCACAGGGTGCCGCCGATGACGTTGAAGACCAGGAACGAGCGGTACTTCATGCCGCTGACGCCGGCGATGATCGGCGTGAACGTACGCACCACGGGCACGAAGCGGGCCAGGACCAGGGACTTCGGGCCGTACTTCTCGAAGAACTCGTGCGCCTTGGTGACGTTCTCCTGCTTGAACAGGCGCGAGTCCGGGCGGTTGAAGAGGGACGGGCCGACCTTCTTGCCGAACATGTAGCCCGCCTGGTCGCCGAGTATCGCGGCGAGGCAGATCAGGCCGACGGCTCCCCACAGCGGGAAGTTCAGCTGGTGCGAGGTGATCAGCAGGCCGCACGTGAACAGCAGCGAATCACCGGGCAGGAAGAAGCCGATGAGCAGGCCGGACTCGGCGAAGACGACGAGCAGCAGGCCCCAGATGCCGAACTTGTCGAGAAGGGTGTTGGGATCCAGCCAGCTCGGGCCGAGGGCGAGTGTCATCACGGGTCCGGGCTCCTGAGGGGGTGAAGGCGGTTGCGGCGGCAGAACGGCGCACTTCCCTGTGAGTGCCGCCCAAAGCTATCAACGTGAAGTGACCGCCCCAGGTTCCACCGGTGGCTCCAGGATGCGCTGTGGGACAACCGAGAGAAAGCTGTGACTCATGGGACTCGAAGACTACGGCGGCGGCCAGGGGCCCCAGCCGGACGTACTGGTCGTGACGACGAACGACGTGCCCGGATACCAGGTGCAGCAGGTGATCGGCGAGGTCTTCGGACTCACCGTGCGCTCGCGGCACCTCGGCAGCCAGATCGGCGCGGGGCTGAAGTCGATGATCGGCGGCGAGCTGAAGGGTCTCACCAAGACACTCGTGCAGACCCGCAACCAGGCCATGGAGCGCCTGGTGGAGCAGGCACGCGCGCGTGGCGCCAACGCCGTGCTGGCGTTCCGGTTCGACGTGACGGAGGCCGCCGACGTGGGCACCGAGGTGTGCGCGTACGGGACGGCGGTGGTCCTGGCCCGGGAGTGAACCCCGCGCACTCCCGGGCCGGGGCCGTCAGGCCGTGTGCCGGTCGGCGTTGGCGAGGATCGCGTCGCGCAGGTGTTCGGCGAGGCCCGGCCCCATGGCGTCGTAGTACGCCTTGAAGCGCTCGTCGGAGACGTACATCCCGGCGAAGCACCGGTGCAGTTCGTACGGCACCTCGAAGTACCACCGGGTCATGTGCTGCCGGTGCTCCTCGGCCAGGTCCATCGCGGCCTCACCGGCCGCGGGCTCGCCGGCGGCCACCAGGGCGGCGTACCGCTCCTGCCAGTCGTCGACCTCGGCCTTGATCCGCTTCCAGTCCTCCTTGGTGTAGGTGGCGGCGCGGCGCTGCGACTCGGCGTACACCTCCGTGTCGCCCCAGCGCTGCTCCGCCTCGTCGCGGTACTGCTCGGGGTCCTTGTCCCCGAAGACCTCGAACCGCTCCTCGGGGGTGAGTTGGATGCCCATCGTGCGTGCCTCCATGGCGTGCTCCACGGCCGCGGCCATCTTCTGCAGCTTCTCGATCCGGGCGGTCAGCAGGTCGTGCTGGCGGCGCAGGTGTGCGCTCGGGTCCACCGTCGGATCGTCGAGCAGGGCCGCGACCTCGTCGAGCGGGAAGCCGAGCTCCCGGTAGAACAGGATCTGCTGGAGCCGGTCGAGGTCGGCTTCGGTGTAGCGCCGGTGGCCGGCGTGCGTGCGCTCGCCGGGCACGAGCAGCCCGATCTCGTCGTAATGGTGCAGGGTGCGCACCGTGATCCCGGCGAACCCCGCGACCTGTCCCACGGAGTAGCTCACTTTCCGCTCCTTGTCGTCGGTACGCCCTCCACGCTGAGGCCTCACGTCACGTGAGGTGCAAGCCGGTTTCCGCTCGGGACGCCCGGGATGTTGCGGGTATTAAGTCCTGTTTGTCCCGTTTATGGTGACCCCGTGGCCCAGGAAACCGACGCGCGGCAGCCGCCGACCGCTTCCCCGGCCCCGGCACGCGCGCTGCTGCCGTTCATCCTGCCCGCCGTCGCGGTGGGCGTGGCCGCGGCCCTGGTCTTCGTCGGGGTGAGCGCGGCGGCGGAGAAGCTCCAGCATCTGCTGTGGGGGCCGCTGCCGGACGCGCTCGGGGTGGGCCGGTACTCGGTGGCGTGGATGTTCGCCGTGCTCGTGGCGTCCGGGATCGCGGTCGGACTGGTGGTCTGGAAGGTCCCGGGCCACGCCGGCCCCGACCCGGCCACCCTCGGGCTGGACGCCCCGGTCATGCCGCCGGCCGTGCTGCCGGGGCTGGTGCTGGCGAACGCGCTGATGCT
This sequence comes from Streptomyces sp. NPDC020192, assembly GCF_044388685.1. Lineage (NCBI taxonomy): Bacteria > Bacillati > Actinomycetota > Actinomycetes > Kitasatosporales > Streptomycetaceae > Streptomyces > Streptomyces sp. NPDC020192. The sequence goes on along the minus strand of NZ_JBIRXG010000009.1, from coordinate 252,682 downwards.
GGCCGGCGGTCCGAGCCTCGGCCCGGAGAACCCGATCATCGCCGTGAACGTGGGCCTCGCGGTCTCGCTCGGCACGCGCCTGCTCCCCCGGACGCCGGACACGCTGTGGCCGGTGCTGGCCGAGGCGGCCACGATCGGCGCGCTGTTCGGCACGCCGGTGGCGGCGGCGCTGGTGGTCTCCGAGGCGCTGGCCGGCCGGCCGATGCGGGGGCGGCTGTGGGACAACGTGTTCGCGCCGCTGACCGCCGGGGCGAGCGGGGCCATGACGACGGCCCTGGTGGCCCGCCCGACCCTCGACCTGGGGCTGCCGGCGATGGGCCGTCCGCACCCGAAGGACCTGCTGGCGGGCCTGGTGATCGCCTCGGCAGCCGCGCTGCTCGGCATGGCCGCGGTGTACGCCTTCCCGTACGTCCACGCGGGCTTCCGACGGCTGCGGCACCCGATGCTGATGCTGCCGGCCGGCGGGGTCGTGCTCGGGGCGCTGGCGGCGCTCGGCGGTCATCTGACGCTGTTCAAGGGGCTGTCGGAGGTCGGCGAACTGGCCCGGAACCCGGAGGGCTGGTCGGCGGGGCGGTTCGCCCTGATGGCGGTGGTGAAGCTGGCCGCGCTGGTGGTCGCCGCGTCCTGCGGCTTCCGCGGCGGCCGTATCTTCCCCGCGGTCTTCGTCGGTGCGTCACTGGGTCTCGCCGCCCATGCGCTCGTTCCGGCCGTGCACCCCTCGCTGGGCGTGGCGACAGGCGTCCTGGGCATGCTCCTGGCGATCACGCGGCAGGGCTGGGTGAGCCTGTTCACCGCCGCCGTACTGGTGGCCTCGCCCACCATCCTCACCCTGCTGTGCGTCGCCTCGCTGCCGGCCTGGCTGCTGGTGACGGGGCGTCCGCAGATGCAGTTGCGGCCGGACGGCAGCCCGGTCCGCTGACACCTTCCCGTCCTTCCTGGAGGCACGTTTCATGGCCCTGCACCAAGGTCCCGAGAGGCATCAGAAGCGGGCGATGTCGGTCAACCCGTTCTACGGCGAGGCCAATCCCGTCGGCGGCATGACCGAGGCCCCGCCCACGCACCGGCTCCCGGACGGCCCGCTGGCCCCCTCCACGGCGTACCAGCTGGTGCACGACGAGCTGATGCTGGACGGCAACTCCCGGCTGAATCTGGCCACGTTCGTCACCACATGGATGGAGCCGCAGGCCGGGGTGCTGATGGCGGAGTGCCGTGACAAGAACATGATCGACAAGGACGAGTACCCGCGCACGGCCGAGCTGGAGCGGCGCTGTGTGGCGATGCTCGCCGACCTGTGGAACGCGCCGGACCCGTCGGCGGCGGTGGGCTGTTCGACGACCGGCTCCAGCGAGGCGTGCATGCTGGCCGGGATGGCGCTGAAGCGGCGCTGGGCCGGACGCAACGCCGACCGCTACCCGGGCGCCCGCCCGAACCTCGTCATGGGGATCAACGTCCAGGTGTGCTGGGAGAAGTTCTGCAACTTCTGGGAGGTGGAGGCCCGGCTGGTGCCCATGGAGGGCGACCGCTTCCACCTGGATCCGCAGGCGGCGGCCGAACTGTGCGACGAGAACACCATCGGGGTCGTCGGCATCCTCGGCTCGACCTTCGACGGCTCCTACGAGCCGATCGCCGACCTGTGCGCGGCCCTGGACGCCCTCCAGGAACGCACCGGGCTCGACATCCCGGTGCACGTGGACGGCGCGTCCGGCGGCATGGTGGCGCCCTTCCTGGACGAGGACCTGGTGTGGGACTTCCGCCTGCCGCGCGTGGCCTCCATCAACACCTCCGGGCACAAGTACGGGCTGGTGTACCCGGGCGTCGGCTGGGCGCTGTGGCGGGACGCGGAGGCGCTGCCGGAGGAGCTGGTGTTCCGGGTCAACTACCTGGGCGGCGACATGCCGACCTTCGCGCTGAACTTCTCCCGGCCCGGCGCGCAGGTGGTCGCGCAGTACTACACGTTCCTGCGGCTCGGCCGCGAAGGCTACCGGGCGGTCCAGCAGTCGACCCGGGACGTGGCGCGCTCACTGGCCGGGCGCATCGGGGAACTGGGCGACTTCCGGCTGCTCACACACGGCGACGAGCTGCCGGTGTTCGCGCTGACCACGGCCGACGACGTCACGTCGTACGACGTCTTCGACGTCTCGCGGAGGCTGCGCGAGAGCGGCTGGCTGGTGCCCGCGTACACCTTCCCGGAGAACCGGCAGGACCTGTCCGTCCTGCGGGTCGTGTGCCGCAACGGCTTCTCCCACGACCTGGCCGACCTGTTCCTGGCCGACCTGACCCGCCTGCTGCCCGAACTGCGCCGGCAGCCGCACCCCCTGACCCGGGACAAGGAGGCGGCGACCGGCTTCCATCACTAGGGCTACCCGCCCAGGCGTGCGAACTTCCGTACCGCCAGCGGGAAGAACGCCGCCAGCAGGGCGAGCGGCCACAGGACGGCCGGCCAGGTGTGGCCCGGGGCGCTGCCGGGGCCGTGCAGCAGATGGCGTACGGCCGTCGCCGTCTGGGACAGCGGGTTCCACTGGACGGCCGTGCCCAGCCAGCCGGGCATGGAGCCGGGGGTGGCGATGGCGGTGGAGAGGAAGCCCGCCGGCCAGACGAGGATCTGCACCGCCTGGATCATCTCCGGCCGCCCGGCGACCAGGGCGAGGTGGATGCCGATCCACAGCATGGCGAAGCGGAGCAGGAGGAGCAGGCCGGCGGCGGCGAGCAGGGCCCCGGGGCCGCCGTGGGGCCGCCAGCCCAGCGCGCACGCCACCGCGCCCGTCAGCGTCAGCGCGGCCGCCGACTGGAGCATGTCGGCGGCCGAACGGCCCACCAGCACCGCGCCGTCCGCCATCGGCAGCGAACGGAACCGGTCGATGACGCCCCTGGTGAGGTCCTGCGTGACCGCGATCATCGTGCCCTCCAGGCCGAAGGCCATGGTGAGTACGGCCGTGCCGGGCACCAGGAAGTCAACGTAGTCGCCGTCCACGCCCCGGCCGCCACCGATCAGGTAGCCGAACATCAGCAGGAGCATGACCGGGAAGAGCAGCGCGACCAACGGCTGTGCGGGCTGCCGCGCCCAGTGGGCGAGTTCGCGCCGGGTCATGGTCCAGGAGTCGGTCAGGGCATACACCTTCATCACGCTCACGCGGCCGCCTTCGCTCGATCGGTGTCGTTCGTGAGGTGCAGGAAGACCTCGTCCAGGGTGGGCCGGCGCAGGGCGATGTCCTCGGCCTCGACTCCGGCGTCCTCAAGGGCCCGTACGACGGCCGAGAGCGCGGCCATGCGGTCGGTGACCGGCGCGCTGAGCAACCGGCGGTCCGCGTCCACCGAGACGCTCGTGAGGGGCAACAGGGTTACGGCGGCCCCCAGTTGCCCGGCGTCGCGCAGGACGACGTCGACGCGGTCGCCGCCGGTGAGGGTCTTCAGCGCGTCCGGGGTGCCGTCGGCGACGACCCGGCCGTGGTCCACGAAGGCGATGCGGTCGGCCAGTTGGTCGGCCTCCTCCAGGTACTGGGTGGTGAGCAGGACCGTCGTACCGGCGCCGGTCAGGGAGCGGACGGAGGACCAGACCTCGGCGCGGCCGCGCGGATCCAGGCCCGTGGTGGGCTCGTCGAGGAACAGCACCTCGGGGTCGGTGATCAGGGAGGCGGCGAGGTCGAGCCGGCGGCGCATGCCGCCGCTGTAGCCGGCGAGCGGGGTGCGGCCGGTGTCGGCGAGGCCGAAGCGCTCCAGGAGCTCGGCGGCACGCACGCGCGCGTGGCGGGCGCCGAGGTGGTGGAGGCGGGCGAACATCTCCAGGTTCTGCCGGCCGTCCAGCTGCTCGTCCAGGGCCGCGTACTGGCCCAGCAGACCGACACGGCGGCGCACCGCGCGGGCCTCGGTCACGACGTCGTGCCCGGCGACCCGGATCCGGCCGGCGTCCGGCCTGAGCAGGGTGGACAGGATCCGGACCAGTGTCGTCTTGCCCGCGCCGTTCGGGCCCAGCACGGCGTGCACGGTGCCGCGCGTGACGTGCAGGCCGAGGCCGTTCAGGGCGTGTTTCGTGCCGTAGGTCTTGCGTGCGTCCTCGACGGTGATCGCCGGGTCGGCCACTGCTCACTCCTTCGCTAGTCAAACTTGACTACGTGCCTCGAAGGTAACGCCGCGCAGAGCATTGGTCAAACTTGATTAGCTACCTCGATCGCTGGATCAGCGATCGTCCTCCGGGTGCCGCTCCCCCGTCGCGTACGGGTTCTCCTGGTCCCCGGCGAGGACACCGACGAACGGTTCGCCCTCGCCGGCGAAGGTGTAGGCGCCGTTCTCCAGGCGCTCGACGAGGCCGTGGGTCCACTCGGCCTCGGAGTCGGCCGTGTGGACCCACATGTTCATGATCTCGCCGATGTGACCGAGCTGTCCGGGCCCTTCCTCGGGCACGTAGTGCTCGGTGACCGAGGCCCGCCACGCCTCGATCCGGCGCGTGCGCTCCTTCAGCAGGGCCACCGCCTCGGCCCGGGGGAGGTCGACCATGAAGCCGATGGCCGCCGCCTTCACGTCGCCGCGCTGGTCGTAGGTGACCAGCGCGGCGCGCAGCAGGGCGAAGTACTCCTCGGTGCCCTTCTCCGTCATCTCGTACTCGGTGCGCGGCGGGCCGCCCGCCGTGGACGGCGCGATCTCGTGCGCGTGCAGCAGCCCCTGCTTGGCCATCTGCTTCAGGGCGTGGTAGATCGAGCCCGGCTTGGCGTTGGACCACTCGTGCGCGCCCCAGTACTCCAGGTCGTTGCGGACCTGATAGCCGTGGGCCCGCCCGTGCTGACGGACCGCGCCCAGCACGAGAAGACGGATCGCTGACATACGGTCCAGGGTATGGCCGTACCGCTATCCGGCCTGTTCCAGGGCCACCAGCTCGAACGCCGTCCTTCCGTCCAGGGACTCCCGGATGATGTCGGCGTGGCCCGCGTGCCGGGCGGTCTCGCGGATCAGGTGCAGACACACCCAGCGCAGCGAGACGCGGCCCTCCGGCGGGAACCAGGGGTCGGGCGGCAGCGGGAAGGTGTCGTCCAGGCTCGGCGCGGAGCGGATGAACTTCTCGGTCTCGGCGGCGACCTGTTCCCAGTACGCCAGCTGCCCCGCGACCGTCTCGTCGTCGGTCAGCCGGAAGCACTCGTGCCAGTTCGACTGGTCGCGATGGACGGCCGGCTGTTCCTGCTTCGCCCGCGCGATCCATGTCTGCTCGACCTCGGCGACATGCTTGAGCAGCCCGCCGAGCGACAGCTCACCGGCGGTGGGGCGGGTACGGGCCTGCTCCTCCGTCAGCCCGAGCAGCGCCCGGCGGATGCCGCCGCGTTGCTCCTCGATGAACGCGAGCAGCGCCCCGCGCTCGTCGCCCTGTGCCTCCGCCGGTACGTGCGTGACCATGGCCGGCCGCCTTTCGTCGTTGCCGGGGCTCTCTGCCCTGACACTGATGAAAGTACGGGCCATTGAGGTCAGATCCTGACCTCAATGGCCCGCCACTTTCACACACTTTCAAAAACGTCGGAAACGTCAGAACGGGAAGCCGCTGCGCCCGTGCTGGACCGAGATCCACTTGATGGTGGTGAAGGCCTCCAGCGTGGTCTCGCCGTTCAGGCGGCCGATGCCGGAATGCTTCTCGCCGCCGAACGGCACGAGCGGCTCGTCGTGGACCGTGCCGTCGTTCACGTGGAACATGCCGGTGTCGATCCGCTTGGCGAAGGCCACGCCCCGCTCGATGTCACCGGTGTGGACGGCGCCGCTGAGGCCGTACGGGGTGTCGTTGACGATGCGGACCGCCTCCTCCTCACCGTCGAACGGTATGAGGAAGACGACCGGGCCGAAGATCTCCTGCTGGAGCAGCGCGGACTCGGCGGGGACGTCGGTGAGCACGCTGGGCGCGACCAGGTTGCCCTCCGTGGCGCCCCGCACCAGGGCCGTGGCGCCCTCGGCGAGCGCCTGCTCGACGGTGCCGGAGAGGGCGTTCGCCTGCTGGGAGTTGATCACCGGGCCGATCACGGTCTGCGGGTCGCGCGGGTCGCCCACCTTCAGGGTCCTGACCTTGGCGACGAACTTCTCGGTGAACTCCTCGGCGACGGAGGCGTCCACGAGGACCCGGTTGGCGGCCATGCAGACCTGGCCCTGGTGCACGAACCGGCTGAAGACCGCCGCGTCCACCGCGTAGTCGAGGTCGGCGTCGTCGAGGACCACCAGGGCGCTGTTGCCGCCCAGTTCGAGCACCGAGCGCTTGAAGTGCTTGGCACACACGATCGCGACGTGCCGGCCGGTCTTGTCGGAGCCCGTGAAGGAGATGACCTTCGGGATCGGGTGCTCGATGAAGGCGTCGCCGATCTCGGCGATGTCGGTGACGACGACGTTGAGCAGGCCGCCGGGCAGCCCGGCCTCCTCGAAGATCTTCGCGATCAGGGTGCCGCCCGCGATCGGGGTGTTCTGGTGCGGCTTGAGCACCACGCCGTTGCCGAGCGCGAGGGCCGGGGCGACCGACTTGAGGGACAGCAGGAAGGGGAAGTTGAACGGGCTGATCACGCCGACGACGCCGACCGGCACCCGGTAGACGCGGTTCTCCTTGCCGTCGCCCGGGGAGGGCAGGATCTTGCCCTCGGGACGCAGCGCGAGGTGGATCGACTCGCGCAGGAACTCCTTGGCGAGGTGCAGCTCGAAACCGGCCTTCACGCGCGTGCCGCCCAGTTCCGCGATGATCAGGTCGGCTATCTCCTGCTCGCGGTCCTCTATCAGCCGCAGCGCCCGCTCGAAGACCGCGCGCCGGCTGTAGGGGTTGGTCTCGGCCCACTGCTTCTGGGCGCGGGCGGCGGCCCGGTAGGCCTGGTCCACCTCGTCGACCGTGGCCACCGTGATCGAGGCCAGCTTCTCGTCGTCGTACGGGTTGAAGTCGATGACGTCCCAGGAGCCGGTGCCCGGACGCCACTCGCCGTCGATGTACTGCTGGGCCAGGTCGCTGAAGTAGGACGACGCCATGTGATCCCTCAATCGCTAGCGAACACCAGATCTACGCCAGGTCTGATCACACGTCATCGTACTTGTGTTTCAAGTGAGTTGAGGGAAACCTCACAAGAACAAGGGGCCTCTCAGGGATAACCCCTGGGCACCCCTCAGGACAGCTGGAGCAGGCCCCTGAGCAGATCCCGGCTCTCGTCGGGGCCCGGGCTGTCCTGCTGGAGTTCCTTCAGCGCCTGCTCGTACTGGGCGACGTCCTCGCGCTTGTCGAGGTAGAGGGCGCTGGTCAGCTGCTCCAGGTAGACCACGTCGGACAGGTCGGCGTCGGGGAAGCTGAGGATGGTGAAGGCGCCGCTCTCACCGGAGTGCCCGCCGAAGCTGAACGGCATGACCTGCAGCCGTACGTTGGGCCGCTCGGAGATCTCGATGAGGTGCTGGAGCTGGCCGCGCATCACCTCGCGGTCGCCGTACGGGCGGCGCAGGGCGGCCTCGTCGAGGACGATGTGGAACTCCGGGCCGTCGTTCGCGAGCAGATGCCGCTGCCGCTCCAGGCGCAGGGCGACCCGGCGCTGGACGTCGTCCGGGCTCGCGCCCTTCATACCGCGCCGGACCACCGCGCGCGCGTACTCCTCTGTCTGCAGCAGGCCGTGGACGAACTGCACCTCGTAGACGCGGATCAGCGAGGCGGCGCCCTCCAGGCCGACATAGGTGGGGAACCAGCTGGGCAGGACGTCGGTGTAACTGTGCCACCAGCCCGCCACGTTGGCCTCGCGCGCGAGGGAGAGCAGCGACTGGCGCTCCGCCTCGTCGGTGATGCCGTACAGCGTCAGCAGGTCTTCGACGTCCCTGACCTTGAAGCTCACCCGGCCCAGCTCCATCCGGCTGATCTTCGACTCGGAGGCGCGGATGGAATACCCCGCCGCCTCGCGCGTGATCCCCCGTGCTTCACGCAGCCGCCTGAGTTGCGAGCCGAGCAGCATCCGCCGCACCACCGATCCGGGCTCTCCCGCGCTCACGTTCGCCAGCCTCCCCAACCGTCTTCAGGGCCCGCAGTCTGCCACTAAAACACTCCGAGCAGTACTCGTCCGGTTACGGAAACGGAAAGAGCTCGGCCGTTTCTGCCTGGTCCATGCCGGGAAGAGGTCAGGACCACTGGCGACAGCGGCGTGAAGTTGGCAGAAAAAATGGCCAAGAAGCGGTACGGGCGGTGCCATTTCGGTCGCGTGCACGTGCATCTGCCCTTGCATCTGCTCTGCGCATCCGAAACCATGGTGCCGCGCCACCGCTGCATCGCAACGACCGCGAATTCCCGGGAGTGCCTCGCATGGGAACGAATGGATCGACCATGCTCAAGCCGTTACGGCAGGGCCTTCCGCCGCTGGATCCCGCGGCCGTGTCGGATGCCGCCTCGTGCGCCCTGCCCGCCCGCTACGAAGCGGTGCGCGAAGCGCGGCGCTTCACCCGCGCCACCCTCGGCCAGTGGGACGTCGGCGACCGCTTCGACGACATATGTCTGGTCGTCTCCGAACTCGTCACCAACGCCCTGCGCCATGCGGTGCCGGCCGACACGGGGTGCGCCGAGCATCAGCCCTCCGTACGGCTGCACCTGATGCGCTGGACCGAGCGACTGGTGTGCGCGGTGCGCGACCCGAGCCACGAGACCCCGGCACCGCGTGAGTCGGACGACTTCTCGGCCGAGTCCGGGCGCGGGCTGTTCCTGGTCGACTCCTTCGCCGACAGCTGGGGCTGGCACCCGCTCGCGGGCACGCTCGACGGCAAGGTCGTCTGGGCGCTGTTCCGGCTCCAGTCGGCCGGCTGACGCGGAACGGCACTCACGGGCGCCGTGGTTCTACGCGCGTACACCCCGACATCGTTGCCAAAAACGGATGCAGGGGTGTACCGCGAGGCGTCAGCTCGCGATCAGATGGTCGAACTCGCCGTCCTTGACGCCGAGGAGCATCGCCTCGATCTCCGCGCGCGTGTAGACGAGCGCGGGCCCGTCCGGGAAGCGCGAGTTGCGTACGGCGACGTCGCCGCCCGGCAACCGGGCGAACTCCACGCAGGAGCCCTGTGAGTTGCTGTGCCTGCTCTTCTGCCAGGCCACTTTGCCGTCCAGCTGCGCGGCAGCCATGCCGTTGTACACGTCGTACCCCCCGTACACGCCGTCAACGTCGCGGTCCACAGGTCGCTCCCCGGTGGTGCACTGGCTGGTGTGGCCATAGATGCTGTAGTCAACTGACCCGGATCATAACCCTGTTCACGTGCAGATGCATGAGCAAATGCACGTGCACGCGCGGTGTTCTAACGGTTACTGCTTTGACGTTCGCTTTACCCGGCGGGGAGACGCCTGCGTCAGCCGAGCTGTTCCAGCGTCTGCCCCAGAGCAGGCAGGACATGCCCCCGCCAACCCCCGTCCATGATCTTCCGCGCCATCAGCTGAGCAGGGTCGTCCGGATCGAATCCCTCGTGCACAAGGAACAGACGCGTTCCGCGCCCTTCCTGTTCCAGGGTCCAGGTGATCGTCCAGTCGGCGGGACTGGCGGGATCGGCATCCACCCAGCGGACGGACAGCGTCCGCCCGACGTCGTATGCCAGCACCTGTACCTCGACGACCCCGGAGAAGCGGGCGTTGGGACGCGGGACGGAGGTCATCCGGTACCGATGCCCGACCTCCAGCCGGAAGCCCTCGGCCCCGGGCATCTGCCACTGGACGAGCAGCTCTGGGTCGGTCAGGGCGCGCCAGACCTTGGCGGGCGGATGCGGAAAGAACTGGTCGACGCGGATGGTGGTGAGATCGTCGTCGGGTACGTGGCTCATGGCTGGTCATCGTCGGGCATGCGGTCGAGCAGATCACCGAGGCCCCGCAACCGCTCGCGCCAGAACCGCTCGTACGGATGGAGCCAGTCCTGCACGTCGGCGAGCGGGGCGGCCTCGAGGCGGTAGATGCGCTGCCGTCCGGAGCGCTGCTCGGAGACGAGGCCGGCCTCCCGGAGCACCTTGAGGTGTTCAGAGAGGCTCGGGCGGCGCATGTCGAAGTGGTCGGCGAGGGCCTGGACCGGCTGAGGCCCTCGCTCCCGCAGCAGCCGCAGCACCTCACGGCGGGTGGCGTTGGCGAGCGCGGCGAAGACGCGGTCCTCGGCGGCCGTACCGGTCCCGTTCATCGAGTGGTCAGAAGCCTTCCTTCTCCGTCAGCAGCATCAGACCGTTGCCGTCGGGGTCCGTGAAGGAGGCCATGCGGCCCCAGGGCAGCTCGTCCGGGCCCTGCACGGGGATCCCGGCCGCGGTGAGCCGCGCGCAGTCCGCGTCGACGTCGGTCGTGACCAACATGATCCCCCGTGCGGAGCCGGGCCGGAAATCCCCCATGCCGGGTCCGGAGAGCGTGAAGACGGTCTGGGCCCCCTCGGGGGCGACCTGGAGCCAGCGGCCCTGGGGCAGGTCCCGGTCGAAGGTGACCGTCAGGCCCAGGACATCCCGGTAGAAGCGCAGAGCGCGGTCCTGATCGGAGACGGGAAGCGTGACGAATGAGGCGTGCGTGATGGTCATGACGGAAGAATAGGTAGGCAATCTCCTACGCATCAACCGTAGGAGATTGCCTACCTATGCGTGGTCACCTGCTCGAGTACGGCAGCAGTGCCATCTCCCGCGCGTTCTTGACCGCCCGCGCCAGTAGCCGCTGCTGCTGGGCCGTGACCCGGGTGACGCGACGGCTGCGGATCTTGCCGCGGTCGGAGACGAACTTCCTCAGCAGGTCGGTGTCCTTGTAGTCGATGTACGTGACGCCGGCCTGGTCCAGGGGGTTCGGGCGGGTGCGGGCGGGCTTGCGGTCGGGCTTGCGGGACATCAGATCTCCAGCAGGGTGTCGAAGGCGGGCGGGAGCTTCTTCCAGGCGTCGCGCCCGGCGGCGTACTCGGCGTCGGTGAGCAGGCAGGACTCCAGCAGGTGGGCGAGTCCGTCGCGGTCGAGGCCGGGCGAGGTGAAGACCAGGTGGGTGCAGCGGTCGCCGTGCTCCGGGTGCCAGTCCAGTGCGGCAGCCGCCCGGCGCACCGGCGGCATCAGTTCCCAGGCGGCGTCCGGCAGCGCCGCCAGCCACGGCCCCGCGCTCTCCACACACAGCGCGCCGCCGGCCGCGTCCCAGTGGAGCAGCACGTCGGGCTTGTCGGCGAGCCAGAACCGGCCCCGGCTGCGGGCCGCGGCACAGGTCAGATCCTCCAGCGCCACGTACAGCCGCTCCGGGTGGAAGGGCCGGCGACGGTGCCAGACCAGGGTGGACACGCCGTGGTCGTCGGCCTCGGTGGGGAGCAGGGCGCAGGCGGGGTGCTGGGCGGCCGCGGCGGCCTCTACGTCGAAACCGGCCAGGGCGGCTTGGGCCAGGGAGGTGGTGGGGGTGAGGGCGGGCGCGGGCGATTCCGGTGGTTCCGGTGCCTCCGGGGCCGCGGGTGCGCTCGGCGCACGTGCAGTCGCCGGTTCCTGTGCGGGTGCGGCGCTGGGCGGTGTGGGTGCGGGGTCGGGCGGTACGGGTGCCGCATCGGGTGGTACGGGCGTGCCGTCGGCAGACGTGGGTGTCGCGCCGGGCGGCGCGGGTGCGTGGTCGGGCGGCGCGGGTGCGGCGTCGGGCGGCGCCTGTGCGTGGTCGGCCGGTGTGGGCGCGGCGCCGGGCCATGTGGGCGCGGCACCGGGCGGTACGGGTGCCGCGTCGGCCGGTACAGGTGCCGCGTCGGCCGGTACGGGCGTGGCGCCCGCCGGTGTGGGCGTGGCGCCGGTCTGCGTGGGTCTGGCGCCCGCCAGGTCGCCGTGGCCGATCGGGACCTGGCGGGCCGTCGGGTGGAGCTGGGCCAGCAGGGCGCGGTCCTCGTCGTCGGCCTCCGGGGAGTCGGCGACGGCGAGGACGGGGGCGTACTCCAGCTGGCGGGCGAAGGTGTCGGCGACCGTGCGCTGGTCGGTGGCGGCCGCGGCGAGGCCGGCTTCGGCGAGGTCGTCGCCGTTGCCGAGGTACGGCAGCACCAGCGCCGGATCGACCGCGGTGATCACGGATGTGACCGTCAGCCCGCCGGCGATGACCACTTCGGCCATCGCCTTGGGCTCGACGGAGTCCCACAGCTCGACGATCGCGAGCCGGGTCGTGCCGTCCTCGGCGAGCCGGCGCAGCTCCGGCACCAGATCCTCGCGCAGCGCACAGCACGCGCAGTCGTTGACCAGGGGCGTCTCGCCCGCGGACAGGACGCCGCCGCGGTCGCGGACCATGCGGACGACCGTGCCGGCGGCGGCCGTCGCCAGGTCGTGGTGGAGTACGACACTGCCGGGCACGTCGGTGAGCAACCGCTCGACGGCCGCCTTGCGCGCGTCGGCGTGCAGCCCGCCGACGACGGCCACCGCCAGGCTCACGCGCCGCCCCGCTTCCCGTACCGGCGCTCGAAGCGCTCCACGCGCCCGGCGGTGTCCAGCACCCGTGCGGTGCCGGTGTAGAAGGGGTGGCTGGCGTTCGAGATCTCGACGTCGACCACCGGGTAGGTGTGGCCGTCCTCCCACTCGATCGTCTTCTCGCTCGTCATGGTCGACCGGGTGAGGAAGGCGTAGTCGGCGGCCCGGTCGCGGAACACGACGGGCCCGTAGTCCGGGTGGATTCCCTTGCGCATGGCGGTGGTTCAGCGCTCCTCTCGGAAGTCGACGTGCCGGCCGGCGGCCGGGTCGTACTTGCGCAGCGTCATACGGTCCGGGTCGTTACGGCGGTTCTTGCGGGTCACGTAGGTGTAGCCGGTCCCGGCGGTGGACCGGAGCTTGATGACCGGGCGGAGTTCGTTGCGTGCCATGCTGGTATCTTACTGAAAATGAATTCCATTAGCACTAGCGCTTGAGGAGAGTTACGTCACCGTGTCCGCGCACTGCATGCTCACCGGGGCCCGCCCGGGCTTCGGCAACCGCGTCTCCCACTCCCACCGGCGCACCTCACGCCGCTTCGACCCCAACATCCAGACCAGGCGCTACTGGCTGCCCGGCGAGGGGCGGTACGTCCGGCTACGGCTGAGCGCGAAGGGGATCAGGACCGTGGACGCGATCGGGATCGAGGCGGCCGTGGCCCGGATCCGCACCCGGGGGGTGCGGGTCTGATGGCGAAGAAGAGCAAGATCACGAAGAACGAGCGGCGCAAGGAGACCGTCGCCCGGTACGCGGCCCGGCGTGCCGAACTGAAGGAGATCGTCCGGCGGCCGTCCTCCTCGGACGCCGAACGGCTCGCCGCACAGCGCGAGCTGCGGCGGCAGCCGCGGGACGCGAGCGCCACACGCGTGCGCAACCGCGATCAGGTGGACGGCCGCCCGCGCGGCTACCTGCGTGCCTTCGGCCTCTCCCGGGTAAATCTGCGCGAGCAGGCTCACAACGGATTCCTGCCCGGCGTCCGGAAATCCTCCTGGTGACTGCTGGTAGCTTGCTGCGGGCCGTCCGCACGGGGCGGTCGGCCGCCACAGCCTGAGCTTGGGAGCTTTCCGGTGACTTCTGCGACTGCAAGGGTTGCGTCCGCGAGGGTGCGAACAGCCGCCGTGGCCGCGGGGCTGGTGGGCGCGCTCGCCGCGCTGACCGCGTGCAGCGGGGGCGGCAGCGACAAGGCCGCCGCCAAGACCACGCCGAGCGCGACCGCGACCCCCACCTCGTCCTCCGGTTCCAGAGCCGCGACCGGCGCCGTCGCCAAGCTCCAGGGCAGCTGGCTCACCACGAGCGGCGGCAAGATCGTGGCCCTGGTGATCAGCGGGAAGAAGGCCGGGCTCTTCGTGACCGGCCAGAAGATGTGGTGCCAGGGCAAGGCCGGCGAGGAGGCGGGGATGCAGATGATCCATCTGACCTGCCCCGACGGCAGCAAGGAGCGCGTCACCGGCATGGTCGACTCGGTCGACGCCACGTCCCTGAAGGTGACCTGGTCGGGCAAGACCGGCCAGGAGACCTACACCAAGGCGGACGGCGGCAAGCTGCCGACCGCGCCGCCGACCCACCTGAAGAAGAAGTGACGTCAAAGGGACCGGCCACCTGAAGCGGTGATTCCGGCAGGGGTGGGCGAACGGAGCCGCGGGACAGGCGCCATGATGCAGGGGCACCGTCACGACCTCGATGGGACCTGCTCATGCGCGCCATTCCGCTCACCGTCACCGCCCTCGCCGCCGCCCTGCTGCTGACCGCTTGCAACGGCGGCGGGAGCAAGACCAGCAGCAGCGGCGGCACCGGCAAGAACAGCTCGGCCTGCGCGATCGGCGGGGTCTCCGTGCAGATCGGGTCGGCGAGCGTGGCCCCGGGCGCCGGTGACACGGGCGAGATCCCCGTCAGCCTCACCAACCAGAGCGCTCCCTGCACCCTGGACGACTTCGCCGGCGTGGTCCTCGGCGTCGGCGGCACCGAGGCCAAGGTGCCCGTGCTCAAGGACGCCAAGGCCCAGAAGCTGAAGCTCAACAAGGGCGACTCGGCGACCTTCACCATCACCTACGTACGCGGCAAGGCGGGCGACAAGGCCGGCCTCGACGCCAAGACCGTGAAGATCACCCTGCCCGGCACCACCGCCTCCCGTAGCTTCCCGTGGTCGTACGGCCCCGTCGCACACGAGGGCAGCGGCCCGAACGCCTCGGTGAGCGCCTTCCAGCAGGTCGGCGACTGACGTTCACCACCGGGGTGTACGGGGCGCAGGCGGTTCACGGGGTTCACTCGAGCCGGGGGCGGGATCTGACCTGCGCCCGGTCCGCCGCCCGCGCGCCCTCCGTCCACCCCGCCGCGTCGCTCACCCCGCGCAGCCGGGTCGTGGTGGTCTCGGGGAACATGCGCTCCATGCGATCGGTGACGGCTATCTCCCGGGTGGCCAGGACCGGCAGCAGATCCTGGCTGACCTGGGTCTCGGCGGCGGCCGCGAGCCGGTCGCCCACCCGGTGGGCGTAGGCGGCCAGGAACGACTGCCGGAAGGTCTTGGTCCGCTTCCGTCCGCCCGCTCTCTGCGCGGCCTCCGCCTTGGTCATCGCGTGCGTGGCCTGCACCAGCAGCGAGGTGTAGAGCAGCTCGACCGCCTCCAGGTCCGCCTCGAAGCCGACGACCGTGGAGAAGCCCAGCGGTTCGTTCCACACCGCGCGGCAGTGGTTCGCGCCCGCCACCGCGTCCAGCAGGACCGCCTTGGCCTGTTCGTACGGCGGCTCGACCCCGATCCGGCAGGCCCCGGGCGCGTCCGGGGCGGGTGCCTCGGCGGCGAGCAGCGCCTCGTCGACGCTGTGCCGGGCCATCAGCTCCTGGGCCTTGGCGCTGAGCGCCTCCGCCTCCTCCGGATACCCGGTCGCCTCGGCCTTGGCGAGCAGGGCTCGGATCCGCGCGAGCATCCGGGAGGCAGCCGGGCCGGCCGCGCGACGGGGCTCCTCCTCCAGAGGCTCCAGGGCGGGCAGGCGCAGCAGCAGGCGGTACAGCTCCAGCGCGGCCGTGGCCCGCGCGAAGCGGTCGGTCTCGCGCGCGGGTTCCTCGGGCAGCTCCGCCAGCTGGGCGGTCCAGCGGCGCCCGCGCGGGCGGTCCCGCCCGGCCTGCGCCCGGATCAGCGCGGCGGCCAGGTGCACGTGCGCGTCGTCCAGCTCGCGCCGTACCAGCCGTACGACGTCGGCGGGCTGCCAGCCGCGCTGCCAGGCGGTCGCGACGAACTCCTCGCCGCGCCGCGTGAGTTCGGCGTCCGCGGCGGGGTCGGAGGCGAGCAGGGAGGCGCCCGTGTCGAGGCCGGTGTCGGTGTCGTCGTACAGCGCGGCCCGGAAGGCGCGCTCGACGGTGCTGGCAGTGCTGGTCACGCCATCGATCGTGCCATGCGCCACCGACAGCACGCCGACCCCCGTCCACAGCCTGTGGATAACCATTCGCGAGCGAGCCGCCCGCACACGCCGGGGGGCCGGCTGGCCGGCTGGCAACGGTAGTGGCCGGGGGTGTCCGGGGCCGGAAGGAGAGCTCCGGAGTGATCACCTCTGGCGTGCGCCGCCCGGAGCCGCCCACGAGAGGGCGACGACGGGGCGGCCGTTGACGAAACGATCAGGCGCGGGCGGCCAGCTCCAGGGCTCGGTCCAGGGCCGTGTCGGCCGGGCAGGGGACGTCGGGGAGGACGCCCGTACCCTCCCAGTTGGTGCCGGAGACGGGATTGACGGAGCGGCCGACCGGGATCGCGGCCTCCAGGTGCGGGTGGACGGTCCAGCCCTCGCGCGGGTGCGCACCGCCCCTGGTGGTCTCCCCCACGATCGTCGCCCGGCCCAGCTGCTGGAGGTCGTAACTCAGTTCCTCGGCAGCGGAGAAGGTGCTTCCGCTGGTGAGCACACACACCGGCTTGGTGCCGCCGAAGCGCGCGCCCGGGACGTACGGCAGGCTCCAGAACTGGTCGTACCGCTCCCCCACGCGCGCGTACTGGGTGTTCAGGTGCGTGCGCTCGTCCAGCAGGTAGCTGCACACGAAGGCCACCGTCTCCGGATCACCGCCGCCGTTTCCCCTCAGGTCCAGGATCAGGCGGTCCGCGCGCGAGACCAGGGTGAGCGCGGCGGAGAGCGGTTCGGCCGCCCAGGCGAGCGGGAAGAGCGAGGGGGCCAGTTCCAGCAGGGCGGTGCCGCCGGACAGCAGTTCCACGCGCGGGACGCCACCCAGAGAGGCGTCGAACCGGCGGCGCATGGCGGCCAGGGTGGCCTCGCCCTGCTCCGGCGGGACCGGCTCGGTGTGGTACTTCAAGCACAGGTGCGGATCGTCGTTCTCCGACTGGAGGTCGTCGGTGACCCTGGCGCCGAGTTCCTCGGCGGCGTCGGTGTCGTACGCCCCTTCGGCCAGCCGGTGGCGCAGCAAGGCGGCGAGCCGCGCACCGACTTCCGGGAAGACGTAGTGCTCGGTGACGAGACGGGCGGTCTCCTCGACGACTGCGGGAACGTCGGTGACCGGGGCGGGAGTTGGGGCGGGACTCGGCGTCAGTGTCGTCATGGCGGCAGTAGAACAGCGGCCTTGCGAAAGCGTCAAGGAAATTGGACGCTTACCGTATGACCGAACCGGAGCCGGCCACACAGGGCGCCGACGGCGTGCTGGACATCTCCGCACCCGAGCAGTTCGCCGCGCTCGCTCATCCCCTGCGCCAGCGGCTGCTCTTCGCGCTGACCCACGAAGCCGCCACGATCAGCCAGTTGGCGGTGCGGCTCGGCGTGGCCAAGGGGAGCGTGGCGCACCATCTGAAGACGCTGCACACGGCGGGGCTCGTGCACATCGCCGAGACCCGCACGGTCCGGGGCGGCACCGAGCACCGCTACCGGCGCACCGGCCGGCGCCTGCGGGTCACCGAGCCGCGCCCGGCCGACCGGGCGGCGCTGCTGAACGCCGTAGCCCAGGAGGTCGACCGCTTCCCCGAGGAGCACCTGCTGAGCCTGCGTCACCTGCGGCTGAGCCCCGAACGGGCGCGTCGGCTGCGCGAGACGCTGGCCGAGCTGGTGGACGGCGTGGAGGAGCACGGTCCGGACCAGCCGGTGCACGGTGTGCTGGTGGTGATGTACGAGCAGCGGGAGCGGCCCTGAGCCGGCCGATGTCTCAGAACCTGGAATTCCGCCCCACGCGCGCGTGCCGGCTCCAAGCTGACCGCATGGTGGACACGTCTCTCTACGCGGCGTTCCTGATCGCCGCTTTCGCACTCTGCGTCACCCCGGGGCCCGACATGATGTTCATCGTGGCGGTGGGCGGCCGGGGCGGACCCCTGACCGGACTGACGGCGGCCGTCGGGGTCGCCTGCGCGATGTTCGTGCACACGGTCGCCGCGGCGCTCGGGCTGTCGGCGCTGTTCCTGACCCTGCCGACGCTGTACCACGTACTGCGCTGGGCCGGCGCGGCCTATCTGCTGTTCCTCGCGTTCAAGGCGTTCCGCGGCGACGGCGGCGCCGGGACGGAGTCGGAGGCGGATCCGGGGCGCGGGCGCCGGCGGGCGTTCTGGCGGGGAGCCGTCACCAACCTCCTCAACCCGAAGGTGATTCTCTTCAACGTCTCCTTCCTGCCGCAGTTCGTGAATCCCGAGCTGGGGCACGTGCGCGAACAGTTCCTCGCCCTGGGGTGCACGATCACGCTGATGGGCGTACTGGTCGACGGCTCGGTCGGACTGCTCTCCGGCAAGCTCGCCACACTGCTGCGGCGCAGCCGGCGGGTGGCCCGGGGCCTGGACTGGTTCAGCGGGACGGTGTTCGCGGGGCTCGCGGTGCGGCTGGCGGTCACGCCGATGTGACAGGTCCGCAGGAAAACTGGGCTGTCAACTGTCGGTTGACAGTCGAGGGGGTGCAACCTACGGTTGACACATGGCGACCAACCCGAACATCACGGCATCCGTACGCCTCGACGACCTCATCGAGGCCATCAAGAAGGCCCACTCCGAGCCCCTCGAACAGCTCCAGGACGCGGTGATCGCCGGCGATCACCTCGGTGACGTGGCCGACCATCTGATCGGCCACTTCGTCGACCAGGCCCGCCGCTCGGGCGCGTCCTGGACCGAGATCGGCAAGAGCATGGGCGTGACCCGGCAGGCGGCCCAGAAGCGGTTCGTACCGAAGGAGTCCGCCGACCTCGACCCCAGCCAGGGCTTCAGCCGCTACACCCTGCGCGCGCGACAGGTGGTCATGTCCGCGCACAGCGAGGCGGTGGCCGCCCGCAACCCCGAGGGCCGCCCCGAGCACCTGGTCCTCGGACTGCTGGCCGAGCCGGAGGGCCTGGGGGCCAAGGCGATCACCGAGCAGGGCGTCCTGCTGGACTCCGTACGACAGGCCGCGACGGCCGCGCTCCCGCCCGCCGCGGACGACGTACCCGACCTCATCCCCTACGGCCCCGACGCCAAGAAGGCCCTGGAACTCACCTTCCGCGAGGCCCTGCGGCTCGGCCACAACTACATCGGCACCGAGCACATCCTGCTCGCGCTCCTGGAACAGGAGAACGGCAAGGGCGTCCTCAGCGACCTCGGCATCACCAAGACCGACACCGAGAAGTACGTCGCCAAGGTGCTGTCACTGCTGGTGGAACAGAACGAGGCGGCGGAGGGGGAGGCGGCGGGCGAGCAGGCCTCCTCGGACGGCTGAGGGACCACTGAGGGACGACCGAGCCGACGGGAACACTGCGACCGCCGCCCCCTGCGACCACCGCCCCGACCTCCTCGGGCACTGAAATCGCAGGTCAGAGGATTGTCAGACCCGGCTGCCACACTCGCAGTCATGACCGACCGGTGGGCGCTCGCTCCGGCCGAGGACGGTGGCGTGGACGTCGCCCCCCTCGGCCCGGACGGGCTGCCCGCCGGGCCGGTGCGGCGGGAGAGCGATCTCGCCGGGGCGGTGCGGAGCCGCCCGGAGGTGACGCGCTGGGTGTGGCGGTCCACCCCCGAGGTCTACCCGCGTCTGCTCGCCACGGGGGTGCGAGTGGAGCGGTGCTACGACATCGAGGACGCCGAGACACTCCTGCTGGGCCACGAGGGCCGGCACGGCGAGCCGCGTTCGGCCGCCGCCGCCCTGGCCCGCCTCCGGGGCGGCCCCGTACCGCCCGACCCGCCGCTGCGCGCGGCCGAACCGGGCGCCCAGTCCCCGCTGTTCGAGCCCACCGGCGCCACCCGCCTGCCCCTGACCGACCTCCTCGCGGTCTACGCCGAGCAGCTCCGGCGGCATGAGCGGACCGCCCACTCCGACCGGATGCGGCTGCTGACGGCCGCCGAGTCGGCCGGGATGCTGGTGGCCGCGGAGATGAACCACGCGGGGCTGCCGTGGAGCGCCGAGGTCCACCGCGAGCTGCTGCACGGCCTGCTGGGCGAGCGGTACGCGGGCGGGGGCGAGCCGCGCCGCCTCGCCGAACTGGCCGACGGGGTGTCCACCGCCTTCGGCCGCCGGGTGCGCCCGGACCTGCCCGCCGATGTGATCAAGGCCTTCACCCAGGCCGGGATCAAGGTGAAGTCCACCCGCCGCTGGGAGATCCAGTCCGTCGACCACCCGGCCGTCGCCCCCCTGCTGGAGTACAAGAAGCTGTACCGCATCTGGGTGGCGCACGGCTGGTCCTGGCTCCAGGACTGGGTGCGCGACGGCCGCTTCCGCCCCGAGTTCCTCGCCGGGGGCACGGTCACCGGGCGCTGGGTGACCAACGGCGGGGGCGGGCTGCAGATCCCCAAGGTGATCCGCCGGGCCGTGGTCGCCGACCCCGGCTGGCGGCTGGTGGTGGCCGACGCCGACCAGATGGAGCCGCGCGTGCTCGCCGCCATCTCCCGCGACCCCGGTCTGATGGAGGTCGCCGGCCGCGAGAGCGACCTCTACCAGTCGGTCTCCGATCACGTCTTCTCCGGCGACCGCGACCAGGCCAAGCTCGCCGTGCTCGGCGCGGTCTACGGCCAGACGTCCGGCGACGGTCTGAAGAACCTCGCCGCGCTGCGCCGCCGCTTCCCGAAGGCCGTCGCCTACGTCGACGAGGCCGCCCACGCGGGCGAGGAGGGCCGGCTCGTGCGCACCTGGCTGGGCCGGACCTGCCCACCGGCCGCCGGTGTCGGCGAGGACACGGCGGAGGAGGCGGGCATCCCCGTCGGCGAGGACGACCCCGACACCCAGGCCGCCTGGGTGCCCGGCTACGCCTCCTCCAACTCCCGCGCGCGGGGCCGCTTCACGCGGAACTTCGTCGTCCAGGGAAGCGCCGCCGACTGGGCCCTGCTGATGCTCGCCGCGCTCCGCCAGGCCTGTGCGGACCTCAAGGCCGAGCTGGTCTTCTTCCAGCACGACGAGGTGATCGTGCACTGCCCCGCCGAGGAGGCCGACACCGTCGTGCGGGCCATCCGCGCCGCGGCCGACCTTGCCGGACGGCTGACCTTCGGCGAGACACCGGTGCGGTTCCCGTTCACGACGGCGGTGGTGGAGTGCTATGCCGACGCCAAGTGAGTGGGGATCAGGGCCTCTTGGGCAGGTCGGCGAGCAGCAGCGTGCGCAGCTCGCTCAGCACCGTCTGCTCGTCGGTGCCGTCCAGCGCCGCGAGCGCCGTGCGCCAGGCGTCGTACGCCTCCGCCCGCCGCCCCTGCTCGCGCAGCAGCAGCCCGTACTGGTGCCGGGCGAGACCGCCGATGTACCGGTCGGCGCGGGCGTCGGCCCGCCGCAGCAGCTCGGCGCAATCGCCGGCCGCCCGCTCGGTCGCGCCGAGTTGACGCAGCGCGCGGACCAGGCCGAGCCGGGTCTGGGACTCGCCGTGCCAGTCACCGGCGCCGCCGAGGATGCGCAGGCTCTCCTCGAAGTGCTCCGCCGCGGCGGCCGGTTCACCGAGGGTGAGGTGGGCGTAGCCGATGTTGCAGTGCGCCGAGTGCTGCACGATGACGGCGCCGATCGCGTCCCCGATCGCCAGCGAACGCCGATGCTGCTCGATGGCGGCGCGCGGGTCGGTGTGCTCGTAGAGGTTGCCGAGGTGGCTGTGGGTGACGGCCTCGCCGTAGAGATCGTTCAACTGCCGGGAGTACGCGAGGCTCTGCCGCAGCGCCTCCCCGGACTCCTCGAACCGTCCGAGCCCCTCCAGCAGCAGCCCGCGGTTGTTCAGACAGCGCCGGATCCGCGAGGCCACGCCGAGCCGCCGCCAGATCACCAGCGCCTGGTCGGTGAGCGCGAGGGCGTCCTTCTGCCGGCCGGTCAGGAAGTGCAGGCCCGAGAGGTCGCCCAGCGCGTACGCCTCGGCCGCCGCGTCCCCGAGCCACCGCGCCACCTCGAGCCCGGCCCGCCCCAGCACCTCCATCTCGGCGACGCGCCCACCGCGCTGCACGTAGGGGAAGAGCAGCCGCGCAAGCACAGACAGATAAGCGGCCCGACGCGCATCGACGGTGCCCGCGTTCCGCTCCACCAGGGCGACGACGTTCTCCAGCTCCACCTCACCCCACCCGAAGGCCTGATCGGCGGACTCGAACGACCCCAGCTCCGCCACATCGGCCGCGTGCTCCACCGGCTGCGCGGACGTCGCCCGCCGCCGGTCCTCCAGATCAACCCCGGGCTCCACAACCGCCTCGAGCATCCGCTCGGCCACAGCGGCATACCAGCGGAGGGCGGCGAGATCTGGGGCAGAGGTGTCGGCCACGTCGCCAGGGCGGCCGACGTCCCGCTGCACACCGGGAACTGAGCCGACGTCCAGGACGGCATGAGCGGGAGCACCGATGGAGACGGCCCGGTGGGCGGCGTCCGCAGGCGCGCCGCGACGCGCACCGGTGCCGGGGTGGGCGGGAGCAGCGCTGTCGCCCCGGCCGGTGTCGGCCCGCTCCACGCCTCCGCGCGCCCCGGAGTTCGCATGGGCGCCCGGAATCCCTCCCCCGATCCCCCGTTCCATGTCCGCCAGTTCGCGGGCGAAGTCGCGGACCAAGTCGTGGGGGGTGTAGCGGCCGTAGGCCGTTTCCTCCAGGAGGGCGACGTCCACCAGGCGGTCGAGGGCGGCCTCGGCGCGGCGTGCGTCGGTGCCGGTGAGGCGGGCGATCAGGGGGGCGCCGTAGGTCGGCAGGTCGAGCGCGCCGATGCGGCGCAGGGCGAGGGCCGCGTCCCGGTCGGCCTCGCGCCCGGCGGCGGCGAGCGCGTCGTGGGCGACGGCCAGGGACCGCCGTACGCTCAGGTCGTCGTACTCCAGGTGCCGCAAGCGGCCGCCCGTCTCAGCCAGTTGGCCCGCCAGCACCTCGGGGGTAAGGGCACGCCGGGCGGCCAGCCGGGCGGCGACCACGCGCAGCGCCAGCGGGAGCCGGCCGGTCAGCTCGACCAGCGCGTGTCCGGCGTCCAGCCCCTCCCGTCCGCTCACCGCGCGCAGCAGCGCCGCGCTGTCCTCGCCGGTCAGCGGGGTGAGCGGGAAACGCCGGGCGCCGTCGAGGGCGGTCAGCGGCGAGCGGCTGGTGACGATCACGGCACAGCCGGGCCCGGCCGGCAGCAGGGGCCGTACCTGGGCCGCGTTCGCCGCGTCGTCCAGCACCAGCAGGATCCGGGCCGGAGCGAGCAGCGAGCGGAGCAACGCGGCCGCCGCGTCCGGGTGTTCGGGAATGCTGCGGGGCTCGGCGCCCAGGTCCCGGAGCAGCGCGGCCAGGGCCTGCGTGCCGGTGAGCGGGGTCATGCCGGGGGTGGCGCCGTGCAGGTTGACGTAGAGCTGACCGTCGGTGAAACGTTCCCTCAGCTCATGCGCGACATGCAGGGCGAGCGCGCTCTTGCCGACACCCGCCATGCCGCTGATCACGGCGATGGCGGGAGCCGGGACGGGCGGTTCGGTGAGCGCGTGCCGCAGCTCACGGCGCGCGTCGGCCCGCCCCGTGAAGTGGGCCGGCGGAGCGGGGAGCTGGGCCGGGCGCGGGGTCTGCAGCGCGGCCGGTCCGCTCTCCCCCGGCCGGCCGCGCCCGCGCTCCTCCTCGACGACGGCAAGCACGTCACCCTGGCCCTGCGACGGTTGACGGACCGATTCCTCAGCACCTCCTTGCTGCTCCTCGCCACTCCCCCGCAGCACCTCGACATGCGCCTCCCGGACCGCCGGGCCGGGTTCGATGCCGAGCTCCTCGACCAGACGGGCACGCAGGTCACGATGGACGGCGAGGGCCTCGGCCTGGCGGCCGGTGCGGTGCAGGGCCAGCATGAGCTGACGGTGATACACCTCGCGCAGCGGATGCTCGGCGACGAGCGCCGCCAACTCCGGCACGAGCGCGGCCAACCGTGCGCCACCGAGAGCGAGTTCCGCGTCGTAACGCCACTCCAGCAGGAACAGCCGCGCCTCCACCAGACGCTGCACCAGCGCATAACCGCCGAAGTCCGCCGGGAGCCCGCTCAGCGGGGTGCCGCGCCAGAGCGCGAGCCCGGCCGTGCACGCCCCGACGACGCCCGACCACTCCCGCCGGGCATGCGCGGCACGCGCCTCGGCGACCCGGGCATCGAAGACGTGCACGTCCAGCTCGCCGTGGTCGACGCGCAGTACATACCCCGGCGGTACGGCCCTGAGCCGCTCGGGGTCGTCCAGGAGCCGGCGCAGCCGGGTGACGTGGTTGTGCAGGCTGGCCTGCGCGGAGACGGGCGGCGCCCCGCCCCACAGGGCGTCCTTCAGCGACTCGACCGACACGACCCGGCCCGTCTCCAGCAGCAACGCGGCGAGCAGGGCACGCACTTTGGGGCTGCCGATGGCACGGACGTCGTTGTCGGGAGCGTCGTCGGAGCTGTGAGCCGAGGCGCCGACGGGGCTGTCGGCCGAACTGTCGGCCGAGGGCTTGTACGACATCTCGTACGACGGTCGGTCGTACAGGACCGGCGGTCCCAGCAGGCCGAACCGCAGCCCGTACCGCCGCATCACGCCGCTCCACTGCCTTCCCGCACGGTCGGGTCCGACCATGCTCCGCGGCGGGCGCGTGCCCGCCGTTCCCTGGCGGAAATCCGCCTGCCCACAACGGTTTCCCGCCACCTTCCTACCTGCCGCCCCGGCCTCCGACCGGTCTGGCTGGACGGCCCGTCTCCGGTACGCTCGGCGAGTTTCGGCCAGCCGGTGCGCAACCTGCCGACGAACCGTTGGCCACATGTTAGCGATCCGTTGGCGAAGCCTGATGTGATCATTTCCATCGGATCCGGCCCACGGCGCGCGCGTGTGCCGCGTAACTCGGGGGAGTGTCGCCGCAGGCTGGATCCGGGGACGCAAGGGGCCCCGGTCGGCGGAGGTGAACGACCGGGGCCCCGTCCCGTCTTCTGCTGAGCCGACAGGGCTCAGATCACCGGCGGGCGCCCGAGCCGGCTGAGCCGCCACACCGTCCGCCAGCGCATGGGCCGCCGCTCGCCGGCCGGTTCCCGCAAGCCCTCCATGAACCCGGCGAACCACGCCTTCAGCCCCGCCGGCGAGCGGGTACGGGCGAGGGTGAGGAGCGTCCAGACGCCGAGATGCACGGGGACGAGGGGCAACGGCAGCCGGCGGCGGACCAGCCAGACGCGGTTGCGGGCGTTGACGCGGTAGTAGATGGCGTGCCGGGCCGGCGAGGTCTTGGGGTGCTGGAGCAGCAGTTGGGGGGCGTAGAGGATCTTCCAGCCGGCGTCGGCGGCGCGCCAGGCGAGGTCGGTCTCCTCGTGCGCGAAGAAGAACTCGGCCGGCCA
This sequence comes from Streptomyces sp. NPDC020192, assembly GCF_044388685.1. Taxonomy (NCBI): domain Bacteria; kingdom Bacillati; phylum Actinomycetota; class Actinomycetes; order Kitasatosporales; family Streptomycetaceae; genus Streptomyces; species Streptomyces sp. NPDC020192. The sequence continues at coordinate 227,669 of NZ_JBIRXG010000009.1, read as the reverse complement.
GTCCCCGGTCTCGGCCAGCATCGCCGTGCTCAGGGCGTGCCCGCCGCCGAGGAACCCGGTGACATAGCCGCCGCGCATCGGATCCGACGTGCCCACCCGGGGCACGTGCCGCTGCTGGGTCTCCCCGTGCTCGTCGGCGATGCGGAACCCGACGATGCCCAGGCGCGGATCGGCGGCGTACAGGTCGCGCACGCGGCGCAGCACATCGGCGTCGACGAGCAGCCCGTCGTCGTCCAGCTCGACGACGACATCGACGTCCCCGAACTCGCGCAGCCGGGCGAGGGCCACGTTCCGGCCGCCCGGGCAGCCGAGGTTCTCCTCGACGTCGATGGTGGTGACCTCGCCGGGCAGGGAGAGCCGGCGGGCGAACTCGGGCAGCCGGCAACCGTTGCCGACGATCACGATGCGGACGGGGGCGAGGTCCTGCTTGGCCACGGACTCCAGCAGGGCGTCGACTTCGGCGGGCCGATTGCCCATGGTCACCACGGCGACGGCAATCCTCGGCTCCACCACGTCCCTCACCCCATCCGGCCGACGGCGTCACCGCACCCTGACCGCGCGGCGCCCACCGTTCACCAAGATGTTGCCTCACCTCCGCGGGTTCACCTGATCCGGATTCACTTTGCGGCCCTTTTGCTCCGCTTTTGTCAGGACCTTCCCTCAACGCCGGGCGGAAACGACGAACCCCCGGGTCGGAGGTGATCCGACCCGGGGGTCCAGTGGAGCCGCCTTCGGGATTCGAACCCGAGACCTACGCATTACGAGTGCGTTGCTCTGGCCATCTGAGCTAAGGCGGCGCGCTGTCCGCACTATGGTGCGATCAGCAACGTCGGTAAGTCTACACAGTTTCCGGGGGCGCTCTGACCACGCCCCGGAAGGGTGGGCTCCGGGGCGGGTGGCAAGGGGCGTGAGCAGCGCATTCGTTGCGCTACGAGCAGCGCTTTCCGGCGGCCGGTGGGGTGCCGTCGAGCAGGTAGGTGTTGATCGCGGTGTCGATACAGGTGCTGCCGCGGCCGTAGGCGGTGTGGCCGTCGCCACCGAAGGTCAGCAGGCGCGCCGAGGAGAGCTGGCGGGACAGGGACTGGGCCCAGTGGTAGGGGGTCGCCGGGTCGCGGGTGGTGCCGACCACGACGATCGGCGCCGCGCCCTTCGCCTCGATGCGGTGCGCCGCGCCCGCGGCCTTCACCGGCCAGTACGCGCAGCTCAGCGCGGCCCAGGCCAGGGCGTCACCGAAGACCGGGGACGCCTTCTCGAACGCGGGGAGGGCCTGCTTCACCTGGTCGGGGCCGGTGAAGGCGGGCGGCAGGTCCAGGCAGTTCACGGCGGCGTTGGCCATCATCAGGTTGCTGTAGTGGCCGTCCGCGTCCCGTTCGTAGTAGGTGTCGGAGAGCGCGAGCAGACCGGCGCCGTCGTTCTCCTTCATCGCCGAGGTCAGCGCCTCGCGCAGCTGCTCCCATCCCGCCTGGTCGTACATCGCCGCGATCACCCCGGTCGTGGCCAGTGCCTCGCCGAGCTTGCGGCCGTCCGCGTCGCCCGTCGGGACGGGGTGCGCGTTCAGCTTGCGGAAGAACGCCTTGAGGGTGGCGCCGGCCTGCGCGGGCGTCGTGCCCTTGCCGCCGAGCGGGCAGTCGGACCGCCGTACGCAGTCCTTCGCGAACGCCTGGAACGCCGTCTCGAAGCCCGTCGTCTGGTCCAGGTTCAGCGTGCGGGCGTCGACGGAGGGGTCCATCGCGCCGTCCAGGACCAACCGGCCGGCCCGGTCGGGGAACAGACCCGCGTAGGTCGCGCCGAGGAACGTGCCGTACGACGCTCCCACGTAGTTCAGTTTCGGATCACCCAGCACCGCCCGGAGGATGTCCATGTCCCGTGCCGCCTCGACGGTGGAGACGTGGCGCAGCAGCCGCGCCGAGTGCGCGCCGCAGCTCTCGTCGAACGTCTTGTCCGCCGCGACCAGCGCGTCCTGCTCCCGCTGGTCGTCGGGCGTCAGGTCCGTCTGCGTGTACGCGTCCATCTGACGGCCGTCGAGGCACTCCACGGGCTCGCTGCGGGCGACGCCCCGCGGGTCCATCGCGACCATGTCGTAGCGGGCGCGGACGTCCGCCGGGTACCCGACGCCCGCGTAACTCTGCAGGTAGGCGACCGCCGAGCCGCCCGGACCGCCCGGGTTGACCAGCAGCGAACCGATCGGCCTGCCCTTGCCGGTGGCCTTCTTGCGGGTGACGGCGAGCCGGACGTCACCCGCGCCGGGCTTGTCGTAGTCCAGCGGGGCCTTCATCGTCGCGCACTGGAAGCCGGAGGCACCGCAACTGCGCCAGCGCAACCGCTGGGTGTAGTACGACGACAGCTCCGACGGCGTCGCCCGCGGCAGCGCGGCCAGCGCCGCGTCCGCCGTGCCGGCCGAGGTGGTCGAGCTGCCGGGAGAACAGGCGGACACGAGCAGGGCGGCGGCCGCGAGGACGGTGGCGGTGAGGCGGGCCGTCGCCCGGGAGCAGGCGCCCCGAGTCCGGCGGAGGGATGGCCTGGTGTGCATCAGGCGAGCGTAACGCTGCGCGATGAGCTGAGTGCGGTGCGTGGGGACGATGTGCTCGTACGAGGGACACGGGAGGGCGTGGGTGGTGGTCCGGCTGTGGGTTGTGCTGTGGAGCGGTCCGGGCGGAATCGCATGCGCCGTGGGCTCCGTCACCCCGCCCGCAGCGCCATCGTCATCGCCTCCACCGCCAGCAGGGGGGCCACATTGCGGTCCAGGGCCTCTCGGCATGCGGCGATGGCCTCGATACGGCGGAGGGTGGACTCGGCGCTGCTGCCGTGGGCGAGTCGTTGCAGGGCGTCCTCGGCATCCGCGTTGGCGATCGCCACGCGGGAGCCGAGCTGGAGGGCGAGGACGTCTCGGTAGAAGGCGGTGAGGTCGCCGAGGGCGATGTCGAGGCTGTCGCGCTGCGTGCGCGTTCTGCGGCGCTTCTGCATGTCCTCGAGGTCCTTCATCACGCCCGCCGTGCCGCGCGGCAGCCGGCCGCCCTGGGCCGCGCCCAGCGCCGCCTTCAGCTCCTCCGTCTCCTTGCCGTCCATCTCCTCGGCGAGCTGCTTGGCGTCCTCGGCGGCCGCGTCGACCAGCTCCTGGGCGGCCTTGAGGCAGGCGCCGACCTCGTCGAGGCGCAGCGGCAGCTTCAGCACGGCGGCGCGGCGCTCGCGGGCCGCCGGGTCGGTGGCCAGGCGCCGGGCGCGGTCGACGTGGCCCTGCGTGGCGCGGGCGGCGGACGCCGCGACCTCGGGCTCGATGCCGTCCCTGCGTACGAGCATGTCGGCGACCGCGTCGACGGACGGCGTACGCAGGTTCAGGTGGCGGCAGCGGGAGCGGATCGTGGGCAGGACGTCCTCGATGGAGGGGGCGCAGAGCAGCCAGACCGTGCGCGGGGCGGGCTCCTCCACGGCCTTAAGGACGGCGTTGGCCGACTTCTCGTTCAGCCGCTCGGCGTCCTCGACCAGGATGATCTGCCAGCGGCCGTTCGCCGGCGAGGTGAACGACTTGCGGACCGTGTCCCGCATGTCCTTCACCAGGATCTCGGAGCCGACCGCGGCCACGGTCGTGACGTCCGCGTGCGTGCCGAGCAGCGCGGTGTGGCAGCCGTCGCAGAAGCCGCAGCCGGGGGAGCCGCCGAGGGCGCGGTCGGGGCTCACGCACTGCAGGGCCGCGGCGAAGGCCCTGGCCGCCTGGTTACGGCCCGCTCCGGGCGGGCCCGTGAACAGCCAGGCGTGCGTCATCTTCGACGCCTCGGGCAGCGGCTCGTCGGCCGCGGCGGCGGTGACGAGGGCGTCGGCATCCCGCGCGGCGGCGTCGAGCACCGCGCTCACCTTCTCCTGCCCGACGAGGTCGTCCCATACGGTCATGGGTCACGCCGCCCTTTCGTCACACTCCGCGTTCCTGCCCTCCATTGTGCGGGCGGGCACTGACAACGCGGTCCGACCGCCCTTTCAGCGGCCGCCGGAACGCGCGAGGGCGGCGCCGGTCGTCCTGTGACCCGCGCCGCCCTGTGCTCCGCCGTACCCGGCAGGAAGCAGCATGCTCGCCATATCCGCGGGGACCGGCCGTCAGCTTCGCCGGCCCCTGCGGCCCTGCTCCTCGTCGTGGCCGTAGTCCCGCTCGTCGTACGAACCCAGCAGCTCGTCCGCCAGCGATGGCAGGTCGTCCAGCGGAGTCTCCTCGGCCCAGTCGGAGCGCGGCCGGCGCCGCGGCCTGCCGTCGGCGTCGAGCTGGGGCATCTCGCGCGTGCGGTCCTCGGAACCGTCGGGGCGCGCGGCGGGCCGCTCGTCCCGGAAGAAGCCGGACGGCACCCGGTCCGCCGGGGCGTCCCCCGGCACGGGCGGCACGCCACCCCGTACGGGCGGCAGTACAGCTGTCTCGTCGGCGGCACCCGGAGCCACCGGCGGCAGTACGGCCGTCTCCTCGGGGGAGACCGGCGGCAGCACCGCCGTCTCGTCCGCCGCGCCCGGAACCGCCGGCGGCTGCGGCAGCTCGGCCGTCACCTCGGTGTCGGAGCCGGCTCCGGGACGCTCGTCCCGAGCACCCGCCGCCCGGTCATCAGGCTTCCCGGCCTTGTCGGCCCCGTCCTCCCGAACCGGACGCAGTACGGCCGTCTCCTCGACGCCCCGCTCGTCCTTCTCGTCCTTCCCGAGCGACACCACGGGCGTCGGCACCGTCTCCTCGGTGCCGCGCGGGTCCGGCGACACGACCGGTGTGGGAACCGTCACCGCCTCCGGCATCACGCCCGGCGCCGTCGGCAGGGCGGCGCTGGACCTGCGGGCCGCCGTGTCGGCCGCCGCCGCGGCCTCGGCCGCCTGCCGGCGGGCCTCCTCGGCACGCAGCAGCGCCTCCTCGGCCTTGCGCTGCTTCTCCAGGCGCCGGGCCTCCTCCTCGGCACGGAGGCGGGCCTGCCGGGCCTCCTCCTCCGCGCGCAGCCGGGCCTCTTCCTCGGCCTGCCTGCGGCGCCGCTCCTCCTCGGCCCTGCGGCGGGCCTCCTCCTCGGCGCGGGCCTTCTCCTCGGCGAGCAGCCTCAGCCGCTCCTCCTCGGCGCGCCGGGCGGCCTCCTCGGCCCGCTGCCGGGCCTCCTCCGCCTGTCGTTCGGCCTCGCGGCGCTGTGCCTCCTCCAGCTCGCGGCGCTTGCGCTCCTCCTCCTCGGCACGGAGCTTGGCGAGCTGTTCCTGGCGCTCGCGCTCCAGGCGCTCCTCCTCGGCCTTGCGGGCGGCCTCTTCCTCGGCCTTCTTCCGCGCCTCCTCCTCGGCCTTCTTCCGCGCCTCCTCCTGGGCCTTGATCTCGGCCTCGGACAGCGGCAGCACGGTGTCGAGCCGGTGCCGGATCACGGTCGTCACCGACTCGGGCTCCTGGCCGGCGTCCACCACCAGGTAGCGGCCGGGGTCGGCGGCGGCCAGCGTGAGGAAACCGGACCGCACGCGCGCGTGGAACTCCGCCGGCTCCGACTCCAGCCGGTCCGGCGCCTCCGTGAAGCGCTCCCGGGCGGTCTCCGGGGAGACGTCCAGCAGGACGGTGAGGTGCGGGACGAGCCCGTCGGTCGCCCAGCGGTTGATGCGGGCGATCTCGGTCGGGGAGAGGTCGCGGCCGGCGCCCTGGTAGGCGACGGACGAGTCGATGTAGCGGTCCGAGATGACGACCGCGCCGCGCTCCAGGGCGGGCCGTACGACGGTGTCGACGTGCTCCGCGCGGTCGGCGGCGTACAGCAGCGCCTCCGCGCGGTGCGACAGGCCCGCCGAGGACACGTCCAGCAGGATCGAGCGCAGCCGCTTGCCGACGGGCGTGGCCCCCGGCTCGCGGGTGAGCACGACCTCGTGGCCCTTGGCGCGGATCCACTCGGCGAGGGCCTCGGCCTGGGTGGACTTGCCGGCGCCGTCGCCGCCCTCCAGGGCGATGAAGAAGCCGCTCGCGGCCGGTGCCTCGACCGGGTCGTCGCCGCCGAGCAGCGCGTCCCTCAGGTCCTGGCGCAGCGGGATGCCGGAGCGGTCGTCGACCTTGGCGAGCACCAGCGCGGCGACCGGCAGCAGCAGCGCGCCGACCAGCATCAGCGTGAAGGAGGCGCCGCCGTGTGCGAAGACGAACCGGCCGTTCTCCAGACGGTGCCGGCCGATGAGCCCGGCGACCACGGGCGCGATCAGGACGCCGAGCGCTATGCAGACGCGGACCACCGCGTGCAGATGCTCGGTGACCCGCGCGCGGCGGAAGTCCTCGGTCTCCTGGTCGAGCAGGGAGTGCCCGGTGTTCGCGGCCACGCCCGCGGTGACGCCGGCGATCGTGACGATCAGCAGCACCGTCGTGACGTCCGGGACCAGGCCGGCGGCCAGCAGGGCGATGCCGGTGAAGGCGATCGCGAGGGCGAGGAGCCTGCGGCGCGAGAGCGAGGGCAGCAGCGCCGGGGCCGTGCGGATGCCGACGGCGACGCCGCCGGTCAGGCCGAGGACCAGCAGGCCGTACAGGACCGGGCCGCCGCCCAGGTCGCTGGCGTGCAGCACGCACACCGCGACGGCGGCGGCGATGGCGCCCGCGACGGCGGCGCAGGCCGGGACGAGCAGCGGGATCGCGCCCGTACGGCCCTTGTCGACACCGGTGCCGGTGCGCGGGCGGCGCAGGCCCTCGAGCGGCGACCGCGGGCGCGGGGTACGCACGGCGGGCAACTCGAGGGAGGTCAGCACGGACAGGGAGGCGGCGAACAGACCCGCCGCCACATACGACCCCAGGGCCGCGTGGTGCTGATCGAACCAGGCCACGCCGGTGCCCAGCAGGTTGTTGAGCAGTCCGGCGACGACCAGCACGGCCGCGGCCAGCGGGACGGCCAGGAAACCGGTGCGCAGCGACAGGCGGCGCAGGGCGTCCATGTGGTCCGGCAGTGGCCGTACGGTGGCGCCCTCCGGGGGCGGCCCGGGCAGCAGGGCGGGGGCCGCGCTCTCCCTGCACACCGTCCACAGACGCTCTACGACGCCGGTGACGAAGGCGGTGGCGAGGAGGACGGCCAGGGCGTTGCCCGGCGTCCAGTCGATCCACAGGGGCGCGACGATCAGCAGCAGGGCGCGCACGGTGTCGGCGCCGACCATGGTCCAGCGCCGGTCGAGCGGGCCCTCCTGGCCGGTGACCGACGTCAGCGGGCCGAGCAGGACGGCGCCGAAGAGCAGCGTGGCGAGCACGCGCGCGGCGAAGACCGTCGCCACTGCGAACGCCACGCCCCGGTAACCGCCGCCGAACGGGGTCTGGGCGACCGCCGCCTGCAGGACCAGGACGACCAGGACGAGAAGGGCGAGGGCGTCGCCGACACCGCTCACCAGATGCGCGCTCCACAGGCGCCGCAGCTCCGGGCGGCGCAGCAGGGAGCGGACGGCGCGCTCGCGGGAGTCCGCGACCAGGGCGTCGTCCGGGGCTGTGGTGGGGGCCGTTGGCTGCTCGGCTCGCGTCATGCCTTCAGCCTATCGGCAGCCACCGACACCACACGTCGCCTCTCCTGGCATGCGAACGCCCCGACACCAAAGTGATGCCGGGGCGTTCGCATTGCGAAGCCGAACGGAGGAGCGAAAGCCGCTCAGTCCTCCGTGCCCGAAGCCGTCGCCTTGGCGGCGGTCGCCTTCTTGGCCGTGGTGGTCTTCTTGGCGGCCGTCGTCTTCGCCGCCGCGGTGGTCTTCTTCGCCGCCGTCTTCTTGGCCGCGGTCTTCTTCGCCGGGGCCGTCTTCTTGGCCGGCGCCTTCTTCGCGGCCTTCTTGGCGGGCCCCTTCGCGCGCTTCTCGGCGAGCAGCTCGAAGCCGCGCTCCGGGGTGATCTCCTCGACGCTGTCGCCGGAGCGGAGGGTCGCGTTGGTCTCGCCGTCGGTGACGTACGGGCCGAAGCGGCCGTCCTTGACCACGACCGGCTTGCCGGAGACCGGGTCCTCGCCCAGCTCCTTCAGCGGCGGCTTGGCGGCGGCCCGGCCACGCTGCTTGGGCTGGGCGTAGATCGCCAGCGCCTCCTCCAGCGTGATCGTGAAGAGCTGGTCCTCGGACTGCAGCGAGCGCGAGTCCGTGCCCTTCTTCAGATACGGGCCGTAGCGGCCGTTCTGCGCGGTGATCTCCTGGCCCTCGGCGTCGGTGCCGACGACGCGCGGCAGCGACATCAGCTTCAGCGCGTCGTCGAGCGTCACCGTGTCGAGCGACATCGACTTGAAGAGGGAGGCCGTGCGCGGCTTGACCGCGTTCTTGCCGGTCTTCGGGGTGCCCTCGGGGAGGATCTCCGTGACGTACGGGCCGTAGCGGCCGGCCTTGGCGACGATCTGGTGGCCCGAGACCGGGTCGGTGCCCAGCTCGAAGTCGCCGCTCGGCTTGGCCAGCAGCTCCTCGGCCAGCTCGACGGACAGCTCGTCCGGCGCCAGGTCGTCCTGGATGTCGGCGCGCTGGTGCTCCTCGGTGTCCTTCTCGCCGCGCTCGATGTACGGGCCGTAGCGGCCGACGCGGAGCACGATGCCGTTGCCCACCGGGAACGACGACACCTCGCGCGCGTCGATCGCGCCCAGGTCGGTCACCAGCTCCTTGAGGCCGCCGAGGTGGTCCCCGTCGCCGTTGCCCGCATCGGCCGCGGTGCCGTGGCCAGTGCCCTCGCCGAAGTAGAACCGCTTCAGCCACGGCACGGCCTTGGCCTCGCCGGCCGCGATGCGGTCGAGGTCGTCCTCCATCTTGGCGGTGAAGTCGTAGTCGACGAGCCGCCCGAAGTGCTTCTCCAGGAGGTTGACCACGGCGAAGGACAGGAAGGACGGCACCAGGGCCGTGCCCTTCTTGAAGACGTAGCCGCGGTCGAGGATCGTGCCGATGATCGACGCGTACGTCGACGGGCGGCCGATCTCGCGCTCTTCCAGCTCCTTGACCAGGGAGGCCTCGGTGTAGCGGGCCGGGGGCTTGGTGGCGTGGCCGTCGACCGTGATCTCCTCGGCGGACAGCGCGTCACCCTCGGCGACCTGCGGCAGCCGGCGCTCGCGGTCGTCCAGCTCGGCGTTCGGGTCGTCGGCACCCTCGACGTAGGCCTTCAGGAAGCCGTGGAAGGTGATCGTCTTGCCGGAGGCGCTGAACTCGACGTCCCGGCCGTCGGCGGCCGCGCCACCGATCTTCACGGTCACGCTGTTGCCGGTCGCGTCCTTCATCTGGGAGGCGACGGTCCGCTTCCAGATCAGCTCGTAGAGCTTGAACTGGTCGCCGGTCAGGCCGGTCTCGGCGGGAGTGCGGAAACGATCACCCGAGGGGCGGATCGCCTCGTGGGCCTCCTGCGCGTTCTTGACCTTGGCGGCGTACGTGCGCGGCTGCGGGGGCAGGTAGTCGGCGCCGTAGAGCTGCGTGACCTGCGCGCGGGCCGCCGTGATCGCCGTGTCGCTCAGCGTCGTGGAGTCCGTACGCATGTACGTGATGTAGCCGTTCTCGTACAGCTTCTGGGCGACCTGCATGGTCGCCTTCGCGCCGAAGCCGAGCTTGCGGCTGGCCTCCTGCTGCAGCGTCGTCGTACGGAACGGGGCGTACGGCGAGCGGCGGTACGGCTTGGACTCGACCGAGCGCACGGAGAAGCGGGTGTTCTCCAGGGCGACGGCGAGGGCGCGGGCGGTCGCCTCGTCGAGGTGGAGGGTGTTCTCGCTCTTGAGTTGTCCCAGGGAGTCGAAGTCGCGGCCCTGCGCGATCCGCCTGCCGTCGACGGTCTGCAGGCGGGCGACCAGCGACGACGGGTCCGACGGGTCTCCCGCGCGGCCGGTCGCGAAGGTGCCCGTCAGGTCCCAGTACTCAGCAGAACGAAAAGCGATGCGGTCGCGTTCCCGCTCCACGACGAGTCGTGTCGCGACGGACTGGACACGGCCGGCCGACAGCCTGGGCATGACCTTCTTCCACAGGACCGGCGAGACCTCGTAACCGTAGAGACGGTCGAGGATACGGCGGGTCTCCTGGGCGTCCACCAGCTTCTGGTTGAGCTGGCGCGGGTTGGCGACGGCCTCGCGGATCGCGTCCTTGGTGATCTCGTGGAAGACCATCCGCTTGACGGGGATCTTCGGCTTGAGGACCTCCTGGAGGTGCCAGGCGATCGCCTCGCCCTCCCGGTCCTCATCGGTGGCGAGGAAGAGCTCGTCGGAGTCCTTCAGCAGGTCCTTGAGCTTCTTGACCTGGGCCTTCTTGTCCGCGTTGATCACATAGATCGGCTGGAAGTCATGGTCTACGTCCACACCGAGGCGGCGGACCTCGCCGGTGTACTTCTCCGGCACCTCCGCGGCGCCGTTGGGAAGGTCGCGGATGTGCCCGACGCTCGCCTCGACGATGTAGCCGGGGCCGAGGTAGCCCTTGATCGTCTTCGCCTTGGCAGGCGACTCGACGATGACGAGTCGGCGGCCGCCGTGTGCGGTCTCGCTGGTCGGGGACAACTTCGCTCTTCTCTCCGGTCGACGCTGTGGCCTCCCCAGGGCCTTCGTCCCGGGGTCGCGGCGTACTGCTGGCACGTGTGACGCTGCGGAGTGTGACGGTACATCCCGCCCCCGTGTCAAACGGGAAAAGCCCACAACGGCCACTCGAACGGTAACCCGACTACCGCCATTCCTGCCGCCCGGACCACCGGGTACCCAGGTGAGGCCTGTCCGGAGCGTGACGCTCCCCTTACTCCCGCGACATGCTCCCCACGGTGCCCCGGCCGACGTCAGAGGCGGGTCAGGCAGTACACACCGAGGGCCAGCGCGACCGTCCCGGCCACGCTCGCGAGGGTGGCCGATGCGACCTGGTTCACACCCTGGGCCACCGGCTCCCGGCGCCGGACGCGCGTGCCGGTCCAGGTCAGCAGGGCGGCTCCGAACAGGGCGAACACCACTCCCGCGAAGATCGCCGGTCCGCTCTCCATCCCCCGCACACCCCTTCCGCGCCGTCCGGCTCCGCCCAGCGGGGAGGGTGGCACGCGCGGGAGGCGAGCGGGCGACATCGGGGTGAACTGCGGGTCGACGTGATGTCGAACACCTGATCGAGATTGTTCCCCGCGGATCGGGCGCCCATACTTTTCCGGCCTTTTTGCCGACCCGCCGCGTCCCACGCCCCACAGCCGCCCGCTCCGGTCCCGTGTCACCGGCATACGACGATGATCCCGACCCGACGCCGAAACGATCCGACCGCGCCTACGACGGCAGGGGCACAGGGGGTACGGCACCTGCCCCGGGACGGCACACACGCGCCGCCCTTCGGGCTCCGGCAGCGGACCCGCCCCGCCGGTTCAGCCCGCAGACGCACCCGCCGACGACTCCTCCGCGGGCCCAGCCACCCGGCTCGTCCCGCGAGCCCGGTCGGCACCCGGCCGGCTTCCGCGCGGTCTCGGCCCGCCGCCCACGTCGCGCGTTCGCCCCACCGGCCCGGCCCGCCCGCTCGGCATGGCCAGCCGGGCCTGCGCAGCACGGCAGGCCCAGCTCGACCCATGGCTGAGCCCAGCCCTGGGCCCGCCCTCGGCCCCGGCCTCACTCTCGCGCCTGACCTCCGCCCTGCGCGGCCGCCCGCTCAGCCCGCCGGCTCCAGGAAGCCCTGTTCCACCAGCAGCCGGATCTGGGCGGGGGTGCGGTCGCGGAGCAGGACCGGGTCCTCGCCGACGAGTTGGGCGATGGCGTCCAGGATGCGTCCCGCGCTGAGCGTGCCGTCGCACACACCGGCGAAGCCCGCGCCGACCGTGTCCACCTTCGTGGCCCGGCGCATCCCGCGGTGCTGGCGCAGCACCACATGCTCCGGGTCCTCGGCGCCGGGCAGGCCGACCTGCTCCTGGACCACCTCGGCGGCCAGCTTGAAGTGGCCTTCGAGCAGCGCCGCGTCGTCGTGTCCGCGGAGATAGTCGAGGCGCTCGAAGTGCGCCCGGATCGTGTCCCCGAGCGGCTGTTCGACCGGATGCGGCCACTCCTCCAAGGTGACGACGGGCTGGGCGGACCCCGTCCGGCGCAGGGTGATCCAGCCGAAGCCGACCGCCTTCACCTTGCGCGCCTCGAACTCGTCGAGCCAGGCGTCGTAACGCGCCTGGTACTCCGCCGGGTCCCCGCGATGGTCCCCGGCGTCCCTCAGCCACAGCTCGGCGTACTGCGTGACGTCCTGTACCTCGCGCTGCACGATCCAGGCATCGCACCCGCGCGGCACCCACGACCTGAGTCTGTCCTGCCAGTCCTCCCCTGCCACGTGCTGCCAGTTGGCGAGGAACTGCGCGAACCCGCCCTCGTTCAGCCGTTCCCCCGCCTGCTGAACGAGCGAGCGGCACAGATCGTCCCCGCCCATGCCACCGTCCCGGTACGTCAGCCGGGCAATCAGGGGGGCATCGTGAAGCGATTCGGCCGAGGGTGGTGGGAGACGGGCGGGCGAAATGACGAACGGCGGGTTGGACACGATCAGGTCGAACGTCTCGTCGTCCCGGACCGGTTCGAACAGCGAACCCTCGCGCAGGTCCGCGGCGGGCGCGTCGGACAGCGCGAGGGTGAGCGCCGTGATGTGCAGCGCGCGCGGGTTGAGATCGGTCGCCGTCACGCGCGTGGCGTGCTGGGCGGCGTGCAGCGCCTGGATGCCGGACCCGGTGCCGAGGTCCAGGGCGGAGTCGACGGGCATGCGGACGGTGATACCGGCGAGGGTGGTCGAGGCGCCGCCGACGCCCAGCACAACCCCCTCGTCACGCTGTCCGATGCCGCCCGCGCCGCCCACCGCGCAGCCCAGGTCCGAGACGATGAACCAGTCCTCGCCGGCGGGGCCGCCGTAGGGCCGCACGTCCACGGTCGCGGCCACCTCGTCGCCGCCCACGCGCGTGAGCCACCCGGCGTCGAGGGCCTCCTCGGCCGGCAGAACGTGCGCCACGCGCGCGTACGGCACCGGTTGCTGGAGCAGGAACAGCCGTACGAGCGTCTCCAGCGGCGTGTCGCCACGCGTCGCGCGCAGGGCGGGCACGGTCTCGCTGCGGGCCAGCGCCGCGTACGCGGGGGCGCCGAGCAGTTCGAGCAGCCCGTCGGCGGTGAAGGAGGCGGCCAGCAGCGCGTCCCGCAGGCGCGCGGCGGTGTCGGGCCGGTCGGAAGCGGGCAGGGAGGCGAGTCCGGAGTCAGTCACGCCCCCATTGTGGCCCGCGGGCCCGGCCACCCGCGGCCTCAGCACACCGCGCCGACGGGCCACGGAACCGCGGCCTCACCGCGCCGACAAGGCACGGAGCCATGGCCTGCACCGCGCCGACGGGTGCGCGGAACACGGCCTGCACCACGCCGACAGGACGCCGGAACGGCTCACCGGCCGCGGTGCGGGCGGCCCGCCGACCGGTGCGAGGCGGCCCAACAGCGGTGCGGGGCGGTGCGGGGCGGCCGTGAGCCCCTTCCCGCAAGCCCCTCGCGCCGCCGCGAGCCCGCTGCCACCCGCTCGCGTCAGCCGGCCGACGGCGAGGCCGAGGAGGAGGCCGCGATCTTCTTGCAGCTCTCCTGCTGGGCGATCGCGTTCTTGACCTCGCCCTGCTGGAGGTTCTCCAGCGACTTGGTGCCGGACTGGTGCTGCTTCTCCAGATCCGTCATCTGCGTGGCGATGTCGTGCAGCCCCGAGGCGAACTTCGCCTGGTCCTTGGTGTTCAGCGCGTCGACCTGCTTCTTCAGGTCGGCGTAGGAGGCGGAGAGGCTGTTGAAGCTCTTCACGACGTTCTGCAGCCGCTGGGCACCGTCGTTCACACCGGGAGGCGCGCCCGCGCTGCTCACGGCGGTGGCGATCGCCTTGTAGCCGTCGGACATGTCCTGGAAGGCCTGCGAGTCCGTCTTCTGGAGGGTCTCGGGCTTGGCCGTGTCGGCGGCCGTCGTGCCGATGGCCGCGTTCGCCGCCTTGATCTTGGAGTCCTGCGCGGGCACCGCGTCGCACACGGACTTGGCCCAGGCAACCAGCTTGGGGTCGGGCCCCTTGCTACCGCCACTGCCGCTGCTGGTGCATCCCGTCAGCGCCGCCACCAGTACCGCACCGCCGGACAGTGCGGCCGCGAGCTTCTTGTTCACCGGATCGGTCCCTTCCCTGGCTCTCGGCCCACGGACCCTACACGGCGGACGCACACCCTCCACTCCCCGTACGCCCCCTAAAGCGCCCTTTATGACCCTTTGCACCATGAGAGACAAGGCTCACCACGTGGGCGATCCCACAGTCGAACCCACAGACACACCCACCGACGACAGCGGGCGGACGGCGCGTCAACACGCGCCGCCCGCCCACCCGTTGAACAGGGCTTTCCCGGAAGGTCTAGGAAACCACCGCCGTGTTCGGTGAGTTGGAGACCCGCTCGGCACTCTCGTCGTCGCCGACGGCGATACCGCGCCGCTTGGAGATGTACACGGCGGTGACGATCACCGCGAGCGCGAGGACCGCGATCAGGATCCGCATGCCGAGGTTCTTGTCGTTGCCGTAGGAGAACTTGATCACCGCGGGCGCGATGAGCAGCGAGACCAGGTTCATGACCTTCAGCAGCGGGTTGATGGCCGGTCCGGCGGTGTCCTTGAAGGGGTCGCCGACCGTGTCGCCGATCACCGTGGCGGCGTGGGCGTCGCTGCCCTTGCCGCCGTGGTGACCGTCCTCCACCAGCTTCTTGGCGTTGTCCCAGGCGCCGCCGGAGTTGGCGAGGAACACCGCCATCAGCGTGCCCGCGCCGATCGCGCCGGCGAGGTAGGAGCCGAGCGCACCGACACCGAGGGTGAAGCCGACGAAGATGGGCGCCATCACGGCGAGCAGACCCGGTGTGGCCAGCTCCCGCAGGGCGTCCTTGGTGCAGATGTCGACGACACGCCCGTACTCGGGCTTCTCGGTGTAGTCCATGATCCCGGGGTGCTCGCGGAACTGCCGCCGCACCTCGAACACCACCGAACCGGCCGAGCGCGACACGGCGTTGATGGCCAGTCCGGAGAAGAGGAAGACGACCGCGGCGCCCGCGATGAGGCCGACGAGGTTGTTGGGCTGCGAGATGTCCAGGGACAGACTCAGCGGGGCACCGGGCCCGGTGAGTTTCTCCCCGACGTCCTGCACGTTGGTGGTGATCGCGTCGCGGTACGACCCGAACAGCGCCGACGCGGCGAGGACGGCGGTGGCGATGGCGATGCCCTTGGTGATGGCCTTGGTGGTGTTGCCGACCGCGTCCAGGTTGGTGAGCACCTGCGCGCCCGCGCCCTGGACGTCGCCGGACATCTCGGCGATGCCCTGGGCGTTGTCGGACACCGGCCCGAAGGTGTCCATGGCGACGATCACGCCGACCGTGGTGAGCAGGCCGGTGCCGGCCAGCGCGACCGCGAACAACGCCAGCATGATCGACGTACCGCCGAGCAGGAACGCGCCGTACACGCCGAGCCCGATGAGCAGCGCGGTGTAGACGGCGGACTCCAGGCCGAGCGAGATGCCGGACAGCACGACCGTGGCCGGGCCGGTGAGGGAGGTCTTGCCGATGTCCCTGACCGGACGGCGGTTGGTCTCGGTGAAGTAGCCGGTGAGCTGCTGGATGACGGCGGCGAGGAGGATGCCGATGCCGACCGCGACGAGGGCGAGCAGCCGCGGATCGCCGTCCTTGCCGCGGATCGCCGCGTCCGTCACGCCGTGCAGGTCGGAGTACTTCGAGGGCAGGTAGACGAAGACCGCGACCGCGACCAGCGCGAGGGAGATCACCGCGGAGATGAAGAAGCCGCGGTTGATCGCGGTCATGCCGCTGCGGTCGGCCCGACGGGGCGCGACCGCGAAGATGCCGATCATCGCGGTGAGGACGCCGATGGCGGGCACGAGCAGCGGGAACGCCAGCCCGGAGTTGCCGAAGGCGGCCTTGCCGAGGATCAGCGCGGCCACCAGGGTGACGGCGTACGACTCGAACAGGTCGGCCGCCATGCCCGCGCAGTCGCCGACGTTGTCGCCCACGTTGTCGGCGATGGTTGCGGCATTGCGCGGGTCGTCCTCCGGAATGCCCTGTTCGACCTTGCCGACCAGGTCGGCGCCGACGTCGGCGGCCTTGGTGAAGATGCCGCCGCCCACCCTCATGAACATGGCGATCAGGGCGGCGCCGAGGCCGAAGCCCTCCAGCACCTTCGGCGCGTCGGCGGCGTACACCAGCACCACACAGGAGGCGCCCAGCAGGCCGAGCCCCACCGTGAACATGCCGACGACGCCGCCCGTGCGAAATGCGATCTTCATCGCGGTGTGCGAGACGGTGGTGAGATCCTTTTCCGGTTCACCCGGTGCCGGTGTGGCCTCCCGGGCGGCCGCGGCGACCCGCACGTTGCTGCGCACGGCGAGCCACATGCCGATATAGCCGGTGGCCGCCGAGAACGCGGCACCGATCAGGAAGAACAGCGATCGTCCGGCCCGCTGATTCCAGTTGTCCGCGGGCAGCAGCATGAGCAGGAAGAACACGACGACGGCGAATACGCCGAGCGTGCGCAACTGCCGGGCGAGATACGCCTTCGCGCCTTCCTGGACCGCCTCGGCGATCCGCTTCATGCTGTCGGTGCCCTCGCCCGCGGCGAGCACCTGGCGTACCAGGACCCCTGCGACCACCAGAGCGGCCAGCGCGACCGCGGCGATGACGGCCACGAGGATCCGGTTGTGGTCGGTCAGGACCGCGGCCGCGAGGGTGATGGAGTGACCCGATGGAGAAGTAGAAAGCCCGGCCATTCGTCCTCCTTGACGCTTGGACTGAGCTCAAGATGTGGACGGATTCTAGGTACCCCGGAGTGATCTCAACAGAGCGCGGTAAACGGAATTAGCCTCCACCGGCTCATCGGTAAATGATCGAGATCGCGCCACGCCACCCGAATGGAGTAATGCCCTCAAGGCATTGTCAATGATCGTGAATTCCTTCACGAATTGTGAGGGTACCTGTTCACGCTGGAAAAAACACCGAGGGCCCTGCTCGGCAGGGCCCTCGTGAAGTGGTGTGTCGGCTGTCAGAGAACGGCCGCCGCCGGCGGTGTCGTCGGCCAGGTCATGCGGATCAGGCCGCCGTCCTTGCCGCTGCTGACCTCCACGTCGTCGACGAGGCCGCTGATGACCGCGAGGCCCATCTCGTCCTCCTCGACATCCGCGTCGCCGTCCTGCGCGTCGCCGGGCGTGTCGCCCCGCGGCACGGCGTGCGGGGCCTCGTCGCCAACCTCGATGGAGAACTGTTTCTCCTCTTCGATCAGCGCCACCTTCACGGGCGCCGAGATACCGCTGTTCTGGTGCAGCCCGACGGCACGGGAGCAGGCCTCGCCCACGGCGAGCCGGACCTCGTCCAGGACGGCCTCGTCCACTCCGGCCCTGCGTGCCACCGCGGCCGCCACCAGGCGGGCGGTCCGGACGTGCTCGGGCAGCGCGCTGAAGCGGAGTTCGACGGTGGCCATGCATCCCCCTCGCGACTACGGGCGTGCGGTCGGGGGCGGGGCCGCCGAGCGCCCGCACCCCAAGTGTTCTTCTGTGCCCGGGCCGCCTCATCGGCCCGAACGAGACCGCCCGGCGTCCGGGCCCGCTCAGGAGCCCGGCGCCGGAGACCGGTCCGCGGTCAGTCGGTGGCCTCGACCGCTTCCTGGACCGAGGTGTGGATCGGGAACACCTTGGTGAGGCCAGTGATACGGAAGATCTTGAGAATGCGCTCCTGGTTGCAGACCAGGCGCAGCGAGCCCTCGTGGGCACGCACCCGCTTCAGGCCGCCGACCAGCACGCCGAGCCCGGTGGAGTCGAGGAAGTCCACGCCCTCCATGTCGACGACGAGGTGGAAATTCCCGTCGTTCACCAGCTCGACCAGCTGCTCGCGCAGCTTGGGCGCGGTATACACGTCGATTTCGCCACCGACTCGGACGACCGTACGATCGCCGACGGTCTCGGTCGACAGGGACAGGTCCACGGATCCTCCAGCACCTTGCTATCGAGCGTTCGCCCCTCGGGCACCTCGGCTTGCGGCCCCCGGGACGCTTCGCCAGCCGCGATGGCATTCAATCACTTACCGGCAGGCGTGCACGACGCCTTGGCTCCATTGTCCGTCACGCCAGTGACACACTCGGTGCCGATGGCCAAGAATCACCGATCCGATCGATCCCCGGCGGACCCGGCGTCCCGCCCGTCTCCGGGCGCGGTCCTGGACCGGCTCGCCTCCGGGCCGAGCCGGGCTGCGCGCATCACTCATACGGAGCACTTGCCCCCGCGCGCGGGCCGCCATGCCGTCTGGCCTGACCGGATTCGGTCCGAGGTGATCGCGGCCGTGCAGGCGGCCGGGATCGAGCACCCCTGGGCGCACCAGGCGCTGGCCGCCGAGCACGCCCTGGACGGCGATTCGGTGGTCGTCGCCACCGGCACCGCCTCCGGCAAGTCCCTCGCGTACCTCGTGCCCGTCCTGTCCGCCCTTCTGGACGGCTCCGAGGCCCCGAACGGCCGTGGTGCCACCGCCCTCTACCTGGCGCCCACCAAGGCACTCGCAGCGGACCAGTGCCGTTCGGTGAAGGAACTTTCACAACCCCTTGGCAGCGCCGTACGCCCGGCCGTGTACGACGGCGACACCCCGTTCGAGGAACGGGAGTGGATCCGCCAGTACGCCAACTACGTCCTGACCAACCCCGACATGCTGCACCGCGGGATACTCCCGTCCCACCCGCGCTGGTCCTCCTTCCTGAAGTCCCTCGAGTACGTCGTCATCGACGAGTGCCACACCTACCGGGGCGTCTTCGGCTCGCACGTCGCCCAGGTGCTGCGCCGGCTGCGCCGCCTGTGCGCGCGCTACGGCTCCTCGCCCGTCTTCCTGCTGGCCTCGGCGACCGCCGCCGAGCCGTCCGTCGCCGCCCGCCGGCTGACCGGCCTGCCGGTGACCGAGGTCGCCGACGACGCCTCCCCGCGCGGCGAACTCGTCTTCGCCCTGTGGGAGCCCCCGCTCACCGAGCTGCACGGCGAGAAAGGTGCCCCCGTACGGCGTACCGCCACCGCCGAGACCGCCGATCTGCTGACCGATCTGACCGTGCAGGGCGTGCGCTCGGTCGCCTTCGTACGGTCCCGGCGCGGCGCCGAGCTGATCTCGGTCATCGCCCAGGAGAGGCTGGCCGAGGTCGACCGCTCCCTGGTCCGGCGGGTCGCGGCCTACCGGGGCGGCTATCTCCCCGAGGAGCGGCGCGCCCTGGAACGCGCGCTGCACTCCGGTGAACTCCTCGGCCTCGCCGCCACGACGGCCCTGGAGCTGGGTGTGGACGTCTCCGGCCTGGACGCGGTGGTGATCGCCGGCTACCCGGGCACGCGCGCGTCCCTGTGGCAGCAGGCGGGCCGCGCGGGCCGCTCCGGCCAGGGCGCCCTCGCGGTCCTGGTCGCCCGCGACGACCCGCTGGACACCTTCCTCGTCCACCACCCGGAGGCCCTGTTCGACCAACCGGTGGAGTCGACGGTCCTCGACCCCGACAACCCCTACGTCCTCGCCCCGCACCTGTGCGCCGCCGCCGCGGAACTCCCGCTGACCGAGCAGGACCTGGACCTCTTCGGCCCCGCCTGCGCGGACGTGCTGCCGCAGCTGGAGGCCGCGAAGCTGCTCCGCCGGCGGACGAAGGCCTGGCACTGGACCCGTCGGGAGCGGGCCGCCGACCTGACCGACATCCGCGGCGCGGGCGGCAGCCCGGTGCAGGTCGTGGAGGCCGGCACCGGCCGCCTGCTGGGCACGGTCGACGCGGCCGCCGCGCACTCCACGGTCCACGAGGGCGCGGTCCATCTGCACCAGGGCCGCACGTATCTGGTGCGCTCGCTCGACCTGGAGGACTCGGTCGCCCTGGTCGAACAGGCCGACCCGCCGTACTCCACGGTCGCCCGCGACACCACCTCGATCTCCATCCTGGAGACGGACACCGAGATCCCGTGGGGCTCCGGCCGCCTGTGCTACGGCTCGGTCGAAGTCACCAACCAGGTGGTCTCCTTCCTCCGCAGACGCCTGATCACCGGTGAGGTGCTCGGCGAGACCAAACTCGACCTCCCTCCGCGCACACTGCGCACGCGCGCGGTGTGGTGGACGGTCACCGACGACCAACTGGACGAGGCCCGGGTCAACCCGGAGATCCTCGGCGGCTCCCTGCACGCCGCCGAACACGCCTCCATCGGCATGCTGCCCCTGTTCGCCACCTGCGACCGCTGGGACATCGGGGGCGTCTCCGTCCCCCTCCACCCCGACACCCTCCTTCCGACGGTCTTCGTCTACGACGGCCACCCCGGCGGCGCGGGCTTCGCCGAGCGTGCCTTCCACACCGCCCGCGCCTGGCTCACCGCCACCCGCGAGGCGATCGCCTCCTGCGAGTGCGAGGCCGGCTGCCCGTCCTGCATCCAGTCCCCCAAGTGCGGCAACGGCAACGACCCGTTGCACAAGCGGGGAGCGGTCCGCCTCCTCACGGTCCTGCTGCGGGAGGCGCCGGAGGAGAAGCCCGGGAATCCGTCGGTGGCGGAGCCTGCGGAGAAGCCGGCAACGGCACCGCGGGGCCCGCTCTCGACCTGACCTCCGCCGTGAACGGTCCTCTTCCCGACGCCGCCGTCACGTCCGAGGTCTCGCCCACGATCGCGCACCGCACCAGCCGTACGTCCTGGGTAGCCGCCACCCGGGCGGCCCGGGCGCAGGCCGCCGCCCCGCCCTCGGCCCAGTGGTCCGCCGCCGCGAGCGCGGCCAGATCCGCCCCGCCGGCCGCGCGGTGCCGCACGACGACGGCGTGCCCGAGGGCGAGCACGGCGCCGAACACCGCGCACAGCAAGGCGATCACCCCGAGGCTCCACACGGTGGCGGACCCCTGATCCCGAGCGGAGCACGGCCGGCCGTGCGGGCGCCTCCGCCCGCTGCCCGGCTCCCGCTCCCGCTCCGGCTCCGGCTCCCGCTCCGACTCCGACTCTGGCTCCGGCTCCGGCTCCGGCTCCGGCTCGCAGCCCACCCGGCCGGGGAGACCGCCCCGCTGCCTGCCATACGCGCACGCGGGGCCGCCGACTCGCTCATCCCCCTCTCTCACGGCCCCTCCTCCCGCGCTCCCACCGTCTCCTCGGCCAGCGCCACGGCCTGCTCACGGACCTCGAAAGGCAGTCCGCTCAGGACCGGCGGTCTGGCCGCCACCGTCACCCGGACCAGGTCGCCCTCGCGCCGCACGCTCACGCGTGCCCCGCGCGGTGCCGTCTCCCGGGTCACCGTCACCACCGCGTCGGCCGGGTCCTGCCGGGCGGCGGCCCGGGCGCCCGTGCGGGCCGCGTCCACACACTGGATCTGTGCCGCCACCACGAGCAGCCCCCAGACCAGCGCCATCGTGAACGCCACCAGCACACAGAGCACCACGGCCGCCTCCGCGGTCACGAACCCCCGGTCCGCCCCTCGCTCACATCCGCGCACTGAGGGCCTTCTTCACGATGGCCTGCAGCTCCGCCCGGACCTGGCCGCTGGTGACGACCTCGTACAACAACAAGGCGAACCCGACGGCCGCGAGCACGCCCATCGCGTACTCCGACGTGACCATGCCGGCGTCCCTACGGCACCTGCCCCGCAGCCGTACCACCGCTTCCTTGATCTTCTCGTTCATTCCAACCCCCATGAGGTTCAGGTCTTTTGTGGTCATGCGCACCTACTCGGTCCTGCTCGGTTCCGTTCGCCCCGTACGTCTCACCTCCCTCCCATCACCCCGCCCGCGAGTCCGATCACGACGGGGAGCACCCCGGCCGCGATGAAGGCCGGCAGGAAGCACAGGCCGACGGGCGCGGAGATCAGTACGGCGGCACGCCGCGCGCGGGCCGTCGCCGTGCGCGCCCACTGCGCGCGGGCGTCCGAGGCGAGCCGGGCAGCCGGGCCGGCCGCTGGAAGCCCGGACTCGTCGGCCCGCTCCAGCAACCGCGCCAGCGCTCCCGCGCCGGGCAGCGCGGCCAACCGGCGCCAGGCGTCCGCCGGTTCACCACCGAGCCGTACCTCGGCGGCGCCCCGCGCCAGCGCCTGCCCGACGGGCCCGCCGAGCGCCTCTCCCACCGCCTGGGCGGCGATCACCGGCCCGGCTCCGGCCGTGATGCAGGCGGCCAGCAGGTCGGCGGCGAGAGGCAGTTGGCGTGCGGCCGCGGCGGTGTCCACCGACTCCGTCCGGCCGGCCGCGGTCTGGCGGCTTCGCCACCGCCACAGCCCGGCGCCGACGACCAGCCCCAGGACAGCCCCGGTCAGGCCACCCACCAGCACCCACGCACCGCACCCGGCGCCGGCCGGCGGCAGCCACCGTCGCAGCGCGCCCGCGACCTCGAACGACCGCCTCGGCACCGGCGCGGCCTGCCCCAGCAACTCGGCCGCCCGCCGACGCGCCCGGCGCCGCCGCACCAGGTCCAGCCGCCGAACCGCCCAGCCGAGGCCCAGCACCACACCCCCGGCCATCCCCAACCTGTGGACAACTTCCCCGCTCATACCACCCGTTCTCCTCGCCCGCCTCGCTCCGCCGACCGGTACCGGTCCCCCTCGCACCCGGCCACCCGCACACCGCCCCACCCGTCCCCGGGTCGCACGCCCTGCCGCGGCCGTCCCCAGGTCCACACCCCGCTCCCCGCTCACGCCGCCTCCGCTCCCCGCACGATCCGGACCGCCCACGCCATCCCGGCCGCCTCGAAGGCCGCGCCGACCGTCAGGCAGCCCAGACCGGCGCCGGTGTGCAGGAGCACGTGGAGCGGGGCAGCGCCCATGGCCGTGCCGAGGAGGAGACCGAGGGCGGGCAGGGCGGCGAGCAGTACCGCCGTAGCCCGCGCTCCGGCCAACTGGGCGTACAGGTCGGCACGTTGGTCCCGTTCGGCGCGCAGGGCCGCGTCCAGCCGGTCCAGGCCGGCCGCGAGTCCGGCGCCCTGGTCCACGGCCACCCGCCAGCACGCGGCCAGTCCGAGCAGGCCCTCGGCACCCGGCTGCCGGGCGGCCGCGGCGAGCGCGCCGGGCACGTCCCCGCCGAACCGCGCCGCCGCGACCACGGCCGCCTGCGTGTCGCCGAGCCCGCCGGTGTCCCGCGCGGCCCGCGGCAACGCCTCGCCCGGCTGCCGTCCGGCGCGCACCTCCCCGGCGAGAGACCCGCACAGGGCGATCACCGCGTCCGCCCGCCGCTCCCGGTCGCGCCGGGCCTGCCGGGCCAGCCGCACCCGGCGCAGCACCGGCACCCCGGCCGCCCCCGCGGCGACCGGAATCACCGAGGCACCCAGCGCCGCGAGCAGCAGCCCGGCCGTGAGCGCCCACCACTCGGCCCCCAACCGGCCGCGCAGTCGCCGCAGTTCCGCACCCACCTGCTCCCAGGAGGGCGGCCCGGTCGGCACCACTCCGCCGCCCGCGAGCAGCAGCCGCGCTCGCCGCATCCCGTGGTGCCGCCCGCCCAGCAGCCAGACCAGCGCGCCGAGACAGACCACCGCCGCACCCATCGAGGTCTCACCCACCCCACCGACCACTTCCGCCACCCCTCTCACTCATCCGTGAACTCACGCGTCGTACCGAGCAGTTGCCGCAGCCGCTCCCAGCCCCGCTCCCGTACGAAGGCCCGCTCGCCCCAGCGCAGGGCCGGTACCGTGCGCACCAGGCCCGTGGTGTCCCGCTCCAGCACGTGCATCTCGGCGATCCGGCGCCGTCCGGACCGGTCCCGTACGAGGTGCAGGACGACGGAGAGCGCGGCCGCCAGCTGGCTGTGCAGGGCCGCCCGGTCGAGCCCCGCGGCCGTGGCCAGCGCCTCCAGCCGGGCCGGGACGTCTGCGGCGGCGTTGGCATGAGCCGTACAACAGCCGCCGTCGTGACCGGTGTTGAGGGCGGCGAGCAGATGCACGACCTCGGGTCCGCGCACCTCGCCGACGACCAGCCGGTCGGGCCGCATCCGCAGCGCCTGCCGGACGAGGTCCTCCAGGGTGACCAGGCCGGCGCCCTCCTGGTTGGCGGGCCGGGTCTCCAGCCGGACGACGTGCGGGTGATCCGGTCGCAGCTCGGCCGAGTCCTCGGCGAGCACGATCCGCTCGTCCGCCCCGACCAGGCCCAGCAGGGCGCTGAGCAGGGTCGTCTTGCCACTGCCGGTGCCGCCGCTGACGAGGAAGGAGAGCCGGGCCGCGAGCAGCGCCCGCAGGATCCGGTCGCCGCCGGGCGGCACCGTGCCGGCTGCGACCAGTTCCTCCAGGGTGAACGCCCGGGGCCGTACGACCCGCAGGGACAGGCAGGTGCAGCCGACGGCGACCGGGGGCAGCACCGCGTGCAGCCGGGTGCCGTCGGGCAGCCGGGCGTCCGCCCACGGCCGGGCGTCGTCCAGGCGCCGTCCGGCCACGGCGGCCAGCCGCTGCGCGAGGCGTCGTACGGCCGCCGCGTCGGGGAAGGTCACCGGGGTCAGCTCCAGGCCGCCGCCGCGGTCGACCCACACCCGGTCCGGCGCCGAGACCAGGACGTCGGTGACGTCCGGGTCGGCGAGCAGCGGCTCCAGCGGTCCGCTGCCGACCAGTTCGCTGCGCAGGTGCGCGGCCGCGCCGAGGACTTCGGCGTCGCCGAGCACCCGGCCCTGTTCGCGCAGGGCCTGGGCCACGCGCGCGGGGGTGGGTTCGGCGCCGCTCTCGGCGAGCCAGCGCCGGACGCCGTCGAGCAGGGCGGCGCCGTCGGCCCGGTCGAGCCCGGTGAGCGTCATCGGGCGCCTCCGGCCTCGACCAGCGCACGCTCCCAGAAGGCCGTGCAGAAGCGGGTCAGCGGTCCGCGCCCGGTCGCACCGGGCGGTTTCGCGCCACCCTGGGGGCGCAGCAGCGCCGGCTCGACAGGGACCTCACCGGCCAGCGGCAGGCCGAGCAGCCGGGCCACCTCCCTGCCGTCCAGACCGGGCGCGTACGGCCCGCGTACGGCCACCCGCACATCACGGACGACCATGCCGACGGCGGACGCCACCCGCCCGGCGGCCGCGACCGCCCGCAGTTCGGCGGGGACCACGAGCAGGGCCAGGTCGAGCTGGGCGAGGGCCTCGGCGACGCCGTCGTCGAGGCGGCGGGGCACGTCGACCACGACCGTGCCGCCGCGTCGCCGGGCGGCGGCGAGCACGGCGCGCACCGCCTGGTGCGGGACGGCGACGCAGTCGCCACGGTCCCAGCTGAGCACCCGCAGCTGATGCAGTTCCGGCAGCGACTCCTCCAGCGCGCCACCGCCGACCCGCCCCCGGGAGGCGGCGAAGGCGGGCCAGCGCAGGCCCTCGGCGCTCTCCCCGCCGAGGAGTACGTCGAGTCCGCCGCCGAGCGGATCGGCGTCCACGAGGAGGGTGCGCAGTCCCTCGCGCGCGGAGGTGACGGCGAGGGCACACGCGAGCGTGGACGCGCCGGCCCCGCCCCGGCCGCCGATCACCCCGACGGTGAGGGCCGGGCGGCCGACGCCCTCGGCGACATCGGCGATGCGGTCGACCAGCCACTGCTCGCCGTCGGGCAGCATCAGGACGTGGTCGGCGCCGATCTGGACGGCTCGCTTCCACACACCCGGGTCGTCCTGGTCACGGCCGACCAGCACCACTCCGCGCCGGCGCGCGGCCCCGCCGACGCGCCGGGCGGCGTCGTCACCGACCAGCACGAGCGGGGCCGTCTCCCAGCCGTCGCCGTGGTCCGGGACGCGGTGGTGGACCTCGGGTGTGGCGCCGGCGGCCGCGCACAGGCGTAGCAGGTCGTCCAGGAGTTCGGCGTCCTCGGTGACGATCAGCGGCCGCCCCGGCCGGTCCGAAGTGCCGGGCGGCGGGTCGTGGGTGACGGTTCCGGTCACGGGTGTTCCCCCTTCGCTGCGTGGGCCGCGCAGCCCCTGCGGCCCCGCGTTTCCCAAAGGTGTGGAGAACCGGCAAGCGGCCCTCCATATGAACGGCCGACGGAAACCGGCCATACGCGCTCCGGCAATCGGAACCGGCCATGAACTCGCCGCGGCCGCAGCGCGCTGGAATCACGGTGCAGCGATCCGCGAAATGATGTGGATCTTGGTGGAAAACTGTGGACAACTCAGGGCCTGTGAATATCTCCGTCACCCATACCGGTGACGTCTGTACCGATCCCTGTGCGACTTCCACAGAGCAGCGCGGCGATTACCATGAGTAACGAATCATGGGCATGGCAAAACGACACCGCAGCGGCGCCGAAGCGGCCGTACGGTCGCGGAAGGAAGGGGGAGAGGGACGTAAACCCGTCCGGACATGCGACGACCCCCGCCGGGGGGGAGAGCGGGGGTCGTCCCCACGGCCGACTCGGGGGGGGAGGAGTCGGACCGGGTTAGCACGGTCGCGAACGATCCGTGACTTCCATGGTGTACCCGAGAGCCCTCTCAGGCAAACCCACACGCCCCACCTTACGCCGAATGGTGGGCGCCTATGCTCAGGGCGTGGAAAACCACTCCTCGCCCCGCGCGGCAGCCTTCTTTGACCTGGACAAGACGGTCATTGCGAAGTCGAGCACGCTCACCTTCGGCAAGTCCTTCTACCAAGGCGGGCTGATCAACCGCAGGGCCGCACTGCGTACCGCATATGCCCAGTTCGTCTTCCTGGCCGGCGGCCTGGATCACGACCAGATGGAGCGTATGCGCGAGTATCTGTCCGCCCTGTGCCGCGGCTGGAACGTCCAGCAGGTCCGGGAGATCGTGGCCGAGACGCTGCACGATCTGATCGACCCGATCATCTACGACGAGGCCGCCTCCCTCATCGAGGAGCACCACACGGCCGGACGGGACGTGGTGATCGTGTCGACCTCGGGCGCCGAGGTGGTCGAGCCGGTCGGCGAACTGCTGGGCGCGGACCGGGTGGTGGCCACGCGCATGGTGGTCGGCGAGGACGGCTGCTTCACCGGGGAGGTGGAGTACTACGCCTACGGCCCGACCAAGGCCGAGGCGATCCGCGAGCTGGCCGCATCCGAGGGCTACGACCTCGACCGCTGCTACGCCTACAGCGACTCGGCGACCGACCTGCCGATGCTCCAGGCGGTCGGCCACCCGCACGCGGTCAACCCGGACCGCACGCTGCGCCGCGAGGCACTCGCGCGCGGATGGCCGATTCTGGCGTTCCGCCATCCCGTCCCGCTCAAGAAGCGGCTGCCCGCACTGTCGGTCCCGCCCCGCCCCGCGCTCGTCGCGGCGGCGGCCATAGGAGCGGCGGCCGCGACCGCCGGCCTCGTCTGGTACGCCAGCCGGCGCCGGAGCACGGCCTGAACGTCGCCCGTTTCACCCATGTTTGAACCTGAAAGTAAAGAAGTGCGGGCAGGGGTTCCGCTTCCTCCTGGCTCGCGGTAGAAAGAATTCAGGCCCGCGAGACCACAGGACATCCGAGAGGATCACCTACCACTACGCAGTTGGCCCACGGACCCCGCATGAACATCGGGCACCCACGCGACGTCGACCCGTCGATTACGGGCCAGCAACACCAGGTGACGGGCAAGGTTCCCCGACCTGATGGGCACATATCGAGGACGCTTGGTAACCGGGTGAGCATGCCAGCGGCGGTACGAGTGCTCGTACCGCCGCAACTCTTGCCCGGCGCCGGGCCGCCCGCTCAGGCCGCGCCGCGTTGCAGCGCCTCGCACACCGCCGTCGACTCGCGCACGCCCAGCTCGACCGCCTTGCCGCAGTGGGCGATCCAGGCCGCCATGCCCTCGGGGGTGCCGGAGACGTATCCGTCCAGTGCCGCCAGGTAGGAGGCGCGGCCCAGTTCGGCGTAGCCGACCTCGGCCGGGCAGATCGCCTTCGGGTCCAGGCCGCTGCCGATCAGGACGATCCGCTCGGCCGCGCGCGCGACCAGGCCGTTGTGGGACACGAAGGGCCGCAGCGCGAGCAGTTCGCCGTGCACCACGGCGGCCGTCACCAGCGCGGGCGCGGACGTCCCGGCGATGATCAGGTCCGCGAGCCCCTCCAGTCGGCCGGAGACCTCCGCGGCGTCCGGCAGGGGCAGCTCGACCAGCGGCTCGTCCACCGCCTCGCCCGCTCGGCGCGGCCGGCCGACCTCGGCACCGCTGCTCGCCGCGGCCACCAGGTGCAGCCGGGCCAGCACCCGCAGCGGCGACTGCCGCCAGATGGACAGCAGCTGCCCGGCCTCGGCCGACAGCCGCAGGGCGGCACCCATCACGCGCGCCTCGGCATCGCCACTGAAGTCGGTGCGCCGCCGCACCTCCTCCAGGGCCCAGTCGGCGCCGGACAGCGCCGCGGAGCCGCGGGCGCCGCGCAGGGCCGCCTCGGCGGTGATCTCGGTGCTACGGCGCCGCATGACCCGGTGTCCGTAGACCCGGTCCACGGCCTTGCGCACGGACTCCACGGACTCGGCCACCCCGGGCAGCGAGCCCAGGGCCGCGAGCGGATCGGCGGTCGCGCCTGTCGTACTCATGAGTACGACACTACGCACCCCCGCGTCGTACCCCTCGAAGGAGTGGTCTTCTTCACTCACGCTGACACATGCAGATATCACCTGACTACCCTTGGTGAACATGAAAATTGCTTTCGTCGGGAAGGGCGGCAGCGGCAAAACCACGCTCTCCTCCCTCTTCATCCGCCACCTCACGGCCGCCGGCGCCCCGGTGGTCGCCATCGACGCGGACATCAACCAGCACCTCGGCCCGGCGCTCGGCCTCGACGAGGCGGAGGCGGCCGCGCTGCCCGCCATGGGCGAGCGGCTGCCGCTGATCAAGGACTATCTGCGCGGCGCCAACCCGCGCATCCACTCCGCCGCGACGATGATCAAGACGACCCCGCCCGGCGAGGGCTCGCGCCTGGTCCGCGTGCGCGAGCCGAACCAGATCTACGACGCCTGCGCGCGCCCGGTGGAACTCGACGGCGGCGCCGTCCGTTTGATGGTCACGGGCCCCTTCACGGACGCCGACCTGGGGGTCGCCTGCTACCACTCCAAGACGGGAGCGGTGGAGCTGTTCCTGAACCACCTCGTCGACGGCCCCGACGAGTACGTCGTGGTCGACATGACGGCGGGTTCGGACTCCTTCGCCTCCGGCATGTTCACCCGCTTCGACATGACGTTCCTCGTCGCCGAGCCGACCCGGAAGGGGGTCTCCGTCTACCGCCAGTACCAGGAGTACGCCCGCGACTTCGGCGTCGCCCTGAAGGTCGTCGGCAACAAGATCCAGGAACAGGACGACATCGACTTCCTGCGCGCGGAGGTCGGGGACGACCTGCTCGTGACGGTCGGGCGCTCGGACTGGGTGCGCGCCATGGAGAAGGGCCGCCCGCCCCGGTTCGATCTCCTGGAAGAGGCCAACTCCCGCGCCCTGCACACCCTGCGGGCCGCCGTGGACGCCACGTACGAGCTGCGGGACTGGGAGCGCTACACCCGCCAGATGGTGCACTTCCACCTGAAGAACGCCGAGGCGTGGGGCAACGAGCGCACCGGGGCCGACCTGGCGGCGCAGGTCGACCCCACCTTCGCGCTCGGTGAGAGCGTGGCCACCCCCGCCTGACTCCCGCCGCCTTCCCTCTGCCGCTCGACGTCTACTGCCTGACCGCCGGCGCCCCGGGCACACCCTTGGGCGCCGGGGCCGGACGGCCGGAGAGGAAGGACGCCCAGCCCTGCCGGGGCGCCTCACCCACGTTCAGGGTGCGCAGCTTCTGAAGGGTCTGCGGGTCCTGGGCGTCCAGCCAGTCGGCCAGTTGGTGAAAGGAGACACAGCGCACGTCGGGCTTGTTGCACACCTCTTTCACCGTGTCCTCGACGGCGCGCATGTACGTGCCGCCGTTCCAGGACTCGAAGTGGTTGCCGATGATCAGCGGCGCGCGGTTGCCGTCGTAGGCCCGGTAGAAGCCCTTGACCAGGCCGTCGTGCATCTGGTCGCCCCAGTAGTCGAACTTGTCGGGGTCGCCCTGGGTCTTGGTGCCGGACTGGTTGACCATGAAGTTGTAGTCCATGGTCAGCTGCTCGAAGGTGTGCCCGGGGAAGGGCACCAGCTGCATCGACAGGTCCCACAGGCCCTCCTTCTTCTTGGGCCAGATCTGGTTGTCGACGCCGCTGGAGTCGTAGCGGAAGCCCAGGTCACGGGCGGCCTTCATGAAGTTCTTCTGGCCCTCGAGGCAGGGGGTGCGGGCGCCGATCAGCTCCTTGTCGTAGTCGAAGGGCAGCGGGGCCGCCTTCTTCATGCCGGTGTTGGTCTTCCAGGTCTTCACGAACTGCTTGGCCTGGGCGATCTCGCTCTTCCACTCGTCCACCGACCAGGTGCCGACCCCGCCGTCGGGTCCGCAGAAATGGCCGTTGAAGTGGGTGCCGATCTCATTGCCCTCCAGCCAGGCCAGCCGCGCCTGCCTGACGGTATTGGCAATGCCCTGCTGGTCGTTGAAGCCGATGTCGGAGCGGCCCGGCGAGTGCTGCGGGGGCCGGTAGAGGTCGCGCTTGTCCTCCGGCAGCACGTACACGCCGCTGAGGAAGTACGTCATGGTCGCGTGGTTCTCCTTGGAGACCTTGCGGAAGTGCGAGAACAGCTTCTGGCTGTCCTCGCCCGCGCCGTCCCAGGAGAAGACGACGAACTGGGGCGGTTTCTGACCGGGCTTCAGCCGCTCGGGCCGGGGCAGATGCGGCTGCGCGCCGGTGTACGCGGTGGATCCGTCGCCGATCAGCCGGACCACGCTCTGGGGCGGCGCCGCCGCTCCCTTCTGCGGGCCGGGCACCCCTTCCTTCGAACCGTGGGAGCCGGTCGCGCAACCGGCGAGCGATGAGGCGCAGGCCGCGGCGACCACGACGCCGACGGCGATCCTCTGGGTGGCGGTCATGCTCCGCCCACCTTCTTCCTTCTCTCGGACACACGCTGACGAGGGCCGTTCTCTGGTGATGCGCCGGGCTTGCACCGACAGCGCCGCCAAGGTCGCACGGGGCCGAGAAGGAATGAGGCTGACAAGCCCATCAAATGATTACTTCACTCACGCGAGCGATTCGATAAGCCATTTGCCCCGAAAAGCTATGCTCTTTCTTTACGTTACGTTACTCTTCATTTACTGACAGTGCTCCCCGCCCAGTCCGCGACCACGCCGCCCCGGAGGAGACGGGACCATGCCAGCCTGCGCACCCCCACACACCCAGCACCCGCACCCGCCGCACAGCCCGCCGGCCGGGCCCCGCCGCCGCTTCCCCGTCGAGGGCGCCGACCTGTCCGCGTCCGTCGCGGTCTTCCTGATCGCCCTGCCCCTGTCCCTCGGCATCGCCCTGGCCACCGGCGCCCCGCTCCAGGCCGGCCTCGTCGCCGCGGCCGTGGGCGGGCTCGTCGCCGGCCGGCTCGGCGGCTGCCCGCTCCAGGTCAGCGGGCCCGCCGCCGGACTCACCGTGATCACCGCCGACCTGATCCAGCGCTACGGCTGGCGGGCCACCTGCGGCATCACCGTCCTCGCCGGACTCGCCCAGCTCGGACTCGGCTGTCTGCGGGTGGCGCGTGGCGCGCTCGCGGTCAGCCCGGCCGTGGTGCACGGCATGCTCGCCGGCATCGGCATCACCATCGCCGTCGCCCAGCTGCACATCGTCCTCGGCGGCAGCCCGGACAGCTCCGTCGTCGCCAACCTCCGCGCGCTGCCTGCCCAGTTGGCCCGGATGCACCCGGCCGCCGTGTCGATGAGCGCGCTCACGTTCGTCCTGCTGCTGACCTGGCCCCGACTCCCCGGCCGGACCGGGCGGCTGCTGCGCAGAGTTCCGGCCGCCCTCGTCGCCGTGGCCGGGGCCACCGCCGCGGCGCCCCTCGCCGGCCTCGCCCTGCCCCGGGTCGACCTGCCGTCCTGGTCCGGGCACGCCCTTCCGGAGCCGCCCGCCGGTCCCGTGCTGGGCATCGCCACGGCCGTCCTCACCGTCACCCTGGTCGCCAGCGTCGAGTCACTGCTGTCCGCCGCGGCCGTCGACAAACTGGTCGCCGCCCGTGGCGGGCCACACGTTCCGCACTCGGACCTGGACCGGGAACTACGCGGTCAGGGCGCCGCCAACATGGTGTCCGGGGCGCTCGGCGGCCTGCCGGTCACCGGGGTCGCCGTACGCAGCGCCGCGAATGTGAAATCGGGTGCCGTGAGCCGGAACTCCGCGATGCTGCACGGCGTTCTCGTAGTAGTCGCCGCGCTGCTGATGGTCCCGCTCCTGGAGGAGATCCCGCTCGCCTCCCTCGCCGCCCTGGTGATGGCCGTCGGCATCCAGATGGTGTCCCTGCACCACATCCGCACGGTGACGCGCCACCGCGAAGTGCCGGTCTACGCCGCGACCGCACTCGGCGTGGCCCTCCTCGGCGTCCTTGAGGGCGTGGTCCTCGGGGTCGCCCTGGCGGTCGCCGTCGCCCTGCACCGCCTCGCCCGCACCCGCATCACCCATGACCAGCAGGAAGGAGTCCATCACGTACGTGTCAGAGGCCAGTTGACGTTCCTCGCCGTGCCCCGGCTCAGCAGAGCCCTGCAGCTCGTCCCCCAAGGCGCCCACGCCGTCGTGGAGTTGGACGGGTCGTTCATGGACCACGCGGCGTACGAGTTCCTGCAGGACTGGCGCAGCGCCCACACCGCGCGCGGCGGTACGGCAGAGCTGTCGGGCCGGCGCGGCGGAATCCGGACCGCCACCGGATCCGCCCTGCCCGCCGCCACCCTGTCCGCCGCCGTCACCCCGGCTCGGTCCGCCCCGTGCCGGTGCCGCCCCTGGACGCCCTGGCGCAACCACCAGGACTGCGCCACAGGGATTCCGGCCGGCCCGGCGGGGCGGGTGGCCGGACAGGAGGCGGGTCGGGTGGCAGGGCGGGAACTGGCGCGTGGCATCAGCTCGTTCCAGCGTCACACCGCGCCGCTGGTGCGGGCGGAGCTGGCGCGGCTGGCCCGGGAGGGCCAGCGCCCCGCACAGCTCTTCCTGACCTGCGCCGACTCCCGGCTCGTCACGTCGATGATCACCGCCAGTGGTCCCGGCGACCTGTTCGTCGTCCGCAACGTCGGCAATCTGGTGCCGCCGCCGGGCGAGGAGCACGGCGACGACTCGGTGGCGGCGGCCATCGAGTACGCGGTGGAGGTGCTCCGGGTGCGCTCCATCACGGTGTGCGGGCACTCGGGGTGCGGGGCGATGCAGGCGCTGCTGTCCGCCGGGCCCGGTGCCGCCGGGGCCG
Source organism: Streptomyces sp. NPDC020192 (assembly GCF_044388685.1). Lineage (NCBI taxonomy): Bacteria > Bacillati > Actinomycetota > Actinomycetes > Kitasatosporales > Streptomycetaceae > Streptomyces > Streptomyces sp. NPDC020192. The sequence continues at coordinate 194,675 of NZ_JBIRXG010000009.1, read as the reverse complement.
CCAGGACCGTCTCCGCTCGGCCCGGACACACCGAGTCCGGGTCCGCCGGGCCCGCACCCGGCGAGCCGGCATCCGCCGACGAGCCCACCCCCCTGCGCCGCTGGCTCCGGCACGGGATGCCGAGTCTCGCCCGGATGGGCCAGGACCGCCGCGCCTGGCCCCGGTTGGCCGGGCGGGCGCCGGCGGACGCGGTGGAGCAGCTGTGCCTGGTCAACGTGGTCCAGCAGTTGGAGCATCTGCAGGCGCACGGCCCGGTCGCCCGCGCACTGGCCCGGGGTGAGCTGGAGCTGCACGGGATGTACTTCCACGTGGCCGAGGCGCAGGCGTATCTGCTCGCGGAGGCGGCGGGAGACGGGGTGTTCGAGGACGTCAGAGAGGGCGTCGCCGCTGGAGAGGAGGCACGTGACGCGGTGTGAGCCACCGAGTTCCCAACAGGTCTAAACCAATTTTGCCGACGACCCTTGTCATCGGACCGCGTGTCTGATGAGCTGTGGCCCGGGACACAACGGACACCCTGCGAGAGGGAGATGTCGTGAGCAACGAAAGCCTGGCCAACCTGCTCAAGGAAGAACGCAGGTTCGCGCCCCCCGCCGACCTGGCCGCGCACGCCAACGTCACCGCGGAGGCGTATGCACAGGCCAAGGCTGACAGGCTCGGCTTCTGGGCCGAGCAGGCCCGCCGGCTGACCTGGGCCAAGGAACCGACCGAGACGCTGGACTGGTCGAACCCTCCGTTCGCGAAGTGGTTCAAGGACGGCGAGCTGAACGTCGCCTACAACTGCGTGGACCGCCACGTCGAGGCCGGACACGGCGACCGGGTCGCCATCCACTTCGAGGGCGAGCCCGGCGACAGCCGCTCGATCACCTACGCGGAGCTGAAGGACGAGGTCTCCAAGGCGGCCAACGCCCTGCTGGAGCTGGGCGTCCGCAAGGGCGACCGGGTCGCCGTCTACATGCCGATGATCCCGGAGACCGCGATCGCGATGCTGGCCTCGGCCCGGATCGGTGCCGCGCACTCGGTCGTCTTCGGCGGTTTCTCGGCGGACGCGCTCGCGACCCGCATCCAGGACGCGGACACCAAGGTCGTCATCACCGCCGACGGCGGCTACCGGCGCGGCAAGCCCTCCGCCCTCAAGCCCGCCGTGGACGAGGCGATCGAGAAGGTCGACAACGTCGAGCACGTGCTGGTGGTGCGCCGTACCGGCCAGGACGTGGCCTGGACCGACGGGCGGGACCACTGGTGGGACGACCTGGTCGAGCGTCAGTCGGCCGAGCACACCCCGGAGGCGTTCGAGGCGGAGCAGCCGCTGTTCATCCTCTACACCTCCGGTACGACGGGGAAGCCGAAGGGCATTCTGCACACCTCCGGTGGCTACCTCACCCAGGCGGCGTACACGCACCACGCGGTCTTCGACCTCAAGCCGGAGACGGACGTGTTCTGGTGCACGGCCGACGTCGGCTGGGTCACCGGGCACTCGTACATCGTCTACGGCCCGCTGGCCAACGGCGCGACGCAGGTCATGTACGAGGGCACTCCGGACACCCCGCACCAGGGCCGGTTCTGGGAGATCGTGCAGAAGTACGGCGTCACGATCCTCTACACGGCGCCGACCGCGATCCGGACGTTCATGAAGTGGGGCGACGACATCCCCGCCAAGTTCGACCTCAGCAGCCTGCGCATCCTGGGGTCCGTCGGCGAGCCGATCAACCCCGAGGCGTGGATCTGGTACCGCAAGCACATCGGCGCGGACACGACGCCGGTGGTGGACACCTGGTGGCAGACCGAGACCGGCGCGATCATGATCTCGCCGCTGCCCGGTGTCACCGAGGCCAAGCCCGGCTCCGCGCAGCGCCCGCTGCCCGGCATCAGCGCGACCGTCGTCGACGACGAGGCGAGCGAGGTGCCCAACGGCGGCGGTGGCTACCTGGTGCTGACCGAGCCGTGGCCGTCGATGCTGCGCACCATCTGGGGCGACGACCAGCGGTTCATCGACACCTACTGGTCCCGGTTCGAGGGCAAGTACTTCGCCGGTGACGGGGCGAAGAAGGACGACGACGGCGACATCTGGCTGCTGGGCCGGGTGGACGACGTCATGCTCGTCTCCGGGCACAACATCTCGACCACCGAGGTGGAGTCGGCGCTGGTGTCCCACCCGTCGGTCGCCGAGGCGGCCGTCGTCGGCGCCACCGACGAGACCACCGGCCAGGCGATCGTCGCGTTCGTGATCCTGCGCGGTACGGCCTCGGAGAACGATGCGCTGGTCGGCGAGTTGCGCGACCACGTCGGCGCCACGCTCGGCCCGATCGCCAAGCCCAAGCGGATCCTGCCGGTGGCCGAGCTGCCGAAGACCCGTTCCGGCAAGATCATGCGCCGCCTGCTGCGCGACGTGGCCGAGAACCGTCAGCTCGGCGACGTCACCACGCTGACAGACAGCACGGTCATGGACCTCATCCAGGCCAAGCTGCCGGCGGCGCCCAGCGAGGACTAGGCAGAACCGCAGCAAGGGGCGCCCGGTGTCGTCACCGGGCGCCCCCTTTTTCGTTCGGCTCACTAACATCCAGCGTCAAAATCCGGTAAAGTGGCACCCTCAGGGTGTGCCGGGAAGTCTGGTCGGCGACGCCGTCGACGATCCCGAGCGACGGCGTGATCATCGCCGTACCGACCCGGAGGTCCCCGCCGTGGCCGCGCCCCGCACCCCGAAAGCCCCCCGCAAGGTCCTCGGACGCCTGTCCCTGCCCGAGCGGGCCTTCGTCGCGGACGCCCTGCGGACCGAGACCGTCGGTGGTGTCCTGCTGCTCCTCGCCGCCGTAGCGGCGCTGATCTGGGCGAACATCCCCGCCCTCCGCCACAGCTACGAGACGCTCGCGGACCTCCACATGGGCCCCGGCACGCTCGGCCTGAACCTCTCCATGGCCCACTGGGCCGCCGACGGTCTGCTCGCGGTGTTCTTCTTCGTCGCCGGTATCGAGCTCAAGCGCGAGCTGGTCGCCGGGGATCTGCGCGACCCGAGGGCGGCCGTGCTGCCCGTGGTCGCCGCGCTGTGCGGCATGGCCGTACCGGCGCTCGTCTACACCCTCACCAACCTCACCACAGGCGGCTCGACGCAGGGCTGGGCGGTGCCCACCGCCACCGACATCGCCTTCGCGCTCGCCGTCCTCGCGGTCATCGGCACCTCCCTGCCCAGCGCCCTGCGCGCCTTCCTGCTCACGCTCGCGGTCGTCGACGACCTCTTCGCGATCCTGATCATCGCGGTCTTCTTCACCGACGGGCTGAACTTCGCCGCCCTCGGCGGGGCCGCCGCCGGGCTGGTGGTCTTCTGGCTGCTGCTGCGCAAGGGCGTACGCGGCTGGTACGTGTACGTGCCGCTCGCGATGGTGATCTGGGCGCTCATGTACAACAGCGGCGTGCACGCCACCATCGCCGGCGTGGCCATGGGCCTGATGCTGCGCTGCACCACCCGGGAGGGTGAGGAGCACTCGCCGGGCGAGCACGTCGAGCACCTGGTGCGGCCGCTGTCGGCCGGGCTCGCCGTGCCGGTGTTCGCGCTGTTCAGCGCCGGGGTGAAGGTCTCCGGCGGGGCGCTCGCGGACGTGTTCACCAAGCCGGAGACGCTCGGCGTGGTGCTCGGCCTCGTCGTCGGCAAGGCGCTCGGCATCTTCGGCGGCACCTGGCTGACCGTCCGCTTCACCCGCGCCTCCCTCAGCGAGGACCTCGCCTGGGCCGACGTCTTCGCGGTGGCCACCCTCGCCGGGATCGGTTTCACCGTCTCCCTGCTCATCGGCGAGCTCGCCTTCGCCCGCGACGCCGTCCTCACCGACGAGGTGAAGGCCGCCGTCCTCACCGGCTCGCTGATCGCGGCGGTGTGTGCGACGGTGCTGCTGAAGATACGCAACGGCAAGTACCGCAGGCTGTGCGCGGAAGAGGAGCGCGACGACGACCTCGACGGCATCCCCGACGTGTACGAGGAGGACGACCCGGCGTACCACCTGCGCATGGCCCAGATCCACGAGCGCAAGGCCGCCGAGCACCGGCGCATCGCCGCCGAGCGGGCGGCCGCGGCCCGCCACGGGCTTGCGGAAGTGGCGGGCGGGGCAGGCGAGGAGGACGACCGTCCGGCATGATCTGACGAGACGGTACAAAACAAGACGGCCACACAAGCGGGACGGCCGGTCGGTACGGCCGCTCGAACGAGACGGCCGTAGCGGACGACGGTACGCCCGCGGCATGTCAGACCTTTGAGGGAGAACGCGATGAGCGCACCCGACGGCAGCCCGGTCGGCGCCGAACGCAGCATCGGCCAGTTGTTCGCCTCGGCGACGACCGAGATGTCGGCGCTGGTGCACGACGAGATCGCGCTGGCCAAGGCCCAGCTGAAGCAGGACGTGAAGCGCGGCGCGGTCAGCGGCGGCGCCTTCACCATGGCGGCCGTGATGCTGGTCTTCTCCCTGCCGATGCTCAACTTCGCCCTCGCGTACGGCATCCGGACCTGGAGCCACTGGAATCTGGCGATCTGCTTCGTGCTGTCCTTCGCGGCCAACGTGCTCGTCGCGGTCCTGCTCGGGCTCATCGGCCTGGCCTTCGCGAAGAAGGCCAAGAAGAGCAAGGGCCCGCAGAAGGTGGCCGCGTCGGTGAAGCAGACGGCGGGCGTCCTGCAGAACGCCAAGCCGCACCCGCGCACGGAACTCCCCGAGGACCGCGCCCCCGCGGCCATCGAAGCTGTGGCACGCTCGACGTCATGAGCGACCCCGCCCCCTCGGCCGTACGGATCGAAGGTCCCTGGACACACAGGGACGTCGCCGCCAACGGCGCGCGCTTCCACATCGCCGAACTCGGCGACGGCCCGCTGGTGCTGCTGCTGCACGGCTTCCCGCAGTTCTGGTGGACGTGGCGGCACCAGCTGACGGCGCTCGCGGACGCGGGCTACCGGGCGGTGGCGATGGATCTGCGGGGCGTCGGCGGCAGCGACCGCACACCCCGCGGCTACGACCCCGCCAACCTCGCGCTCGACGTCACCGGCGTGATCCGCTCGCTCGGCGAGCCGGACGCGGCGCTGGTCGGCCACGACCTGGGCGGTTATCTGGCGTGGACGGCGGCGGCGATGCGGCCGAAGCTCGTACGACGGCTCGCGGTCGTCTCGATGCCGCATCCGCGGCGCTGGCGCGCGGCGATGCTGCGGGACGCCCGGCAGACGGCCGCCAGCTCCTACATCTGGGGTTTCCAGCGGCCTTGGCTCCCGGAGCGTCAGCTCGCCGCGGACGGCGGTGCGATGGTGGGCCGGCTGATCCGGGACTGGTCCGGGCCGCGGGCGCCGGAGGACGAGGCGGTGGAGACGTACCAGCGGGCCATGTGCATCCCGTCGACCGCGCACTGCTCGATCGAGCCGTACCGCTGGCTGGTCCGCTCGCTCGCCCGCCCGGACGGCATCCAGTTCAACCGCCGTATGAAACGCCCCGTTCGGGTGCCCACGCTGCATCTGCACGGCTCACTCGACCCGGTGACCCGCACCCGCAGCTCGGCCGGCTCCGGCGAGTACGTCGAAGCGCCGTACCGCTGGCGCCTGTTCGACGGTCTCGGTCACTTCCCGCACGAGGAGGACCCGGTGGCGTTCTCCACGGAACTCGTCAACTGGCTGAAGGATCCCGAGCCCGACCGGTAACGGTTTGCCGGTGACCGTACGGTGACGCGTTCGATGCGTGGAGTATCCGGTTCCTGAACACTTGTCTCTCGAACGGCCACATGCCTGCCGCATAGGCCAATTGGGGGGCGCGCAGGCGGTTATCGACCTTCTGACGGGGCACACGTCGGGGTATGGGCTGGATGCACGACAGTGACGCACCCCGCAACCGCCGCTCGACCTCCGGTCTGAGGCAGCCTCAGCGAGGCACCCCGCACCTCGCGGAAGCGGACCTCCGGGTAGGGATCCCGCACATCCTGCGCCGCCGGGCCCGCTGGGTCTCGGTACGTCTGCGTCACCCGCGCGGCTGAACCCCGCGCGACGGAATCACGCCCAGGCTCACAGAACACGGCCGAACGGGGTCTCGCCAGGGCTCACAGGGCGCAGCTGTCCGTACCCACTTCCTCGGTCGCCGTACGTCCCTGGTCGATGTCGGGCCGGATCTCGTCCGCCGTGAGCGCGTAGCCGGTCTCGGCGTCGTCGAGGGACTTGGCGAACACCACGCCGTACACCCGGCCCTCGGGCGTGAGCAGCGGGCCGCCCGAGTTGCCCTGGCGGACGATCGTGTACAGCGAGTAGACGTCACGGCTGACCGTGCCGCGGTGGTAGATGTCCGGGCCGTTGGCCGTGATGCGCCCGCGCACGCGCGCGGCGCGCACGTCGTACGAGCCGTTCTCCGGGAAGCCCGCGACGATCGCGCCGTCGCCGCCGGCCGCCCCCTGGCCGGAGAACCGCAGCGCGCTCGCCCTCAGGTCCGGTACGTCGAGTACGGCGATGTCGCGCTTCCAGTCGTACAGGACGACCTTGGCGTCGTACTTGCGGCCCTCTCCGCCGATCTGCACGGTGGGCGCGTCGACGCCGCCGACCACGTGCGCGTTGGTCATGACGCGGCGGTCGGCGAAGACGAAACCGGTGCCCTCCAGGACCTTGCCGCAGCTCTGGGCGGTGCCGGTGACCTTGACGATGGAGCGCTGGGCGCGGGTGGCGACCCCACTGCCGGCGAGGGCTGGGTCGGGCGGCTGGACGTCCTTGATCGGTTCGTTGGCGAAGGGGCTGAAGACCTGCGGGAAGCCGTTCTGCGTGAGGACGTTGGAGAAGTCCGCGAACCAGGTGTTCGCCTGCGCGGGCAGCGCCCGGGAGACCCCGAGCAGCACCTTGGAGCTACGGAACTCCTTGCCGAGCGTCGGCAGTGTCGTACCGGCGAGGGCTGAGCCGATCAGCCAGGCGATCAGCAGCCACGCGACGACGTTGACCAGCGCGCCGCCGGTGGCGTCCAGGGCGCGGGCCGGGGACCAGGTGATGTACCGGCGCAGTTTGTTGCCCAGGTGGGTGGTCAGGGCCTGGCCGACGGAGGCGCACACGATGACGACGACCACGGCGACCACGGCCGCGGTGGTGCCGACGGTCGCCTTGTCGGTCACGGCGTCCCAGATCACGGGCAGCGTGTACACGGCGACGAGGCCACCGCCGAGGAAGCCGATCACCGACAGGATGCCGACGACGAAGCCCTGGCGGTAGCCCACGACCGCGAACCACACGGCCCCGACCAGCAACAGGATGTCCAGCACGTTCACGGAGGACACACTGTCATGACCGCCAGTCGAGTGGGACCCGCTTCTCCCTGTCCCAGGGGCGCTCCCAGCCCGCGTAGTGCAGCAGGCGGTCGATCACTCCGGCCGTGAAGCCCCAGACCAGGGCCGATTCGACCAGGAATGCCGGGCCGGCGTGGCCCCGGGGGTGGATGGCGGTGGCGCGGTTGGCGGGGTCCGTGAGATCCGCCACGGGGACCGTGAAGACCCGGGCGGTCTCGTTCGGGTCGACGACACCGACCGGGCTGGGCTCGCGCCACCAGCCGAGCACGGGCGTGACGACGAAGCCGCTGACCGGGATGTAGAGCGCGGGCAGCACGCCGAAGAGCTGGACCCCGGACGGATCGAGGCCGGTCTCCTCCTCGGCCTCGCGCAGCGCCGCTCTGAGCGGCCCGTCGGCCTGCGGATCGCCGTCCTCGGGGTCGAGGGCGCCGCCCGGGAAGGACGGCTGCCCGGGGTGCGAGCGCAGCGAGCCGGCGCGCTCCATGAGCAGCAGCTCGGGGCCGCGCTCGCCCTCGCCGAACAGGATCAGCACCGCCGACTGCCGTCCCGAGCCGTTCTCCGGCGGCAGGAAGCGGCTCAGCTGGACCGGCTCGACCGTCTCGGCCGCCTTCACCACCGGCGCCAGCCAGTCCGGCAGCCCTTCCTTGCTGAGCGTCACCGCACCGCCCCGCGTCTCGCTGGCCTTCGTCATCGCCACCCCCGTCGCCTCTGCCCGTTCAACGCCCGAGGGCCCCGAGATCGTTCCGTCACGCGGCGAGATCGTCCCGTCACGCGGCCCCCAGCGGCGGGGCCGGCCTGCCGCCCGCGTCGAGGTACGCCTGCGGGGGCTTGAGGCGCTGGCCGGGGAAGCCGCCCTTCTCGTACTTCAGCAGCTTCTTCGCCTTCTCCGGGTCGGTCTCGCCCTCGCCGTAGGCCGGGCAGAGCGGGGCGATCGGGCAGGCGCCGCAGGCGGGCTTGCGGGCGTGGCAGATCCGGCGGCCGTGCCAGATCACGTGGTGGGACAGATCGGTCCACTCGCTCTTCGGGAACAGCGCGCCGACGGCGGCCTCGATCTTGTCCGGGTCGGTCTCCTCGGTCCACCGCCAGCGCCGTACCAGCCGCTGGAAGTGGGTGTCGACCGTGATCCCGGGCCGTCCGTAGGCGTTGCCGAGCACCACGAAGGCGGTCTTGCGGCCGACGCCGGGCAGCTTGACGAGATCCTCCAGCCTGCCCGGCACCTCGCCGCCGAAGTCCTCGGTCAGGGCCTTGGAGAGCCCTATCACCGACCTGGTCTTGGCCCGGAAGAACCCGCAGGGGCGCAGGATCTCCTCGACCTCCTCCGGGTTGGCCGCGGCGAGGTCCTCGGGCGTCGGGTACTTCGCGAAGAGCGCCGGGGTCGTCTGGTTGACGCGCAGGTCGGTGGTCTGGGCCGACAGCACCGTGGCGACGAGCAGCTGGAAGGGGTTCTCGAAGTCCAGCTCGGGATGGGCGTACGGGTACACCTCGGCCAGCTCGCGGTTGATACGGCGGGCGCGGCGGACCAGGGCCGTGCGGGACTCCTGCGCCGGGGGCTTCACCGCGACCTTCTTGACGGGCGCGGTCTTCTTGACGGCGACGCGCTTCCCGGTCGCCACCGCCTCGGCCTTCCTGGTCCCCAGGGCCTTCTTGGCCACGACCGCCTTTTTGGCCACGACGGTCCTCTCGGCCGTCACGGCCTTTTTGGCGGCCGCCCTCTTGCCGGTGACCTTTTTAGCCGTTTTTCCGGTTTTCTTATCGCCGCCAGGACCTTGTTCGCCCACAGCGGAATCGCGACGTACAACCACCCGCTAAGCCCCCTTGGCCTGTGCTCTCACGGTGATTTGGACACCCGGCCAGCCTAGAGCCCAGCACCGACATCCGCCCCGGACCCGGAAGATCGGCCCCCGATTGGACCCCTGACGCTTACCTCAGGACACCTGTGCGGCATCCTTGTGACAGATCACACTGTTTGGACCGTCCGGCAAAATGGGGAGCACGGTCCCCTGGTACCAAGGGGGAGCAAGATCCCCTGAGCAGGTCGACAAGGAGAGAACTCGTGGACGACGTTCTGCGGCGCAACCCGCTCTTCGCGGCTCTCGACGACGAGCAGTCCGCGGAGCTTCGCGCCTCCATGAGTGAGGTGCCCCTCGCACGTGGCGACTCCCTGTTCCACGAGGGCGACCCGGGCGACCGGCTCTACGTCGTCACCGAGGGCAAGGTCAAGCTGCACCGCACCTCCCCCGACGGCCGCGAGAACATGCTCGCCGTCGTCGGCCCCGGCGAGCTGATCGGTGAGCTGTCCCTCTTCGACCCGGGTCCGCGCACGGCGACCGCCACCGCGCTGACCGAGGTCAAGCTGCTGGGCCTGGGCCACGGCGACCTCCAGCCCTGGCTGAACGCCCGCCCCGAGGTGGCCACCGCGCTGCTGCGCGCCGTGGCCCGCCGACTGCGCAAGACCAACGACGCCATGTCCGACCTGGTCTTCTCCGACGTGCCCGGCCGTGTGGCGCGCGCCCTGCTGGACCTGTCCCGCCGCTTCGGCGTGCAGTCCGAGGAGGGCATCCACGTCGTGCACGACCTCACGCAGGAGGAGCTGGCCCAGCTGGTGGGCGCCTCGCGCGAGACCGTGAACAAGGCGCTGGCGGACTTCGCCCAGCGCGGATGGCTCCGCCTGGAGGCGCGGGCGGTCATCCTGCTGGACGTGGAGCGGCTCGCCAAGCGCTCCCGCTGAGGCACCGGGGCCTACCGGCCCCGGACCCCGTGCGGGGCCTTCGGACGCCGGACGGGCGGAGTTTGCCCGCCCGTCACCCGCCGTCACGCGAAAATCAACTGCCCCGGACAGCAGCGCACGGGACAGTTGCCCCATGGCTGAAACGATCCGCCGTCCCGGGATCCGCCGTCCCGGCCTCGACGAGCAGGGCTTCATCGCGCGCGAAGGCTCCCTCGCGCGCGTGCCCGTCGCCTTCCGCCCGGTGGTGGCCGCCGCACGCGACCGGCTGCTGGACGTCTTCGGGGCGCGGCTGCACAGCGCCTACCTCTACGGCTCGATCCCGCGCGGCACCGCGCGCGTGGGGCGCAGCGACCTGGACCTGCTCGTCGCGCTGCGGGAGGAACCCGGCGAGGCCGACCGGGAGGCCGTACGGGCGCTCGGTGAGGCCGTCGACAAGGAGTTCCCGCAGATCGACGGCGTCGGCACGCTGCTGTACGGCCGGGACCGGTTGCTGAGCGAGCTGGAGCGGTACGACCTGGGCTGGTTCGTGGCCTGTCTGTGCACCCCGCTGCTCGGCGACGACCTCGCCGAGTACCTGCCGCGCTACCGGCCCGACTCCCTGCTCGCCCGCGAGACCAACGGCGACCTGGCCCGGTGGCTGCCCCGCTGGCGCGAGCGGATCGCGGGCGCCGAGAACACCGAGGAGGCCCGGCGCCCGCTCGTCCGCTTCATGTCCCGCCACCTCGTCCGCACCGCCTTCACCCTGGTCATGCCCCGCTGGAACGGCTGGACCAGCGACCTGCGGGAGATGGCCGAGGCGTTCGCCGCCTCGTACCCGGAGCGGGCCGCACAGCTGCGTACGGCGGCGGAGTACGGCTACGACCCCGTGGGCGACCCCGGCGTACTGCGCACGTACGTCGACGACCTCGGCCCCTGGCTCGCCGCCGAGTACGCGCGCGTGCACGGCGTGAAGGCACCCCGGCCGGACGGGCCCTAGATCAGCCCGTGCTCGCGCAGATAGTCCAGCTGAGCCCGTACCGACAGTTCCGCCGCCGGCCACAGGGAGCGGTCGACGTCGGCGTAGACGTGGGCGACGACCTCGGAGGGGGTCCGGTAACCGTCCTCGACCGCCGTCTCCACCTGGGCGAGCCGGTGGGCGCGGTGGGCGAGGTAGAACTCGACGGCACCCTGGGCGTCCTCCAGGACCGGCCCGTGGCCCGGCAGGACCGTGTGGACGCCGTCGTCGACCGTCAGGGAGCGCAGCCGGCGCAGGGAGTCCAGATAGTCGCCCAGGCGGCCGTCGGGGTGCGCCACGACCGTCGTACCGCGCCCGAGGATGGTGTCGCCGGTGAGCACCGCCCGGTCGGCCGGGAGGTGGAAGCTCAGGGAGTCGGCCGTGTGCCCGGGGGTCGGGACGACCCTCAGCTCCAGGCCGCCCACGGTGATCACGTCCCCGGCGGCCAGGCCCTCGTCACCGAGACGCAGCGCCGGGTCGAGGGCACGCACGCGCGTGCCGGTCAGTTCCGCGAACCGGGCGGCGCCCTCGGCGTGGTCGGGGTGGCCGTGGGTGAGCAGGGTCAGGGCTATCCGCCTGCCCGCCTTCTCGGCCGTGTCGACCACCGCGCGCAGATGGCCGTGGTCCAGCGGGCCCGGGTCGACGACCACGGCCAGGTCGGAGTCGGGCTCGGCGACGATCCAGGTGTTGGTGCCGTCCAGGGTCATCGCGGAGGCGTTGGGCGCGAGGACGTTGACGGCTCGTTCGGTGGCGGGGCCGGAGAGCACCGCGCCGCGCGGCTGGCCCGGCAGCGTGCTTGCGTCGGTCATGCGGGGCCTCCACCGGTCGGACCGGGAGTCGTCGGGACGTGCTTGGTGAACTCCTCGTACCCCGGCCAGGACAGCACGATCTCGCCGTCCACCAGGCGGGCACCGGCCATCACCGGGGTCATGTCCCGCGCGGGCGCGGCTGCCAGTGCCCCGGCGGCGGTGGCGTACGGGAGCAGCTGGCGCAGCGTGGCGATGGTGGGCGGCATCATCAGCAGCTCGCCCTTGTCGTAGCCGGCGGCGGCCTCCTCGGGACGGATCCACACCGTGCGGTCGGCCTCCGTGGAGGCGTTGCGGGTGCGCTGGCCCTCGGGCAGGGCGGCGACGAAGAACCAGGTGTCGTAGCGGCGGGCCTCGAACTCCGGGGTGATCCAGCGGGTCCAGGCGCCCAGCAGGTCCGAGCGCAGCACCAGACCGCGCCGGTCGAGGAATTCGGCGAAGGACAGCTCGCGCGCGACCAGCGCCGCCCGGTCCGCCTCCCAGTCCTCCCCGGTGGTGTCGCCGACGACCGAGTCCGCGTCGGGCCCGGCGAGCAGCACACCCGCCTCCTCGTACGTCTCCCGTACGGCCGCGCACACGATCGCCTGGGCGCCCGGCTCGTCGACGCCGAGCCGCTCGGCCCACCACGCGCGCGTGGGGCCCGCCCAGCGCACCAGACGGTCGTCGTCGCGCGGGTCGACACCGCCCCCGGGATACGCGTACGCGCCTCCGGCGAAGGCCATGGAGGCGCGTCTGCGCAGCATGTGGACGAACGGACCGGACTCGGTGTCCTTCAGGAGCAGCACCGTGGCCGCGCGCCGGGGGGACACCGGAGTGAGGGTGCCGTCCGCGAGCGCGCGGATCCGGTCCGGCCACTCCTGGGGGTACCACTGACCGTTCGCCATGGCCGGAGGCTATCCCGTGCAGAGCGAATGTTCGAGAGGTGGCCGAGGCCGGCGGGGCCGAGGCACCCGAGGTCAGCGGCCCTTACGGAAGCAGCTCGACCTGGATCTCGACCTCGACCGGCGCGTCCAGCGGGAGCACCGCGACGCCGACCGCGCTGCGCGCGTGCACGCCCTTGTCGCCGAGGACCTCGCCGAGCAGCTCGCTGGCGCCGTTGACGACACCGGGCTGCCCGGTGAAGTCGGACGCGGAGGCGACGAAGCCGACGACCTTCACCACGCGCGCGATGCGGTCCAGGTCACCGGTGACGGACTTCACGGCGGCCAGCGCGTTCAGCGCGCAGACGCGGGCCAGCTCCTTGGCCTCCTCCGGCGTGATCTCGGCGCCGACCTTGCCGGTGGCCCGCAGCTTGCCCTCGACCATCGGCAGCTGGCCGGAGGTGTACACATACGCACCGGACCGCACGGCCGGCTGGTACGCGGCCAGCGGCGGGACGACGTCCGGCAGGGTCAGTCCCAGTTCGGCCAGCTTGGCCTCGACCGCGCTCATGCCTGCTTCTCCCGCTTCAGGTAGGCCACGAGCTGCTCGGGGTTGGGCCCGGGCACGACCTGGACGAGCTCCCAGCCGTCCTCGCCCCAGTTGTCCAGAATCTGCTTCGTGGCGTGGACGAGCAGCGGCACGGTTGAGTATTCCCACTTGGTCATGGGGCCGACTGTAGCCGCTGCGGCCCGAGGGACGGTGACCTGCGTTATCCACAGCCTCCCGCGTGAGTGTCGGCCGGACTGGTTAGTCTCGAAGGCGTGAGCAGGCTCCAGGTCGTCAGCGGCAAGGGCGGGACCGGAAAGACGACGGTCGCCGCCGCACTCGCGCTGGCCCTCGCGACCGAGGGGAAGCGGACGCTTCTCGTGGAGGTCGAGGGTCGGCAGGGCATCGCCCAGCTCTTCGAGACGGAGGCGTTGCCGTACGAGGAGCGGAAGATCGCGGTCGCCCCGGGCGGCGGGGAGGTGTTCGCGCTCGCCATCGATCCGGAACTGGCCCTTCTGGACTACCTCCAGATGTTCTACAAGCTCGGTGGAGCCGGCCGGGCCCTGAAGAAGCTCGGCGCCATCGACTTCGCCACCACGGTCGCACCCGGCATCCGGGACGTGCTGCTGACCGGCAAGGCGTGCGAGGCGGTGCGCCGTAAGGACAAGAGCGGGAAGTTCGCGTACGACTACGTCGTCATGGACGCCCCGCCGACCGGCCGCGTGACCCGCTTCCTGAACGTCAACGACGAGGTGGCGGGCCTGGCGAAGATCGGCCCGATACACAATCAGGCGCAGGCCGTGATGCGGGTGCTGAAGTCCCCGGAGACGGCCGTGCACCTGGTGACGCTGCTGGAGGAGATGCCGGTCCAGGAGACGGCCGACGGCATCGCCGAACTCCGCGCGGCCCGGCTCCCGGTGGGCCGTGTCATCGTGAACATGGTCCGGCCCGAGGTGCTCGACACGGCCGACCTGGAACTCGTACGGAGCGTGGAGCGTTCCTCTGTCGCACAGGCGCTCTCGGCCGCCGGTCTGGGCGGAGCCCGGCGGGGCGGGAACGCCGAGAAGCTGGTGGACCCGCTGCTGCGGCAGGCCGCGGAGTACGCCGAGCGGTACACGCTGGAGCAGGAGCAGCGCGCGGTCCTCGGCGAGCTGGACCTGCCGCTGGGCGAACTGCCGCTGCTCGCCGAGGGCATGGACCTGGCGGGGCTGTACGAACTCGCCACCGAGCTGCGGAAGCAGGGGTTGTCATGAGTCCGGACCCGGCCAAGGCGCCCGAGACGGCATCCGAGGGGCGGGAGAAGGCCCACGGTCTCTCCCCCGCGCGCGTGCTGGACGTCGACTCGCTGCTGGACAACCCGAAGACCCGGATCGTGGTGTGCTGCGGCTCGGGCGGGGTCGGCAAGACGACGACCGCGGCGGCGCTCGGCCTGAGGGCCGCCGAGCGGGGCCGCAAGGTGGTCGTCCTGACCATCGACCCGGCCCGGCGGCTGGCCCAGTCGATGGGCATCGACTCCCTCGACAACGTGCCCCGGCGGGTGAAGGGCACCAACGGCGACAGCGAACTGCACGCCATGATGCTCGACATGAAGCGCACCTTCGACGAGGTCGTGGAGGCGCACGCGGACCCCGAGCGGGCGGCCGTGATCCTGGCGAACCCCTTCTACCAGTCGCTCTCGGCGGGCTTCGCGGGCACGCAGGAGTACATGGCGATGGAGAAGCTGGGCCAGCTGCGCGCGAAGGACGAGTGGGACCTGATCGTGGTCGACACCCCGCCCTCCCGCTCCGCGCTGGACTTCCTGGACGCGCCGAAGCGGCTGGGCTCCTTCCTGGACGGCCGCCTGATCCGCCTGCTGACGGCCCCTGCCAAGCTCGGCGGCCGCGCGGGCATGGCCTTCCTCAACGTCGGCATGTCGATGATGACCGGCACGCTGGGCAAGCTGCTGGGCGGTCAGCTGCTGAAGGACGTCCAGACGTTCGTGGCCGCGATGGACACCACCTTCGGCGGGTTCCGCACGCGCGCGGACGCCACGTACAAGCTCCTCCAGGCGCCCGGTACGGCGTTCCTGGTGGTCGCGGCCCCGGAGCGGGACGCGCTGCGCGAGGCGGCGTACTTCGTGGAGCGGCTGGCCGAGGAGAAGATGCCGCTGGTCGGCCTGGTGCTCAACCGGGTGCACGGCAGCGGTGCCGACGGACTGTCGGCCGAGCGGGCGCTCGCCGCCGCGGAAAATCTTGAGGACCCCCGCATTGTCGATCAGGGTGGCGGGAAAGCTGGACTTCGTAACTCTCCCGACACGTACGGCAGTTCACAATCTTCCGCATCACCTCCCGCATCCGAGGCCGCAACCGGCGCCCCCGCTTCCGGAGAAGGCTCCCCCGCCGCTTCCGAGGACGGCTCCCCCGCCGACGCGGAGCGCCCCGTCGACCGGCTCGCCGCGGGACTGCTGAGACTGCACGCGGATCGCATGCAGCTGCTCGCGCGTGAGCAGCGCACGCGTGACCGGTTCACCGCCCGTCACCCCGAGGTGGCGGTCGTCGAAGTGCCCGCGCTGCCCGGCGATGTCCACGACCTCACGGGCCTGCGCGACATCGGCACCCTGCTTGCCGCGGGCGCGCAGGGCGGTACGGAACTGCCGTAGCGGCGGTGAGCAGTGAGTGAGCGTGCGGCGCATGGTCGTCGCACGCAGGCACATGCGCGCGTACGGACGGCAATGCGGAACGCATCCGCGGCAAGGACGCAGGACGCCTCCCCAGGTACGCCTTCCCGGGCACGCGCGCGGAACGCCTCCCCGGCGGGGCGGGCCGCAGGCCGATCCCCACGGCTTCCCGGCGTTTGCCCTGCTCCTCCGGGTTCCTGCGGCGTGTGCCGGGGGGAAATGCCCTCAGCTGACCGCCGCGTAGTTCTCGTACACCTCGTCGTTGTCGAGGGGCACGATTCCGGTGCCGCGCTCGTACTCCGAGCGGGCGGTCTCCAGCAGCCTGCGCCAGGAGGTCACAGTGGGCCGCCGGCGCAGCAGTGCGCGGCGCTCCCGCTCCGTCATGCCTCCCCACACGCCGAATTCGACGCGATTGTCCAGCGCGTCGGCCAGGCATTCGGTACGTACCGGACATCCGGTGCACACCGCCTTGGCCCTGTTCTGCGCTGCTCCCTGAACGAACAGTTCATCCGGATCGGTAGTGCGGCAGGCAGCCTGCGCACTCCAGTCGGTTACCCAGCCCATACCGGCGCCGTCCTCTCCCGAATCGAGGCTCCCCCACGGCGGCAGCGGCATATTCACCGCCGCCAGTTGAGGACGTTACGGAAGGTGGGGACAGCGCAACACCCCCTTCGGGCCCAATCTTGAATGGCCCGAACGGACTATGGGTAAGCGGCAGATCACCCGCGGGAGTGAGCTGGCGACATACACGACTGTCCCGGCAAACCAGGACAGCTGTGGTGCGTCACATCGGGCACCGGATGACACACGAGGCGGATTCGGACACGCGCCCATCAAAAGAGCCGGGAAACCTCCGGAACGATTCGGGGTCGCCGGACGTATTGATACGTGACCGCACTGCTGTGACAGTTGAGAGCAGCTTAGGCCAAGGCATATACGCGTGTCCGGCGATTGAGAACGTAGGCTGCCCTCATGCCAAAGAAGCGCTCGGGCGGTGGTCTGTCGGCAACGCAGCAGGCCGCCAAGTTCCTCGGTGTCAGTGTCCTCGCCGGAGCCGTGATGGCGGGCATCGCACTGCCCGCGGCCGGCGCGCTCGGCCTCGCGGCCAAGGGCTCGGTCCAGAGCTTCGACGAGATCCCGGCCAACCTCAAGAGCCCCCAGCTGAGCCAGCGCACGACGATACTGGACAGCCAGGGCAACCAGATCGCGAGCGTCTACTCCCGCGACCGTACGGTGGTCGACCTCAAGGACATCTCGCCGTACATGCAGAAGGCGATCGTCGCGATCGAGGACTCGCGCTTCTACAAGCACGGCGCGATCGACCTCAAGGGCGTGCTGCGCGCGCTGAACAAGAACGCGCAGGAGGGCGGGGTCTCCCAGGGCGCCTCCACGCTCACCCAGCAGCTGGTGAAGAACTACTTCATCGAGGAGGCCGGCGACGACCCGACGAAGGTCGCCGAGGCCACCCAGCAGACCATCGGCCGCAAGATCAAGGAACTGAAGTACGCGATCCAGATCGAGGAGAAGCTCGGCAAGAAGAAGATCCTCGAGAACTACCTGAACATCACCTTCTTCGGTGAGCAGGCCTACGGCGTCGAGGCCGCCGCCCAGCGGTACTTCTCCAAGCACGCCAAGGATCTGAGCCTGCCGGAGGCCGCGCTGCTGGCGGGCATCGTGCAGTCCCCGAGCCGCTACGACCCGGTCAACGACGAGGCGGAGGCCACCAAGCGCCGCAACATCGTCCTGCAGCGCATGGCGGAGGTCGGCGACATCTCCCAGAAGGAGGCCGACGAGGCCAAGCAGAAGCCGCTCGGGCTGAACCCGAGCCAGCCCAGGAACGGCTGCATCACGGCGGTCCGCGGCGCCGGTTTCTTCTGCGACTACGTGCGCAACGTCGTCCTGACCGACCCGGTCTTCGGCAAGACCAAGGTGGACCGCGCGAAGCTGTGGAACCAGGGCGGTCTGACGATCCGGACGACGCTCGACCCGCAGGCCCAGGACTCCGTGCAGGCGTCCGTCAAGAAGCACGTCTACCAGTCCGACCCGGTGGCCACGGCCGCGACCATCGTCGAGCCCGGCACCGGCAGGATCCTGGCGATGGGCCAGTCCCGCCCGTACGGCTTCGGCAAGAACGAGACGCAGATCAACCTCTCCGTCAACTCGGACATGGGGGGCGGCGCGGGCTACCAGCCCGGTTCAACGTTCAAGCCGATCGTCGCGGCGGCCGCGATCGAGGGCGGCAAGCCCGCGACACAGCAGTACTCGTCGCCGTACGAGATGCCGTACCCCAGTCCCGTGCAGGCGTGTGACGGCAAGGTCTGGCGTACCGACCCGGCCAAACCCGAGAAGCTGACGAACGAGAACCCGTCGGAGCACGGCCCGTACGGCATGAAGGAAGCGACCGCCAAGTCGGTCAACACGTACTACGTGCAGCTGATCAGCGACATCGGTATCTGCCCCGTCACGCAGATGGCGCAGAAGATGGGCGTGCAGCGGGCCGACGGCCGCACGATCGTCCAGGCCCCCTCGATCGCCCTCGGCACCCAGGAGATGTCCCCGCTGACGATGGCGAACGCGTACGCCACCTTCGCCTCGCGCGGCATGTACTGCACCCCGGTCGCCATCGCGTCGATCACGCAGAAGATCGGCAGCCAGGAGAAGTCCCTCCAGGTGCCGAAGTCGGCCTGCTCGCGCGCGATGTCCGAGAAGACCGCGGACACCGTCAGCACGATTCTCAAGGGCGTGGTCGAGGACGGTACGGGCCAGGAGGCCGGCCTCGACGCCCGCCCGAGCGCGGGCAAGACGGGTACGACGGACGAGCGCTACGCCGCCTGGTTCGTCGGCTACACCCCGAACATGGCGGGCGCGGTCTGGGTCGGCGACCCGCAGCACAAGCGCAAGATGATCAACATCACCATCGGCGGCGTCCCGTACGACAAGGTCTTCGGCGGCAAGGTGCCCGGCCCGATCTGGCGCGACATGATGACCGGCGCGCTGGCGGGCAAGCCCGCCCCTGACTTCAACCTGATCGACATCCCCGACGACACCAAAAAGGGAGATGGTCAGGGAAAAGGCCAAGGGGGGACGGACGGCGGCAAGAACGGGGACAGCACGGGGGGAATCGGCGGACTGATCGGCGGTCTGACAACCGGCGGCACGGCTGACGGCGGCACCACGGGCGGCACCACCGGCGCCCCCGTCCCGGCCCCGACCTTCTCCCTCCCCGGCAACTTCATCCAGGGGCAGGGGAACGGCGGCAACAACGGGAACGGGAACGGGGGCTTTCCGGGCTAGCCGGTAGGCGCGTATGCATGGCGGCGGGGCCGCACCCCTGGGTGAGGGGTGCGGCCCCGCCGCCGTACTCAGTTCCCGTCGATCGGCTCAGCCCTGGAGCAGCAGCTGCTTCACCGCGGCGGCGACGCGGCCGCCCTCGGCCTGGCCGGCCACCTTCGCGTTCGCGATCTTCATGACGGCGCCCATGGCCTTCGGGCCCTCGGCACCGGCCGCCTTCGCCTCGGCCACGGCCTCGGCGACGATCGCGGTCAGCTCCTCGTCGGACAGCTGCTTGGGCAGGTACGCGGCAAGAACCTCACCCTCCGCCTTCTCCCGCTCGGCCGACTCGGGACGACCGCCCTGCTCGAAGGCATCGGCCGCCTCGCGCCGCTTCTTCGCCTCACGGGTGATCACCTTGAGGACCTCGTCGTCGGAGAGCTCCCGCTTCTCCTTGCCCGCGACCTCCTCCTTGGTGATCGCGGCAAGCGTCAGCCGGAGCGTCGAGGAGCGGAGCTCGTCGCGCTCCTTGATCGCGGCGTTGAGGTCGTCGTGCAGCTTCGACTTGAGCGTGGTGGTCATGGGGTCGATTGTCGCAGGTGTGCAGGGCCGAACGCCCGTTCATTTAGGGGCCCGCCGGTCTTCCCGCGCTTCCGGGGTCTGACACGATGGACGTATGCGCGCGCGATACGGAGTACCTCTGGGAATCATGGCGGCAGGCGCCGCCGGGCTGGCGTACGCGGCGGGCTTCGAGGCCCGCTCCTTCCGCCTGCGACGGGTGACGGTCCCGGTCCTCCCGCCGGGCATGCGCCCGCTGCGCGTGCTCCAGGTCTCCGACATCCACATGGTGGGCGGGCAGCGCAAGAAGCAGCGCTGGCTGCAGTCGCTGGCCGGCCTGCGCCCGGACTTCGTGATCAACACGGGCGACAACCTGTCGGATCCCGAGGCCGTGCCGGAAGTGCTGGACGCCCTCGGCCCCCTGATGGAGTTCCCGGGCGCGTACGTCTTCGG
This sequence comes from Streptomyces sp. NPDC020192, assembly GCF_044388685.1. Taxonomy (NCBI): domain Bacteria; kingdom Bacillati; phylum Actinomycetota; class Actinomycetes; order Kitasatosporales; family Streptomycetaceae; genus Streptomyces; species Streptomyces sp. NPDC020192. The sequence goes on along the minus strand of NZ_JBIRXG010000009.1, from coordinate 174,537 downwards.
CTCCAACGACTACTACGGCCCCAAACCCCGCAATCCCGCCCGCTACCTGCTGGAGAAGACGAGCGGCCGCCACGGCCTGAACGGCAACCCGCCGGTGGTCGGCGCCATCCACAACCCGTGGGAGGACCTGCGGGACGGCTTCGACACGGCGGGCTGGCTGAACCTGACCAACACGCGGGGCGTGCTGAAGGTCGAGGGCGCGTCGATCGAGCTGACCGGCCTGGACGACCCGCACATCAAGCGCGACCGCTACGCCCGGGTGGCCGGCGGCCCCTCGGAGACGTACGACTTCTCGATGGGTGTGGTGCACGCGCCGTACCTGCGGGTGCTGGACGCCTACGCCGCGGACGGCTACCCCCTGGTCCTGGCCGGCCACACCCACGGCGGCCAGCTGTGCATCCCCTTCTACGGCGCCCTGGTCACCAACTGCGACCTGGACACGGACCGCGTGAAGGGTCTGTCGACGCACACGGCGGAGGGCAGGACGTCGTACCTCCACGTCTCGGCGGGCTGCGGCACGAACCGCTACACCCCGGTCCGCTTCGCGTGCCCGCCGGAGGCGACGTTGCTGACGCTGGTGGGGCGGGGGTAGCGGGGTTTCCCCGGAGTGGTTTCCCCGGAGTGGGCCGGACGGGGTTCCGTAACCCACCCGGAGCAGCCCGCATGGCCGCACCCCTCCCCCGCTCCTAGCGTGAGGGCATGACCGCCCCCATACCCAGGGAGATCCCGGACCTGCCCGCGGTCCCGGGCCCGCCCCTGCTGCTGCCCTCCCCGGTCCCGGCCACGGCGGTGGTGGCGCCGGTCCGCCGCCCCGTGGTCGCGCTCCTCCGCCTGCTGACCGCCCTGGCCGCGGCCGGCGGCGTGGCCCTGGAACTCCTGCTGGGCACGCCGGCCCGCACACTGAGCTACTTCGGCGTCCAGACGAACATCCTGCTGGCCGTGGTCATGCTCCTGTCGGCGCGCAGGGCCTGGCGGGCCCGCCGGCCGCTGCCGTCGGGCGTGACAGGCGCCACCATGCTCTACGCCGTGATCACCGCGCTGGTCTACCACCTGCTGCTGGCCCACACGACGCCCCCGTTCTCCATGACCGGCGCGACGACGCTCCCGGCCCGCTGGCACGGCGCGTGGACGACCCTGCAGATCCTGCACACGGTGACCCCGCTGGCGGCCGTCCTGGACTGGCTGCTGCTCACCCCCGCGGCCCGCCTGCACCTCCGCCAGGCCGCGACCTGGCTCCTCTACCCCCTGGCCTACCTGGCCTTCTCCCTGATCCGCCCGGCGTTCCTCGCCCCCTCGGCCCCCGACCGCTACCTCTACCCGTTCCTGGACGTCGCCACCCACGGCTACCGCAGCACCCTGGCCAACGCCCTCCTCCTGGGCCTCGCGATCTACGCCCTGGCCGTCCTCCTGGTGGCCCTGGACCACACCCGCCCGACCCCGGTCCGCCGCCGCGTCTAAACCGGATTTCGTCTACAGCCACCGGTGGGCTAAAGTAAACGACGTCGCCGCGACAAGCAGCACAGCAGCGACACCGGGGTGTAGCGCAGCTTGGCAGCGCGCTTCGTTCGGGACGAAGAGGTCGTGGGTTCAAATCCCGCCACCCCGACAGCCAAGTAGCAGGTCAGAGGGCCCTTACCGAGTCGGTGAGGGCCCTCTGGCTTTGCTGTGTGTCTATCTGCGTGACTATCGATTTCTGAGTGACTACGGCCGTCGCGAGTCGGCGCCGAAGATCCCGTCCATGACCACGGCCCCGGTCTGGATCACGGGCCGGATCTGCTTCCGGTAGACCTCCTCCGTCACGGCCGTCCCGGAGTGCCCGACGAGTCGGCGGCATGAGGTGCCGCCGGCGCGGGCCAGCGTCTTGCGCTCCTGGACCGAGGGGTCACGACCGTTACACTGCCTGCGCTGATCGAACTGATGACCCAGGGGTTGGGGCCGTGAATCTCAAGGCTAGGCGCGTTGCGTGCGCAGCGGTTCTCTCGCTGGGCATTGTCCCGGTGTCCGCGTGCAGCAGTGGCAGCGGAACGGCCCAGTCACCCCAAAAGCCTGCGCCAACTGCTGCGAGGCGGTCGACGCAGTCGAGTACCAACCTCACCGGCTCACAAGCGAGTGCCGCTTCACCTTCGGTGGCGAGTGGGACGCCGATGACGGAGAGCCAGCTCAAGGCTGCCGTGATAACCGCCGCAGATGTTCCGGGCCTGCGAGCCGACACAGCCCGGGACAGTAACGGGATCATGAGCCGGAGGCTCACAGCGAGCTCTGGGGGGCCGGTCTGCACGGAATTCCTGAACGCTTCCAACGCGTCCGCTGACTCCTACCATCCCTCTTCCGAGCTGGGTAGGGCCTTCACTGCCAACACGACCGCCGGAACGATGCGTATCAGGGTCTCGTTGGTCGGCCATGCCTCATCGGCCGATGCGCAGCGGGTCATCAACGAAACTCGCAGTTCCGCCAAGGGATGCCCCCATCTCACAGATGGAACGCAGCGCATGAACGTGGCCCCGCTGACACTGCCGGTCATGGGCGACGATTCCACCGTTACCCGTGTCGGTCTGATTTCTGGCAGGTTGGGCGAATGCGTGACCATGGGCTTGGTGCGAGTGGGCACCGTATCGCTCGCCATCACAGTGTTCGCACATGACGCGTATTACCCCAACCTGCTCCAAGAGGTGGCGAAAGCGTCCGTGAGCAAGCTCCAAAAAGCAGAACGCTAGATCGCAGTCGGAAGATCTGCTCACCGATCATCCTGACCCTGCGGCAGCGCTGCCCCCGTCCGTGACAGCAAGGTCCCGCACGGTCCGGCACTGTGCTTCGAAGCCGCCGCCTGGGCCGCCTTCACAGGCGAGTTGAAGGCCGGCGGCCACCGTCGCTGAGTCCGCCGGGCTCTGGTCGCCGTCCGCGCCCCGGGCTCACCGGGCCCCTGTCCGCGAGGGCCCGGCAGGCCACTGGCCTCCCCAAAGAACCGGGGGAAAGAACTACCCGCCCACCCGCCCTCCCCAGCCGCGCGGCCCGCGTCACCCGTCCGAGTGACCGGCTTGCAAGCGCGGGATTCGGGCGGTTACGTTCGCCGCGACAACCGCACACAGACATCGGCCCCCGGCCGGGATTGCCGTCCCGATCGAGGGCCTGACCGATCAGGAAGCAGAGACCCTTCCCGATGGCTGACCCGCAGTCTAACGCGCCCCTGCGCGCCGCCGCCGGAGCACCGACCTCCGGCGTGATCCACGTCCGCACCCGGCTCACCGCCGACTTCACCGTGATCTCCAACGACCTCGCGCAACGGCGCGGCAGCGCGGTCACGGTCGGTGTCGCGGCGTACATCCTCTCCCTGCCCGACGGCGCCCTCGTGAGCATCACCGCCTTATGCGAGCACTTCAGTGAGGGCGAGATCCTCATCTCGCGAGCGCTCAGGGAACTCGAAGAAGCCGGTTACCTGGAGCGCCGCCGCGAGCGGACGCCCAGCGGGCAGGTCCGTACCCGGACGTACTTCTACGACGTCCCCTGCGGCGATCCCGAGCCTGATCCGGACGGCCCGCCCGAGCCGCCCACACCGCGTCGGCCCCGGAAGCGGCCCGCCGCTGCGGCGGTCACGCCGGCGGCGGCAGCCGTGCGGGAAACGGCGCAGGCGCCCGCCCCGGCCGAGGCGGAGACGCCGGTACCGCTCACCGACGCCGACCCCCGAGCCGTCGCCGTACTCGCGGCCCTGCGCCGGGTCGACCCCCGCCTTGTCCTGTCCGAGCAGGAGGCCGCCCGCCTCGCCCCGGCCGTCACCCGGTGGCTCGCGGCAGGCCTTCTTCCCACGCAGATCACCGACCACCTCAGCGCGAGGCTCCCGGACCAGCTCCTGACCCGTCCGGTCGGCATCCTCGCCTACCGGCTCAGGGAGACTCCCCTGCCCGCACCGGCAAGAGGCGCGGAACCCCCCGCGGGTCCGGCCGTCGTGCCCATGCGCAACTGCGACGGTTGCGACCGGGGATTCCGCTCGGCGGAAGCCGGCCACTGCCGGGACTGCCGTCGGCGCGAGCAGCGCCTCGCCGACGCTGCCTGAGCCACAGAACCGTTGCTTCCGCCCGCGCTTCCTCGTTCTCCACCGGGATCATCAACGACCTCTATTCTCAACGGCGTTACGCCGATCGACCGGGTCGGCAAGAGGCGGGGGAGTCATACCAGTATGAGCGGCACGAACGGAGACGGGCGCGGCAAGCGGGAGACCCGGCGGGACGACCGCTTCGGCGGGGGTGTCGAACCGCTCACCGCCCTGGACCCGGCGCGGATCGGGCCGTACCTGCTGCTCGGGCGGCTCGGTGCCGGAGGCATGGGGAGGGTGTTTCTCGCACGGTCCGACGGCGGGCGCACCGTCGCCGTGAAGGTGGTGCACGAGGAGCATGTGTCGGACGCGCGGTTCCGGGCGCGGTTCCGGCGGGAGATCGAGGCCGCGAGCCGGGTCGCCGAGCGGTACACGGCACCCGTGCTCGACGCCGGGCCCGACGAGGAGCCGCCGTGGGTCGCCACCGGGTATGTGCCGGGTCTCTCGCTGGAGCAGGTCGTGCGGGGGTACGGCCCGTTGGCCCCCGAGTCCCTGCCCACCCTCGCCGACGGGTTGCTGCGCGCGCTGAAGGACATCCATGACGCGGGGATCGTGCACCGCGACCTGAAGCCGTCGAACGTCATGCTGACCGTGGACGGGGTCAAGGTCATCGACTTCGGGATCGCGCGGGCCCTGGAGACCTCCGTCGAGTCGCTTCTGACCAGTACGGGGATGGTCATCGGCACGCCCGGCTTCATGTCGCCCGAGCAGATCCAGGGGCAGAGCGCCGGGCCCGGGAGCGATGTGTTCACCCTCGGGTGTGTGCTCACGTACGCGGCGACGGGGCGGCTGCCTTTCGGGCACCGGGCCAGCAACCAGCACGCGGTCATGTACCAGATCGTGCAGGACGAGCCGGATCTGGAGGGTGTCGAGGACCCCGCTCTGCGGGCGCTCATCACTCGGTGTCTGACCAAGGACGCCGGGCAACGGCCCGATGTGGACGAGCTGTTGGCCGACCCGGAGCGGGCTCGGCCCTCGGCCGCCGGCAAGGCGTGGCTGCCCGCCGACGTCCTGGCGCGCATCGCGAAGCAGACCGCCGAGTTGCTCGACGCCGAGGTGCGGCCGCTGCACGAGGAGTCCATGGACCGGGCGACCGCGGACCTGCGCCCGCGGTCCGAGCCGCCCGTGGTCGTCGCGCCGGGCAGCGGCGGCGCCGACCCGGAAGAGCGTGAACGCCGCCCGCGCCGCCGCCGCACCTTCATCGCCCTGCCCGTGGTCGTCGTCCTCACCGTCGGTGGGACCACGATGGTCGTGCTCCAGCCCTGGCACCGGGGCAGCGACCGGGGCGGAGCCCACGCCCAGTCGCCGGGCAGCAGCGTGAGTCCCACGCCGGACGGCAGTAACTCGCCTGTGACGACCAGTGGTTCACCGTCGAAGACGTCCGACGGGAGGAACGGGAAGGACAAGAAGGAAACGGGTTCCGACGGCGGCAAGAACGCCACGAACGGCGACAAGGCGGCGGGAGGCGGCGGGAGCGCGGGGGCGGCCGGAGGGGACACCTCCGGCCGCGGCTCGTCACGCGCCTCCTCGGACACGACCGCAGGAAGCTCGTCCGGCTCCGGTGACTCGTCCTCGGGTTCCTCCGGTTCGTCCGCCGGCTCCCCGCCGCCCGACCTGAAGAGCTACAACCTCGCGTACACGAACTCCTGCGTCGGAGCGTGCGACATGCCGATCAGGGCGAGCTGGACGGCGGTCTCCCGCGCGACCCGCTACGACATCCACTACACCAACAAGGGCAGCAACTTCACGGCGAAGAACGTCGACACCGTCTACTCCACCAGCAACACCAGCTACACGATCAACGGCCCGTACTCGGGCGACAAGATCTGCATCACCGTGCGCGCGGCCAACACGTACGGCGCCTCCGCCTGGGCGCAGACCTGGTGCAACACGGTTCCCTACTAGATCAGTACTACTTCAGGCCGATGGCAGCGCAGTCCGCCGCGTACGCCGGTGTGCAGATGTCCTGGACGGAGTAGACGCCGTCCGCGATCACCGTCGCCTTGATGGTGGCCCTCGTGAGGGCGACCACCGGCACGAGTCGCGCGGGGATCTTCTTCGTCGTCGGGCTGTCGACCGTGTCGCGGGTCAGCGCGTCGAACTGGATGTCCTTTCCCTTGACCTTGTCCACCGCCAGCTGCGCGGCGTCGGTGGCCTCGTCCAGGAACGACTTGTACACGGTCATGTACTGCTCGCCCGAGACGACCCGCTGCACCGCGTCCAGGTTCGCGTCCTGCCCGGTCACCGGCGGGATCCTGGTCGCGCCCGCCTCCTTCAGCGCGTCGATGACGGCGCCCGCCATGCCGTCGTTCGCCGAGTAGACGGCGGCTATGCTGCCCAGCCCGACCGACCGGATCGCCTTCTTCATGTTCGCCTTGGCGATCGCGGGCGACCACTTGTCGGTGTCGTACTGCGCGACGATGTCCACCTGGCCCTGGAGTTCGCCGAGCGCGCCTTCCTTGAAGCGGGCCGTGTTCGGGTCGGCGGGGTCGCCGTTCATCATGACGATCTTGCTGCTCGGCGCCTTCGGACCGAGCGCCTTGATGATGGCCCGGGCCTGCACCTGGCCGACGAGTTCGTTGTCGTGGGAGACGTACGCGTCGATCGGGCCCTGCGCGAGGCGGTCGTACGCGATGACCGGTATGCCCGCGTCCTTGGCCTTCTGCACATCCGGCGCGATGGCCCTGGCGTCCAGCGCGTCCACCAGGATGACGTCGACCTTGTCGGCCACCATCTGCTGGAACTGGCGACTCTGTGTGGCCGGGCTCGCCTCGGCGTTGGCGTAGACGACCTTGCCCTTGCCGTGCGTGAGGGCGGCGACCTCCTTCTCGATGATGGGGTGGTCGAACCTCTCGAAGCGCGCCGTGTCCTTGTCCGGCAGGAGCAGCCCCACCGTGATGTCGTCCCCCTTCGGGGAGGCAGAGCCGCCGCTCCCCCCGACGACGTTGCCGAGGGCGCCGCACGCCGCGAGTGTGAGAGCCGAGACGGAGGCGGCCAGGGCGACCGCGGCGTGCCGCACGGGGGTTCTGTGGGGGGCAGGAGCGTTCACTGCAGGTGCCTTCCGAGCGGAGGGGGAGCATCTGGCAACCCAGGTGGCGGAAGCCAACTCGGAACGACGGGGGACGTCAAGACGTAAGGACAATAAGGCAGTTGAGTGAACACGGTCTCCTTCGTTCCTCCCTGATTCCCCCAAGTTTCCGTCCGCCCCCTGGACACGTAACTACCCGTCAGTAAGGTTCGGCGCGACGGGCAGACCGAGGCTCCGGTGGTCGGAGCACATGCCTTCGTGAACAGGGGGATTCATGAGTGGGATCAGTCGGCGGCGGTTCGTGGCCGGGGTTGCCGGGGCGGGGGCCGGAGTCGGTCTGTGGTCCGGGCGGGCCGTGGCGCTGGAGCGGGCCCTGGCCGGGAGTGCCCGGCGGGCCGTGCGGATCGGCGGGACTACGCTCGAGCAGGTCGCCATGCCTGTCGGGGACGGGGCCTACAAGCGGTTGGTGGCCGGGCCCGGGTGGCCGCTCGTGGTGCGTCAGGAGTTGCGCGGTGCCGACGGCGGGCGGGACGGGCGGCGGGCCGGGCTCGCCTCCTTCGTGCAGTTCACCGACCTGCATCTGACGGACACCGAGTCGCCGGTGCGGTTCGAGTATCTGGCGCGGCTCAACGACAGCGCGCACCGGCCGCAGGAGACGCTGACCGTGCGGGGCGCCTCGTCACTGGTCGAGCGGGTCAACGCGGTGCGGCAAGGGCCGTACACCGGGCTGCCGTTCCGGTTCGTCATGGCCACCGGGGACAACACCGACAACCACGAGCGGATCGAGCTCGACTGGTATCTCACCGTCATGAGCGGCGGGCGAGTCACTCCCAACACGGGGGATCCCGGGCGGTACGAAGGCGTCCAGAACTCCGGGAGCGGGCTGTTCTGGAATCCCGAGTCCGGGCTTCAGGACGCCTACAAGGCCAAGGGGTTGCCGCACATACCCGGGCTGCTCGGCTCCGCCATCCGGCCCTTCGACGCGCCCGGGCTGAGCGTCCCCTGGTACACCACGGTCGGCAACCACGACGACAGCATCGAGGGCAGCCTGCCCGACCTCGGTCTGCTCAACGACCTCTACACCGGGTCGCGGAAGATCGAGGGGTGTGACGACGCCACCGCGGCGCGGCTCGCGGATGCCCTGCGGCACGACCCGGGGCAGGCCGTCCTTCTGCTCGGCAAGCTGCTGAGCGAGGGCGGTGCGGTGCGCAGCGTCACGCCCGATGAGCGGCGGCATCCGTTCACGCCCGCCGAGTTCGCCCGGGCCCACCTCGATCCCGCCCACACCGGTGCCGGGCCCCACGGGCACGGGTTCAGCCAGGAGTCCGCCGACAGCGGGCGGCTCTACTACACCTTCGACCTCGCCGACGGCATCCTCGGCATCAGCCTCGACACCACCAACCGCGCCGGATTCGCCGACGGCTCCCTCGGTACGGCGCAGCTCCACTGGCTGGAGTCCGTTCTCAAGGCCAACAGCGGGTACTGGTACGACAGCGACGGGCATGTGGTGCGGGGCGGATCCGGGGGTCGGCTCGTCGTCGTGTTCAGTCATCACACCAGCGGCACCATGGGGAACCTGCTGCCCGATCCGTACCGGCCCTTCGAGGGGCGCCACAGCGGGGCCGAGCTCGTCGCGCTGCTCCAGCGGTTCCCGAACGTCGTGGCCTGGGTCAACGGGCACACCCACACCAACCAGATCATGGCGCACGGCCACACCGTCCCGGAGCGCGCCTTCTGGGAGATCAACACCGCCTCGCACGTGGACTATCCGCACCACGCCCGGATCATCGAGATCGCCGACAACCACGACGGCACGCTCTCCCTCTTCACCACCCTCATCGAGTCCGCCGCCCCCTACCGGACCGACTTCGCCGACACCTCCGACCCCGGTCTCGCCGCCCTGTACCGCGAACTCGCCTACAACGACCCCTACGCCACCCCCGCCACCCGCATCGGTACCGCCGCCGACCACAACACCGAGCTGCTTCTCACCAAGCCGGCCATCTGACACCCGACTCTTACGTTCCGGCGGGTCCCACATTTGCCGTTTTACGCAACTAAGCAGCTAGCATTCCGGCGAACCACACACGCGGGGACGCCGGAGGCAGCTGACATGACCAGCGTGAAGAGCTTCTCCGTCTCGGGATACGGGCCCCAACGGCCCCGGTGGACGCGGCTCTTCGCGCGCGATTCCGTGGTCCGCCGGCTGGACTGGCCGATACTGCTGTCCGCTCTCGCGCTGTCGTTCATCGGCTCGCTGCTCGTCTACTCCGCGACCCGCAACCGCACCACCATCAACCAGGGCGACCCGCACTACTTCCTGGTCCGGCATCTGATGAACCTGGGCATCGGGTTCGTCCTGATGGCCGGCACCCTGTGGCTGGGCCACCGCGGCCTGCGCAACGCCGTGCCGGTCCTCTACGGTCTGTCCCTCGCGGGTGTGCTGGCCGTGCTCACCCCGCTCGGCGCGACCATCAACGGCAACCGCAACTGGATCGTGCTGGGCGGCGGGTTCTCGCTCCAGCCCTCGGAGTTCGTGAAGGTCGCGATCGTGCTGGGCATGGCGATGCTGCTGTCGGCGCAGGTCGACGCGGGCGACCGGACGTATCCCGACCACCGCACCGTGATCCAGGCGCTGGGCCTGGCCGCCGTACCGATCATGGTCGTCATGATGATGCCCGACCTCGGCTCGACGATGGTCATGACCGTCACGATCCTGGGCGTGCTGCTCGCCTCGGGCGCGTCCAACCGCTGGGTCTTCGGCCTGCTCGGCATCGGGGTCCTCGGGGCGGTCGCCATCTGGCAGTTGCATCTGCTGGACCAGTACCAGATCAACCGCTTCGCCGCCTTCGCCGACCCGAGTCTGGACCCGTCGGGCGTGGGCTACAACACCAACCAGGCCCGGATCGCCATCGGGTCCGGCGGCCTCACCGGGGAGGGGCTCTTCCACGGGGCGCAGACCACCGGGCAGTTCGTGCCGGAGCAGCAGACGGACTTCGTGTTCACGGTCGCCGGGGAGGAGCTGGGCTTCCTCGGCGGCGGGCTGATCATCGTCCTGATCGGGGTCATCCTGTGGCGGGCCTGCCGTATCGCCCGCGAATCGACCGAGCTGTACAGCACGATCGTCGCCGCCGGGATCGTCGCCTGGTTCTCCTTCCAGTCCTTCGAGAACATCGGCATGGCCCTCGGCATCATGCCGGTGGCGGGCATCCCGCTGCCCTTCGTCTCCTACGGCGGCTCGTCCATGTTCGCCGTGTGGGTGGCCGTGGGGCTCCTTCAGTCGATCAAGGTCCAGCGGCCTGTGCAGGCCTGACATCGGCCGCCGTGTCGACCGGGTACGTCACACCGCCCGCCCCGGGCGGCCGCGGCGACGTCGGCATCGCTCGTCCCCGCCCCGCTCACCGTGCAGCTGAGCGCGGGCCCCTCACGCCCGGTCAGCACCGCGGCCGGCGTCGCCGCCGTGCCCTCGTGGCGTGCATGGGCTTCCGGCTAGCCGCTGCGCCGCACCTTCTGCGCGGCCACGGTGACCGGCAGGTCCGGGTAGTGGGGCACCTCGACCAGCGCGTCGAAGAACCTGCCGGCCTGGTGGACGGGATCGCGGGTCTGCGCGGGGCCGTGACCCCCGGGGTCGACCTCACGAAGACGGTGCCGTCAGACCCGGGGCGTCCACCCCGCACGGCACACACCCGAGCGCTGACGCCGGCCTCGCCACGGCGGCCGAGAGGCCGCACGTCAGGAAGGCCGGCACCCTGTGGCCTGCGGGCCGGGGCGCGGGTTGTGCGGCCGTGACCGGGGAGGCGGGGGTCAGGCGAGGGTGAAGTAGGCCAGGCTGCCGAGCCCCGCGACGGAGCAGTAGATCGCGAACGGGATCAGGGTGCGGTTCTCGAAGTAGCGGACGAGGTAGCGGGTGGCGAAGTAGGCCGCCACGAACGCGGCCACGCTGCCCGCCAGCAGCGGACCGCGCAGGCCGTCGCCCTGGGAGCCGAGCAGCGGCGGCAGCTTGAGCAGCGCGGCTCCGCCGATCACCGGGGTGGCGAGCAGGAACGCGAAGCGCGCGGAGTCCTCGTGGCCCAGGCCCTTGAAGATGCCCGCGCTGATGGTGGAGCCGGAGCGGCTGATGCCGGGGAGGAGGGCGAGGATCTGGGCCGCGCCGATCGTGAGGGCCTGCTTGAAGGTCATCCGGGTGATCCGCAGGTCGGACAGCTCCTCCTCGGACAGATGCTCCTCCCCGGGGGCGACGGCGGCGCCGGCCCGTCTGCGGCCGGTCCCGCCGCGCCGCAGCTGCTCGGTGACGAAGAGCACGATGCCGTTGAGCGCCAGGAAGATCGCGGTGGGAACCGGACGCCCGAGCGTCGTACGGAACACCTTGTCGAGCGCGACACCGGCGACCGCGACCGGGACGCACGCGGTGACGATCAGCCAGGCGAGCCGCTGGTCCACGGTCTCGATCCGCCGCTGGGTGATGGACGTGGCGAGGCCGCGGATCACCCGTACCCAGTCCCGCCAGAAGTAGACGACGAGCGCGAGCGCGGTGGCCAGGTGGAGGCCGACCAGCTCGTTGAGGTAGAGGGAGTCCGCGGCGGAGACGTCCAGGTCGTGCTTCCAGTGCCCGCCGAGCAGCGCGGGTATCAGGATGCTGTGCCCCAGGCTGGAGACGGGGAACAGTTCGGTGACGCCTTGCAGCAGGCCGACGCCCACGGCTTCGGGATAGGTCAGAACGGACATCGGCCGGCCTTCGACTCCAGGTGCGCGACAGGGGGGAGCCGAGGACAGCGCGCGACGGGCGGCTCCGGGCGCAGAAGCTACTACACGAGTGTAAAAACCGGGCCGGGTCCGGATGGAGCGCGCGACACACCGGCCCGGGCCGCCCGGCACCCAGGGCGTCGGCGCCGGAAGACGCCCGCTTTCAGCGGGTTAATCCTGGCCGGTGAGCTGCCGTTCGTGGCGTGTGCGGGCCAGGACGAGCGCACCGGCGTACAGCGCCAGGACGATGGTGAGAAGCAGGTAATACTCGGGTGGGAGCGCCGTCAGACCGAGCAGCGGGCCGAGCGGGGAGGGCGGCAGGACCAGGCCGATGACCGCCAGGGCGGCCGCCGTCCAGCCGACCGGTCCGGGCGGGCGGTCCTCGAACAGCCGGCGGCCGGTGCGCAGCAGCAGCATCACCAGGCTCTGGGTGATCAGGTTCTCGGTGAACCAGCCGGAGTGGAAGACCGCCTCGTCGTCCCCCGGCCCCCGGCCGTGCAGGGCGAGCGCCAGGACACCGAAGGTCGCGAGGTCGGCCGCCGCGTTGAGCAGGCCGAACCCGGTGATGAAGCGCAGCAGGGCACGCGGGTCGAGGACGGCCGGCCGGCGCAGCACGGCCGGGTGGGGGCGGTCGTAGGCGAAGGCGAGCTGCACCGTGTCGAAGCACAGGTTCTGCACCAGCACCTGGGCCGGGAGCATCGGCAGGAAGGGCAGCAGCAGGCCGGCGGCGAGCATCGCGACGACGTTGCCGAGGTTCGACGACAGGATGACGCGCAGATACGTGGCGATGTTGCCCCCGCTCAGCCGGCCCACGGAGATGGCGTGGTCGACGGCGGTGAGGTCCTTCTCGGCGAGCACCACGTCGGCGCCCTCCCGGGCCACGTCGGTGGCGTCGCGCGGGGCGATGCCGACGTCGGCCGCCCACAGCGCGGACACGTCGTTGACGCCGTCCCCGAGGAAGCCCACCGTGTGCCCGCCGGTGCGCAGCGCGGCGCTGATCCGCGCCTTGTGCTCCGGGGTGCAGCGGGCGAAGACGGTCGTACGGGCGGCGAGTCCGGCCAGTTCGGCGTCGGTCAGGCCGTCGGTGCGGTCGGCGGTGACCACCGCGTCCTCACCGAGGGCGATGCCCAGGTCACGGCAGGCGCGGGCGGCGGTGCCGGGGTGGTCGCCGGTGAGGATCTTGACGGTGACACCGCGGTCGGCGAGCGCGGCGAGGGCCGGCGCGGCGGTGGGCGCGAGGGCGTCGCGCAGGGTGACGAAGCCGCGGAAGTCCAGGCCGCGTTCGTCGGCCGGGGTGTAGTCGCGCAGCCGGGCCGGGCGTTCGGCGGTGGCGACCGCCAGCACCCGCAGGCCCTCCCGCGCGGCCCGGTCGGCGAGGTCCGTGAGCCGCCGCGCCTCCTCCGGCCGCAGGGCGCAGCGCTCCAGGACGGCCTCCACGGCACCCTTGACGACGAGCGTGTGCGTGCCCAGCCGGCCCGGGGTGCGCACCACGGCCGTGGACAGCCGGCGCACGGGGTCGAACGGCAGCGCCGCGACCCCGTCGTACGCCATGAGGTCGTCCTCGTCGGCCGCGTCCAGGACCGCCTCGTCCAGGGCGTCGGGCTCGGGCAGTTCGGCGATCTGCAGGGTCCACCAGGCGTTGACGGCGGCCCAGCGCACCGCCTCGGGACCGTCGGCGCCGGCCGCGTCCAGGCCCCGTTCGACCACCGGCCGGTCCTGGGTGAGGGTGCCCGTCTTGTCCAGGCACAGCACGTCGACCGCGCCCAGGTCGTGCAGGGCCGGGAGCCGTTTGACGATCACCCCGTGCGCGCGGGCCAGCAGCGCCGCCCCGCGGGCCAGGCAGGTGGTGACGACGACCGGCAGCATCTCCGGCGTCAGCCCCACCGCCACCGCCACCGCGAACGGCAGGGTCTCCAGCCCCCGGTCGCGCAGCGCCGCGTTGGTCATCAGCACCAGCGGCGGGGTGAGGAGCATGAAGCGGATCAGGATCCACGAGATGCCGTACACGGACCGGTCGAAGGCGCTCGCCTCGCGCTGCCCGGCCGTACGGTCATGAGCCGCCGCGAACCGGGTGCGCCCGCCGGTGTCCACCACGACCGCCGTACCGCTGCCGGTGGCGACGCTGCTGCCCTGGAAACACAGCTGCGGCTGCCCGAACACCCCGGTCCCGCCCGGCCCGACGGCATCGGCCGCGTGCTTGGCGGCATCGGCCGCTTGCTTGGCGACGGGGACAGACTCCCCGGTCAGCGCCGACTGGTGCACGGTCAGGCCCCGGGCGCGCAGCAGCCGTACGTCCGCCGGGACCAGGTCCCCCGGGCCGAGCCGGACGATGTCACCGGGGACCAGGTCCGCCACCGGGATCTCCCGGGCGACGGGGGCCGCGTCCTCGCCGGCCCGCCGCAGCACGGTCGACGTGGTGGCGACCAGCTCGCGCAGGTGGGCCATGGACCGGTCGGCGCGGTGCTCGCCGGAGGCCCGCAACACGGTGCTGGTCACGACCAGCGCCAGGATCACACAGGCGGTGGACCAGGCGGACACGGCGGCGGAGACCACGGCGAGACACAGCAGCACCGCGGTGAACGGATCGCGCAGGCCCCGCAGCAGCAGCCGCGGCCAGGAGGCGTCCTCGCGGTCCGGCAGTGTGTTCGCCCCGACCCGGGCCAGGCGCAGCGCGGCCTCGTCCTCCGTCAGCCCGCGCGGCCCGGTGTCCAGCCGCCGCAGCACCTGCAGCGCGGTCGCCGCACCCGCGTCCCCGGAATCACTCGCGGCCAGTGCTTCGGGCACGGCCCCGGACACCGGTGTCCCGGCATCCTCTCCCCAGGCCGGCGCGATCCTAGGCACCGGTTCCCTGCAGCAGCGCCGCCGGCGCGGGCGCTTCTCCGGCGCGCTCGGCGAGCTGACCCACCATCACCCGTACGACCGTGACGACATCGGGGTCGCCGACGTAGTAGATCTGCCGCCGGCCCTCGCGGCGGGAGCGGACGAGACCGGCGAGCTTCAGCTTCGACAGGTGCTGGCTGACCGCGGGCAGCGCACCGCCCACCCGGTCCGCGAGCCGGCTCACATCGCTCTCGCCCTGGGCCAGCACCCACATGATGTGCAGCCGGGGCGCCGCCGCCAGCAGCCCGAAGGCGGCGGCGGCCTGCGCGAGCACCTCGGCGGACGGATCCTCGAAACCGTCGGCGATCTGCGCCACAGTCCTCCCCCGTCCGCCGTGTCATCGGTGTGCGCGCCCCTCAGTCTAGGCAGGGGGAAGACGGCCACAGGCCGACGCGAGCAGGTCGATGCTGAAGTCCGCCGTCTCCACCAGGGCCGGCTCCGGCATCAGAGCGGGGTGTCCTCGGTACGGCGGACGGCGGACGGCGGACGGCGGACGGCGGCCTGCAGGCGGGCCGGCAGCTCGTCCGTGCTGAAGGGCTTGGTGACGTAGTCGTCGGCGCCGGCGTCGAGCGCGGTGACCTTCTCGTCGGAGGCCTGACCGGTCCGCGCCCCCGGATGCGTCCTGGCCACGGCGTACGACCCGCCGCCGTCCGGGAAGGCCGCGATGACCTGCTGGTACGAGGCGACCGGCACCGCGAGCAGGGCGGCGACGGCCGGCGTGACCGGCAGGGTGAAGCCGAGCCCGTGCGCGCCGGCGGCGGCGAGGACGAGCACGATCGCCTCGGGCCCGTAGGCCACGGACGCCATGGCGTCCAGCGAGAGGGTCGTGCTCCTCTTTTTCCTAGCGTGCGCGGGCGCACTCAGGTTCTGTCCGTTTCCGACCGCATCCGACCGCTCCTTGCGGGATCTTCGCAGCCAACCGGCCCGTCTTGACGGGACCTTGACGGGGATCCGCGTCAGAGCTGTATCAAGGTGCCGGAATCCGCTCCCGCAGCTCAGTACCGTCGTCGGCATGGCGGGTTCCGGCGAGGTGGCCAACGACCAGGACTGGGCACAGGAGTGGTGGAGCGCCGTCCGCTGCGCCGGTGTCCCGCTCGTCCTGCTGCTCCTGGTCGACTGGGCCTCCGGCCACGGCGCCCTGTGGCGCACGGCCCTGTGGCTGGCGCTGTCGGCCCTGCTCTTCGCCGTCCTGTGCCCCACCCGGATCTCCGCCGGCCCGAACTGGCTGACCGCACGCCGCCTGGGCCGCGAACACCGGATACGGACGGACCTCCTGATCTCGGTCCGCTGCCTGGACGGCGTCTCCCCGCGGCTGCTGCTGCGGGACGCGCTGGGCGGCCGCGTCGAGATCGACCCCGAGGTCCTGGTCCGCAACCCGCAGCTGTGGCACCGCCTCGACGAGGGCGCCCGGAAGGCCGCGGCCGAGGGGATGCTGCTGTGCGGCGAGACCGCGCTACGCCGCCTGTCGTCCCGGATGGACCGGGAGACGGCGCTGGGAGTGTTCCGGGCGTCGGGACTGAACTAGCGGATGTGGTGCACAATGCCCGCGTGAACTCACTGACGGATCGGCCCCGGTGGTGGCTGGGGCTGCGCGGCCTGGTCTGCTTCCTGCTGGGCGGCGGCCTCGGCACCTACGCGTACGCGGCGGTCACGCACCGGCCGGGTGGGCTGCCGTGGGGCGGACTGCTCTTCGGCTCACTGGTGTGCGGGACGCTGTGCGCGCTGTTTCCCCGGCGCCGCCGCTGACCGGCCACGCCGTCAGGCGTCCGCCAGCCGCGCCTCCTCCAGGTCCAGGGCCCGCTGGAGCCGCCGTCGGGTGGTGTCGCTGATGGCGTGGGCGTCGTAGAGGCGTTGCAGTTCCGCCGTCTCCACCGCTATCAGGTCGCGGCGCAGCTGGCGGTAGACCCGGTCGGCGGACTCGGTGGCCGTGGTGGCGCCGTTGGTCTCGGCGAGGCGCTCGCAGGCGTCCTCCAGGCGAGCGGTGAGGCCGCGGCGGAGCCGGTCGAGGACGACGTCGGACACGGCCTCCAGCTCGGCCAGTTCCTCCAGCCGGGCCAGGCCGGCGTGGGCCAGGTGGGCGCGGGCCTCGGCCTCCTCGCGGGCGGTGTGCGCGGGCTCCAGGGCGATGCCGGAGGCGCGGACGACCGGGGCGAGGGTGAAGCCCTGGACGACGAGGGTGACCACCACGACCGACGTGGTCAGGACCAGCACCAGCGGCCGGTCGGTGAGCGGGCTGCCGTTCTTCGTGACCTCGGGGATGGACAGGGCGGCCGCCAGCGGCATCACACCCCGGGTGCCCGCCCAGGTCAGCACCACCGGCACCCGCCAGTTCAGCCGGCCGACCCCGCCCTTGCGCTGGACGACCGCCGACAGCGGCGCGAGCCACAGCAGGCGTACGGCGACGAGCGTGCCGGCGACCGCCAGGGCGTACAGCGGCCAGGCCCGGTCCCCGGCCAGGGCCCGCACCTGGGCGGGGAGGGCGAGACCTATGAGGCTGAACACCACGCTCTCCAGCAGGAAGACGACCGTGCCGTAGACGGCGTGGAGTTGCAGTCTGATGCGGGCGTTGGTGAGGCGGTCGCCCCGGCCGCCCAGGATCACCCCGGCGACCACGCAGGACGTCACGCCGGAGGTGTGCGCGATCTCCGCCAGCAGATAGGCGGCGTACGGGGTGACCAGCGCGATCACCGTCTCCAGCACCGGGTCCTCGGTGCGGCGCCGGATCAGGGTGATCACTCCCGCGACGGCCGCCCCGATCACCGTGCCGCCGCCCGCGAGCAGGAAGAACTTGCCGGTCGCCGAGCCCCAGTCCGCGGCGGCCGCGGCGATGGCGATGCCCGCCGCCACCCGGACCAGCACCAGTGAGGTCGCGTCGTTGAACAGGCTCTCCGCCTGCACCAGCACCTGCACCCGGGGCGGCAGGGCCAGCCGGCGGCCCAGCGCGGTGACCGCCACCGGGTCGGTGCTGGCCAGCACCGCGCCCAGCACGAACGCCATCGGCCAGGACAGCGGGGTCACGAGCGCCGCCACGACGGCGACGGCCGCCGCCGAGGCGAGCACCAGGCCGATCGCGAGGATCCCGACCGGTTTCCACACCGCGCGCAGCTCCCGCCAGGGCATGTCCTCGGCGCTCGCGTACAGCAGCGGGGGCAGCACGACGAGGGCGATGATCTGCGGGCTGATCTGGAACTGCGGGGTGCCCGGCAGCAGCGCCACGGCGAGGCCCGCGACCACCAGCAGGGAGGGTGCCGGAATGCGCCAACGGCGCGCGAAGGTGGCGACCACCGTGGCGAGGACCACGAGGGCGAGAACCGTACCGACGCTGCGCATGCCGTCCCCCTGGGAATTCCCTCCGGAAACGCGGAAGGGGATTGCGGAAGCCACCCCGGCCTCCGGCCGACCAGACTTCCCGGCACACCTGTTCTCACCCTATCGGGTACGTAAGGGTCGCGTCAGGATCCAGCCCCGCCCCGTCAAGGCCGCGTCAGCAGCGGTCGCCGGGCCCGCCGGGCAGGCCTGGCGTCGGCTGTATGCGAGGGAGCAGAGCCACCGGCACCGCCCGCGATCGTCACTGGCGTGGCGGCGCTCGGCCGGCGGCGGGCTGTGCCGTTCTCTTCGGGGCGCTGGCCTTTCTCGTCGACTGGGACGCGGGCACGCTGACGGCGCTCCGCGCTCTGCTCTGGGCCGCCCTGGCGGCCGCGGTGTGTGTCGTGCTGTTGCCGCAGCGGGTGAGCGCGGGGCCGGGATGGCTCGCGGTGCGGACGCCCTGGCGCCGGCGTGTCGTGCGTACGGACGCGCTGACGGCCGTACGGCAGTACGACGGTGTCTCCTCGCACCTGGTCCTGCGGGACGTCCACGGCCACCGCCTGGAACTCGATCCCCGGATCCTCGCCGCCAACCCCCTCCTCTGGCACGAACTCGAAACCGGCGTGCGCCGCTCGCTACAGCGCGGCACGCTGCGCCACGGCGCGGACGTCCTGGACCGGCTGGGCCACCACATCGACGACGAGACGGCGCAGGCGGTGCTCCGGGCCTCGGGGCTCTCCTGACTTCTGGCTAACCTGCACGGGTGACCATCGAGCTGACCCTGCTGTCCCAAGTCGCCTGCCGTGGACGGGAGATCACCGCGCCCCGGCTGCGCGGGCTGTTGGCGTTGCTCGCGGAGGATCTGCGGGCCGGATGCAGCACCGGACGGCTCGTGGAGGGGCTGTGGGCCGACGACCTGCCCGAACGGCCGGGCAAGGCGGTGCAGATCCTCGTGTCGCGGCTCCGGGCGCAGGTCGGGGCCGAGGTGGTCGTGAGTACGCCGACCGGCTACCGGCTGGCGCTGGAGGAGACGCGGGTCGACAGCTCCGCGCTGCTGCTGCACGAGGCGGCGAGTGCCGAGCGCGCGCGGGCGGGGGATCACGCGGGCGCCCTCGCGCGGGCCGAGGCCGGGCTGGCGCTGTGGGACGGCGGCGTGGGCGCCGGGGCGGCGGACGACCTGCACGATCCGGTGGCGGCGCTGCGGGCCGCGCGGGTGCGGGCGCACCGGGCGCTGGTGCGCTCCCGCGCGCTCGCCCTCGCCCGGCTGGGCCGGCGGGAGGAGGCCGCGGCACCCCTGGCCGAGCTGGCGCGGGAGCTGCCGCGGGACGAGGAGCTGCTGGCGGAGCTGCTGCGCTGCGAGGCCGCCACAGCGGGCCGGGCCGCGGCGCTGACCCGGTACGACGCCTATCGCCGTGGCCTGCGGGACACTCTGGGGACCGATCCGGGGCCCGGGCTCAGGGCCGTGTACCAGGAGCTGCTGAGCGCGGACGTACCGCCGGTCCGCCACGGCGTGCCGCACGACCCGAACCCGCTGCTGGGGCGGGACGCCGACCTCGCCGCGGTGACCGGGCTGCTGCGCGAGGCCCGGGTGGTCACCGTCATCGGCCCCGGCGGGCTGGGCAAGACCCGCCTCTCCCACGCGGTCGGCCGGGCGGCCGAGCAGCCCGTGGTGCACTTCGTCCCGCTGGCCGGTGTCACCGCCGACGACGACGTGGCCGGTGAGGTGGCCTCGGCGGTCGGTGCCGCGGACGGACGTCAGTTCCCCGGGGGCGGGGACATGGTGAGCGGCATCGTCGGCGCGTTGGGCGCCGGGCCGGCGCTGCTGGTATTGGACAACTGCGAGCACGTCGTCGCGGGTGCGGCCGCCCTCGTCCAGGCGCTGGTGTCGCGGTCCAGGGAGCTGCGGATCCTGACCACCAGCAGGGCCGCGCTGGGGCTGACCTCGGAGTCGGTGTACGCGCTGCCGGAGCTGTCCCTGGCGACCTCGGTGGAGCTGTTCACCCAGCGGGCGCGGGCCGCCCGGCCCGGCGTGGAGCTGCCCGCGGCGGCGGTCGCCGAGATCTGCCGGCACCTGGACGGGCTGCCGCTCGCCGTGGAGCTGGCCGCGGCCCGGGTACGGGTGCTGTCCGTGGACGAGATCTCCCGCCGGCTGCGGGACCGGTTCACGCTGCTGCGCGGCGGTGCCCGCGACGCCCCCGAGCGGCATCGCACGCTGCGGGCCGTGGTCGACTGGAGCTGGAACCTCCTGGAACCCGACGGCCAGGCCGCCCTGCGCGCCCTGTCCGTGTTCCCCGGGGGCTTCACCGAGGACGCGGCGGAGTACGTCCTCGGCGAGACCGGGGACACGCTGGCGCTGCTGGAGCAGCTGGCCGGACAGTCACTCATCAGGGTGGACGACAGCCCGTCCGGGGTGCGCTTCCACATGCTGGAGACGCTGCGCGAGTTCGGTGCCGACCGGCGGGCCGCCGCGGGCCGGGAGGAGGCGGTGACCGACCGGTTCCTCGCCTGGGCGCGGGACTTCGGCCGTGCCCACCACGACCTGCTGTTCAGCCACGATCCGGTGCCCGGCTGGGCCGGCATCCGCGCCGAGCAGGACAACCTGGTCCTCGCCCTGCGGCACGCGCTGGCCCGCGCCGACGGACCCACCACCGCGGCCGTCACCGCCGTACTGTCCTCCCTGTGGTCCACCGGCTCCAGCTACAGCCGGCTGGCCTCGCTGGCCGCCGACACCGCGGGCCTCCTGTCCCACTTCCGGCCCGACGACCCCGAGGACGTGGAACCGGCCCGCAGCGCGGCGGCCGTGTGCGCGGCGAGCCTCTTCATGGGTCACGGCCCGCACGCCGTACGCCAGTTGGTGACTCTGCGCCGGCTGCCGCCCGCCCCGCCGGACACCGTGGTGCGGGCCCTGGCCGTCGTGCTGTGCGCCGTACCGGAGATGCGGCCGCCGGAGTTCGCCCGGCTCCAGCAGCTGTGCGAGGCCGACGAGCCGATGCTCGCGGGCATCGCCTCGGGCATCGCCAGCTACGTCTGGGAGGCCGGGCACGACACGGAGCGGGCGCTGGAGAGCGCCCGCCGGATGCTCGACGCGCTCACCCCGCTGGACAACCCGGCCATGAGCCTGCTCAGCCACGGCCGGGTCAGCGAGCTGTGCCTGCAGTCCGAGCGGGGCGTGGAGGCGTACGACCATCTGCGCGCCGCCATGAGCGCGCTGGACGCGTTCGGCGACTCGTCGGACGCGATCGGCGTGCGCTGGGGGCTGGTGCTGGCCTGTCTGCACAAGGGCGACATCGAGGAGGCCGAGTACTGGCTGGGCCTCGCCGCCCTGGACCAGCCGCCGGATTCGGACGGGATGTTCAGCCCCGAGCTGCCGGCCAGGGCGGAGATCGCGCTGGCCCGGGGACTGACCGAGGTCGGGCTCGGGCTGTGGCGCCGGGCGGCGAAGCGGGTACGGGAGTTCAGCGCCCTGCACACCGACGATCCCTTCGTGGACCCGTGGGCGCTGCAGGTGGAGTCGGCCGCCGTGGCCGCGCACGCGCTGCACGGCCGGCCGGAACCGGTCGCCGGGCTCACCCAGGAGTTGCGGGCGCGGCTGCTCGGGCTGCTGTCCGGTGCCCCGGCCGGCGGCTCGCCGGTCGACGGGTCCCCGGTGGAACTGCCGGTGTACGGGACGTTGTTGCTGGCGCTCGGACACGCCCGGCTGGCCCAGGGCGACCCGGCGGCCGTACGGCTGGTGGCCCTGGCCGAACGGATGCCGGTGGTACGGGAGTTCCCCATCCTGTCCCTGGCCCGCTCCCGGGAGGCGGCCGAGAACGCCGACAGGGCGGCGTACACCGACGCGAGGTCGAGGTACGCCGCCCTGGGGCGGGAGGAGTTGCGGGGGGAGGCGCTGCGGGAGCTGACGGGCGGCTGATCCGCCACGCCTCACCGCTTCGGCTCGCGGTTGAACTGCGACTTGGACCACAGGTAGCCCAGCAGGCTCATGCCCACGAACCAGGCGACGGCGAGCACCGCGTTCTTCGTGCCGATCCCGCTGCCCAGCAGCAGCCCGCGCAGCGTCTCGATGGCGGGCGAGAACGGCTGGTACTCGGCGAACCAGCGGAACCAGCCCGGCATGGCGTCCACCGGTACGAACGCGCTGGACAGGAAAGGCAGCATGACCAGCGGGGTCCCGATGTTGCTCGCACCCTCGGGGTTGGGGCTCACCAGGCCCATGCCGACCGCGAGCCAGGTCAGCCCGAGGCTGACCAGCGCCATCAGTCCGGCCGCCGCGATCCACTCCACCGGCGTGGCGTTCGGCCGGAAGCCGATGGCCAGTCCGATGCCCAGGACGAGCACCAGGGCCGTCATCGTCTTGATCACGCTGCCGGCCACATGCCCGATCAGCACGGAGGCGCGGGAGATCGCCATGGTGCGGAACCGGGCCATGATGCCCTCGGTCATGTCGGTGCACACGGACACCGCGGTGCCGAGCGAGGTCATCGCCACGGTCAGGAAGAGAATGCCGGGGACGAGGTAGGCGACGTAGTCGGACCGGTCCGCGTGGCCGCCGTTGATGCCGGCGCTCATCACGTTGCCGAAGACGTAGACGAAGAGCAGCAGCAGGATGACCGGGGTGAGCAGGAGGTTCAGGGTGAGGGAGGGGTAGCGGCGCGCGTGCAGGAGGTTGCGCCGCAGCATGGTCATGTTGTCGCGGAACGGGTTGGCCCGCAGGGGCTGGGGGGCGGCGCTCATCGGACGGTCTCCTTGTCGGTGGTCTGGGCGGTGGTCTGAGCGGGTACGGCACTGCCGGTCAGGGCGAAGAACACGTCGTCGAGGTCGGGGGTGTGCACGGACAGCTCGTCGGCCTCGATACCGGCGGCGTCCAGCCAGTCGAGGACGGCGCGCAGCTCGCGCTGGCTGCCGTCGCTGGGGATCTGCAGGCTGAGCGTGTCGTCGTCCCGGGTGGTCTCGCGCAGCGCGGTCGCCGCCCGCTCGTACGCCGTCGGGTCGGTGAAGCGGAGCCGGACGTGTCCGCCGGGCACGAGCCGCTTCAGCTCCTCGGCGGTGCCCTGGGCGACGATCTTGCCGCCGTTGAGCACGGCGATGCGGTCGGCGAGCTGGTCGGCCTCGTCCAGGTACTGGGTGGTGAGGAAGACGGTCGTACCGCCGGACACCAGCTCGCGGATGATCTGCCACATGGTGTGGCGGGAGCGCGGGTCGAGGCCGGTGGTCGGCTCGTCGAGGAAGATGATCCGCGGGCTGCCCACCAGGGTCATGGCGATGTCGAGGCGGCGCTTCATGCCGCCGGAGTAGGTGGAGGCGGGTTTCCTCGCGGCCTCGACCAGGTCGAAGCGCTCCAGCAGACCGGCGGTGACCTGCCGTCCCTCGCGCGGGGAGAGGTGGTGCAGGTCGGCCATCAGCAGCATGTTCTCCTCGCCGGTGATCAGGCCGTCCACGGCGGAGAACTGGCCGGTGACCCCGATGGCGGCCCGGACCGCCTGGGCCTCGGCGGTGAGGTCGTGCCCGGCGATCCGGGCCTGGCCGCCGTCGGCGGAGATCAGGGTGGACAGGATGTTGACCGCCGTGGTCTTGCCCGCGCCGTTCGGCCCGAGGAGGGAGAAGATCGTGCCCGCGGGCACCTGGATGTCGATGCCGTCGAGAACGGTCTTGTCCCCGTAGGCCTTGCGCAGCCCGGTGGCCGCGATCGCGAGTTCGTGGTCCGTCGTCGTCATGCCGCAGAGCATGCGGCGGGGGCGGTTCAGCGTGGTCTCAACGCGGTTTCAGGCCTGGAGCGGAGCCGTCGTAGGGATGAAACGCGCAGGTCACGGCCGCGACGATGAGGGCCCCGACGAGGCTTCCCAGCATGACGAGACCGACGCCGATCACGAACAGGCCGCTGGAGTCGTCCGACCAGTCGGCGTATGCGGCGACCGTCAGGCCGGCCGTGGTGCCCAGCACGGCGCCCACCGCGTGGTGCCGCCAGGCCGCCCAGCACACCGTCGCCAGCAGCGTCAGCACCAGCCCCGCCACCTGCCACGCCTGGTACGGGCCGGTCGTCGTGCCGTCCGGATGCACGTCGCGGTGCTGGTCCCAGCCCAGCCAGACGGCCCAGGCCGCCGACGCCGCAAGGGCCGGCAGCACGGTCCCGCACAGCCGGAGAAGAGTTTTCGCACGTGGTCTTCCCATGCCCCCAGCGTTCCGGCCCGGCCCGGCACCGGCCAGCGCGCACATACTCATCTTCGGGTGAGCATCTACGCTTCCCCTGTAGAAGAGCCGTCTCGTCTGTGGGGTCCGTGGCGTGGTGAGGGAAGTCCCGTTGAACTTCTGGTCGATCTATCAGCATGGCTTCGCGCGCGTCGCCGCGTGTACGGGCCACACCGTCATCGCCGACCCGCCCGCCAACGCCGCCTCCGTCCTGCGCCACGCGCGCCGGTGCGACGAGGAGGGCGTCGCCGTCGCCGTCTTCCCGGAGCTGTGCCTGTCCGGGTACGCGATCGAGGACCTCCTGCTCCAGGACGCGCTGCTCGACGACGTCGAGAAGGCGCTCGCCACCGTCGTCGCCGGGTCGGCCGACCTGCTGCCGGTGCTGGTCGTCGGCGCCCCGCTGCGCCACCGCGGCCGGATCTACAACTGCGCGGTCCTCGTGCACCGCGGCCGGATCCTGGGCGTCGTACCGAAGTCGTACCCGCCGAACTACCGCGAGTTCTACGAGCGCCGGCAGATCGCCGGCGGCGACGACGAGCGCGGCGGAACGATCCGGCTCGCGGGCGGGGACCTCCCCTTCGGCGTGGACCTGCTCTTCGCGGCGGACGACGTCCCCGGGCTGGTGCTGCACGCCGAGATCTGCGAGGACATGTGG
Organism: Streptomyces sp. NPDC020192; assembly: GCF_044388685.1. Classification (NCBI taxonomy): domain Bacteria; kingdom Bacillati; phylum Actinomycetota; class Actinomycetes; order Kitasatosporales; family Streptomycetaceae; genus Streptomyces; species Streptomyces sp. NPDC020192. Next base: position 149,655 of record NZ_JBIRXG010000009.1, on the reverse strand, counting down.
GTGCCGGTGCCGCCGAGCGCGGAGGCTGCCCTGGCCGGCGCGACCGTCCTGCTCAACCTCTCCGGCAGCCCGATCACGGTCGGCCGGGCCGAGGACCGCAAGCTGCTGTGCCGCTCGGCGTCCGAGCGCTGCCACGCCGCGTACGTCTACGCGGCCGCCGGCCTCGGCGAGTCCACCACCGACCTGTCCTGGGACGGCCAGACCCTGATCTACGAGAACGGGGTGCTGCTGGCCGAGACCGAGCGCTTCCCGCTCGGCGAGCAGTACGCGGTCGCCGACGTCGACCTCGACCTGCTGCGCCAGGAACGCCAGCGGATGGGCACCTTCGACGACAACCGCCGTACGCACGCCGCCCGCACCGGCGACTTCCGCACGGTCTCCTTCGAACTCGCCCCGCCGGCCACCACCGACCTGGGCCTGCGCCGCGGCCTGGAGCGCTACCCGTTCGTGCCCGCCGACGCCGACCGCCTCGCCCTGGACTGCTACGAGGCCTACAACATCCAGGTCGCCGGCCTCCAGCAGCGGCTCGCGGCGATCGGCGGCCCCAAGGTCGTCATCGGTGTCTCCGGCGGCCTGGACTCCACGCACGCGCTGATCGTCGCCGCCCGCGCGATGGACCGCGCCGGCCGTCCGCGCAGCGACATCCTGGCCTTCACCCTGCCCGGCTTCGCCACCAGCGACCACACCAAGGACAACGCCCACAAGCTGATGCGCGCCCTCGGTGTCACCGCGGCCGAGCTGGACATCACGCCGACCGCACGGCTGATGCTCAAGGAGATGGGCCACCCCTTCGCCTCCGGCGAGCCGGTCTACGACGTCACCTTCGAGAACGTCCAGGCGGGCCTGCGCACCGACTACCTGTTCCGGCTGGCCAACCAGCGCGACGGCATCGTCCTCGGCACCGGCGACCTCTCCGAGCTGGCGCTCGGCTGGTGCACGTACGGCGTCGGCGACCAGATGAGCCACTACAACGTCAACTCCGGCGTGCCGAAGACGCTGATCCAGCACCTGATCCGCTGGGTGATCAGCAGCGACCAGTTCGACGACGAGACCGGCAGGATCCTCGCCGCCATCCTGGACACCGAGATCAGCCCCGAGCTGGTCCCGGGCGAGGAACTGCAGTCCACCGAGTCGAAGATCGGCCCGTACGCGCTGCACGACTTCACCCTCTGGTACGTCCTGCGCCACGGCTTCCGCCCCTCCAAGATCGCCTTCCTGGCCTGGCACGCCTGGCACGACCGCGAGTCCGGCGCCTGGCCCCCCGGGTTCCCCGAGTCCGAACGCGGCTCCTACGACCTCCCCGAGATCCGCCGCTGGCTGGAGGTCTTCATCCGCCGCTTCTTCGGCTTCTCCCAGTTCAAACGCTCGGCGATGCCCAACGGACCGAAGGTCTCGGCAGGCGGCGCGCTCTCGCCGCGCGGCGACTGGCGGGCGCCGTCGGACGGGAACGCCCAGGCGTGGCTGAGGGACCTGGAGCGGTTCGACGTGAAGGAGACAGAGGCGTAGGCGGCCCGAAAGGGGCGCGGGGAACTGCGCGACGCATCACGACGGACCCGCGGCCGCCGGACCACCACACGCCCCGAGTCGGTGGGCGACGGCTCAGGCCCTCGCCGGTGCCAGTGCACGAAGGATGCGTGTGAGGTCGTCCGGCGCGGCCGCCAACCGCACCGTCCGGCCCCCGTCATCCAGCTCGGCGATGTGCCAGCTGTGCGGCACCAGCTCGCCCTCCTCTCCCCGCGCCCGCCGCACGGTCCGCAGGGTGAGCCGCTGAACGGGTACCGGCCTGGCGGCGAACCGCCCCGGCCCGGGGTGCGGCGTCACCGCGGGCCCGTCCGCGCCGAGGACGACGTGCGTGCCGAAGTGGTGCGGGTTGTAGTCGGTGTGCTCCAGGAAGCGGGCGGAGAGGAACACGTCCTCTCCGTCCGGGAGTTCACGCGTGCGCACCGGCACGCCGGTCTCGTCGGGCACACGGATCCGGGTCGCGCGCCAGGCCCAGGCGAACAGCCCCAGGCTGACCGCCCCGCCGGCGGCCCACCACACGACCGCCTCCGTGGAGCCGGACAAGGACGTGGGGTGCCGGTAGCACAGCGGGAACAGCCACACCGCGGTGCCGACGAGGGGCGCCAGGAACGGCAGATGCGACGGCAGGACCTCGTCCACCGGCTGTCGGCGTCCGCGCACCAGGACGAGCAACCGCGCCCCCGGATACCCGGCGCCCAGCACGAGCACGGCGGCGAGGACGGCCATGCTGCCGCCGGTGGTCACATGCTCGTGCCAGACGTAGTGCTGCCCGGAGACCGTCATCACCTGCCCCCGCCAGAAGGTCAGCTCGACCCGGTCACCGGCCTCGAAGGACTCGGCGGCCTCGTACGACACCTCCAGCCCCCGCACCGGCCGGCCGTCGGTGAAGTACAGGTGGCTGCGCTTCTTGGGCTGCTGCGGGTCGGTCCGCTCGATCACGGCGGGGACGGTGCTCAGACACTCGTCCCCGCGCTCCCCTGCCGCACAGGGCCTGGCCGCGTCCCAGGCCCGCTCGTCCGCGGTGACTGCGGCCACGGACCGGGCGACCCCCGCGGCGAGGAGCAGCAACAGCAGCACGTAGGCCAGCGGCTTGGCCCAGCCGCCCCGCGCGCTGCCTTCTCCGGTGTTCATGGAGGGCATTCTCGCGCTGCCGGCATCCGGCCCTCATGTGCGGAATCCGGCAATGTAACCGGGCTCAGTTGTTCCAGGTCTCGTCGTACGGGTCGTGCGGCACCGGGACCGGCTGGGCCGAGGTGACCTTCAGGTACGGGATCGGCCCGTTGTTGACCGGGTCGCGGCTCAGCCGGGGACTGTAGGTGCCGGTCACCGTCAGCCAGGCGTCCGGCCGCAGCACCGGCGGCAGCTGGCCGGTCAGCGCGATCTTGATCGGCTGGGCGTCCGCGGCACAGCAGTTGAGGGCCATGCGCACCAGATACGGCGCGCCCGAACCGTCCAGCGCGAGGAACCCGGTGACCCGGACCGGCCGGCCGCCCAGGGAGCGGCCGTGGCCGTAGGCCGCGCGGGAGGCGTAGTCGACCACGGACAGCTGCACCGGCCCGCTGCCGCCGGGCAACGGCCCGAGGTCGTACGGCTTCTGCAGCGCCGTACCGGAGCGCAGGGCGCTGTACGAGCCGAGCGCGGGCGGGGCGATGAGGATGAGGGCGAGGAGGGGAAGCAGGAGCAGCCAGGAGATCCGCGGCTCGGGGTGGGCATGGCCGTGGCCGTGGCCCTGTCGGCGATGGCGTCGGCGTTCGTACCAGACGGTCGCCAGCGCCCCCACGATCAGCACCGCGCCCGAGGCCAGCAGCAGCGGTTGCAGTCCCGCCTTGACGTACCGCAGATACAGGTCGGTGCTGCCCGCGTGCAGCAGGGCGGCGCCGAGCAGGAACATGACGGCGGCCTGGGCCTGGCGGTTCACAGGAGCACCGTCCCGGTCAGTACGGCGCCCGCGACGGCCATCACGAACGTGGCCGGGGCGAAGCGCAGGGCGAAGGTACGGCCGAAGGTGCCGGCCTGCATCGCGAACAGCTTGAGGTCGATCATCGGGCCCACCACCAGGAACACCAGCTTGGCCGTCAGGGAGAACTGGGTGAGGGAGGCCGCGACGAACGCGTCCGCCTCCGAGCAGATGGACAGCAGGACGGCGAGGACGGCCAGGGCGAGGATCGCGACCAGGGGGTTGCCGGCCGCCGTGCGCAGCCAGGACGCAGGGGCCACCGCCTTCAGGGTCGCGGCGGCCATCGCGCCGAGCACCAGGAAGCCGCCGGCGTGCACGGTGTCGTGCCGTACCGAGTTCCAGAACGCCTCCCCCTTGGTCTCGCCCTCGTGCGCGCCGTGGGCCGGGGGGCGCAGCCAGTCGGTACGGCCCAGCCGCTGCCACAGCCAGCCCATCGCACACGCCACCAGGAGGCTCGCGAGGAACCGGCCGAGGACCATCTCGGGGTTGCGGGGGAAGGCGACGGCGGTGGCGGTCAGCACGATCGGGTTGATCGCGGGAGCGGAGAGCAGGAAGGCGAGCGCGGCGGCCGGGGTGACTCCCCTGCGCACCAGCGCGCCCGCCACCGGCACCGACGCGCACTCGCAGCCCGGCAGGATCGCGCCCGCGAACCCGGCCACCGGGACGGCGAGGGCAGGGCGGCTGGGCAGGGCGCGGGCGAAGAAGGACGGCGGCACGAACACCGCGAGCGCCGCCGAGAGCAGCACGCCCAGCACCAGGAAGGGCAGCGCCTGCACGGTCACCGCGACGAACACCGTCATCCAGCTCTGCATCAGCGGGGTGCCGAGGAGCCCGCGGATCGGGGACTGGGCGAGCACCGCCAGCACCAGCACCAGGGTCAGCACCAGCGAGGAGCTGAGCCGCCGGTCCTCCGCACCGGAGTCGGCGGACTCGGAGCCGACGTCCGCGCCGGGCGGGGCGTCTTCGGTGATGGCCACGGGCGGTTACCTCCGGCTGGCTGTCCTGGCTCGCTCCCTCCCCGTCAGTACGCGGGGCAGGGCAAGGGCGTTCAGTCCGTTCCTGGAACCGCCCGCCTTCTTGGTGCACTCTTTTCCCTCGTGGCGAGCGTTCCGTATCAGGGGGGGCCGGGTGGTACCCCGCCGGCGCACATGGTGGTGTGCGGTGACGACGGACTCGCGCACCGGCTGGCCGCCGAGTTGCGCGGAGTCTACGGCGAGCAGGTCACCCTCGTGGTACCGCCGAACGGGCGCACCGCGCGCCCTCCGGTGGTCGGCCGGGCCCGTGCCGCGTCGGCGGCACTGTTCGACCGTATGGTCAGCGCGGCGGTGAGCCGGGCGGGCGCCGTCACCGGGAGCACGACGGCGGCGGCGAGCACCGGCGGGGGCGCCAACGGGACCGACGGACCCCGGGTGTTGGAGGCCGACGACCTCACGGAAGCGGTCCTCTCCGAGGCCGGGGTGGAGCGGGCCGCCGCGCTCGCCCTCGTCTTCGACGACGACGAGACCAACATCCGGGCCGCGCTGACCGCCCGCCGGCTCAACCCCCGCCTCCGTCTCGTCCTGAGGCTCTACAACCGCCGGTTGGGCCAGCACATCGAGGAACTCCTCGACCAGGCCGCCGCGTTGGCGGCGGGCGACGGCGAGGGCGGCGCGGACGCCTCCACCACCGTGCTGTCCGACGCCGACACCGCCGCGCCCGCGCTCGCCGCCACCGCCGTCGCCGGCACCAGCAAGGTCGTGCAGACCGAGGGGCTGCTGCTGCGGGCCGTGGAACGCCCGCTGCCCCCGGCCGGGCCGGCCGCCGGCTCCGGGCTGCGCACGCTGGCCCTGCTGTCGGGCAACGACCCCGCCGGTACGGCCGGCGGTGCGGACGGAGCGGTCGGGGCGGACGGCGCCGGGGAGCACGAGCCGCGGCTGCTGCCCGACGACGAGGAGGTGGAACGGGCACGGGCAGCCGGGCGGACGGCCCTGGTCCTGGAGCAGGCGACGGCGACGGTCGGCCCGGAGCCGGCCACCCCCGGCCGCCGGACGGGCGGCCGCGCGGCGGGCGGACGCGGGGTGGGCGCGGTACCACCCCTCGCTTCCCTCTTCTCCCGGCGACTGCGCTGGTCGCTGGCCGGCAGCGTGGCCTGTGTCGTCGCGCTCGCCGTCTCACTGTGGCTGGTGACCGGTATCCACCCCCTCGGCGCGTTCTACCTGACGCTCCTCGACCTGTTCGCGATCGACAACCCCGCCATCGGCGAGTCACTGGGCCGCCAGATCCTCCAACTCCTCTCCGGACTGGTCGGGTTGCTGCTGCTGCCGGTGCTGCTGGCGGCCGTGCTCGAGGCGCTGGGCACCTTCCGCACCGCCTCCGCCCTGCGCAAACCACCGCGCGGCCTCGGCGGGCATGTGGTGCTGCTCGGGCTCGGGAAGATCGGCACCCGGGTGCTGACCCGGCTGCGCGAGCTGAACGTCCCCGTCGTGTGTGTGGAGTCCGACCCGGAGGCACGGGGCCTCGCGACCGCGCGCCGCCTGCGGGTGCCGGTGGTCCTGGGCGACGTCACGCAGGAGGGCGTGCTGGAGTCTGCCAAGATCCACCGGGCCTACGCACTCCTGGCGGTGACCAGCGCCGACACCACCAACCTGGAGGCCGTGCTGTACGCGCGCACCGTACGCCCCGATCTCCGGGTGGTCCTGCGCCTCTACGACGACGACTTCGCCACGGCGGTGTACCGCACCCTGCGTGCCGCGTACCCCCACGCCCTGACCCGGAGCCGCAGCGTCACGCACCTGGCCGCGCCCGCCTTCGCCGGGGCGATGCTGGGCCGCCAGGTACTGAGCGCGATCCCGGTCGAACGCCGGGTCCTGCTCTTCGCCGCGGTGGACGTCGCCGGCCACCCCCAGCTGGAAGGCCGCACGGTCCGCGAGGCCTTCCGAGCCGGCTCCTGGCGTGTCCTGGCCCTGGAGGGCCACACCGACACACCCCCCGACCACGTCCTGGAGAAGGGCGACCGAGTGGTGGTGGCCACCACCCGCAGAGGCCTGGCCGAACTCCGCTGACCGCTAAGCCCCCGGCAGGTGTCTGGTCGCGAAGTCCATTTCCAGCCGGACCTGTTTGATGCGCTCGTCCACCACCAGCGAACCGTGGCCGGCGTCGTAGCGGTAGACCTCGTGCACCGCGCCCCTCGTCTCCAGGCGCTTGACGTAGTTGTCGATCTGGCGGATCGGGCAGCGCGGGTCGTTGACGCCCGCCGAGATGTAGACCGGGGCCTTGACCTGGTCGACGTACGTCAGCGGGGAGGACGCCTCGAAGCGTTCCGGCACCTCCTCGGGGGTGCCGCCCAGCAGGGTGCGGTCCATGGCCTTCAGGGCCTCCATCTCGTCGTGGTACGCGGTGACGTAGTCCGCGACGGGCACGACCGCGATGCCCACCGTCCACGCGTCGGGCTGGGTGCCGATGCCGAGCAGGGTGAGATAGCCGCCCCAGGAGCCGCCGGTCAGGACCAGGCGGGCGGGGTCGGCGAGGCCCGAGGACACCGCCCACTCGCGGACCGCGGCCACGTCCTCCAGCTCGATCAGGCCGACGCGGTGCTTCAGCGCGTCGGTCCAGGCGCGGCCGTACCCCGTGGAGCCGCGGTAGTTGATGCGGATCACGGCGTAGCCCTGGTCGACCCAGGCGGCCGGGCCCGCGGCGAAGGAGTCGCTGTCGTGCCAGGTCGGGCCGCCGTGCAGGTCGAAGACCGTGGGGAGGGGGCCGGTGGCGCCGGCCGGCTTCTGGATCAGGGCGTGGATGCGGCCGCCGGGCCCCTCCACCCACACGTCCTCCACCGCCACCGAGGGCGGGCAGACCATGCCCGGCGGGTCCAGCACGACCCCGCCGGACGTGGAACGGACCGCCGGCGGCTGGGCGGCCGACGACCACAGGTACTCCACGCTGCCGTCGGGGCGGGCCGTGGCGCCGGAGACCGTGCCGGGCGGGGTGGGGATACGGGTCAGCTCACGCGTGGCGAGGCCGAAGCGGAACAGCTCGCTGCGGGCCTCGAAGCCGTGCGCGATGAGCAGGGCCGAGCCGTCCGGATACCACTCGGCGCTGACGTCACCTGGCAGCTCCAGGTCGAGATCGGTCTGCTCGCCCGTCGCCACGTCCCACACCAGCGGCTCCCAGCGGCCCCGGCGCTGATGGCCGATGAGGAGGCGGGTGTCGCCGTCGACGGGGGCGAAGCCGAGCACCTCCAGGCCCAGCTCCTCCGTGCCGCCCTTGGTGTCGTCCAGCTCGGCGACCGTCGTACCGTCCGGGCGCAGCACCCGCAGTGCCGCGTGCATGGCGTCACCGTGCTCGGTGTGCTCGACGGCGATCAGGGTGCCGTCGTGGGAGAGGTCGCCGACGCCCGCCGACTCGCGGTGCCGGTAGATCTCGACCGGGGCCTCGCCCGCACGCGCGAGGTGGATCGTCGTACCGTCCTCGTCCGTGGAGCGGCCGACGACCGCCGTGCGCCCGTCGCGGGCCAGGGCCAGCCCGGCCGGGTAGGAGGGGTCGAGGCCCGGCACCGCGGGCTCGGCCGCCCCGCCCGCGAAGGACTGGCGGCGCCAGACGCCGAACTCGTCGCCGTCCTTGTCGTCGAACCACCAGATCCAGGCGCCGTCCGGGGAGAGCACGCCGTCCGTCGTGCCGTTCGGCCGGTCCGTCGCCTGCCGCTGCTCGCCCGTCGCACGGTCCCAGGCATACAGCTCGTACGTCCCCGTCGCGTTCGACACGAACAGGGAGCGGTGCGGCGCGTCCTCCGCCCAGTCGGGCAGCGACACCCGCGGCGCCCGGAAGCGCTTCTCCCAGTCCGGCATGTCCGGCACACTGCGCGTGCCCGGCCCGTTGCTCTCACTCATCGCCCCAGTCATGCGCCCATACTGCCTGGCCGCGCCGACAATTGGGTGGCGAGTGTCCGCAGCCTGTGGATAACTTTGGGATCATGACCGCAGAGAGCCCGTCGGTGTCCGTCCCGTCGAACTGGCGGGAGGACAATCGCGCCATGTGGGACGAACGGGTCCCCGTCCATGTCGCGGGCGACTTCTACGACCTCGACGGCTTCCGCGCCCGCCGGGACGTGCTGCGCGACTTCGAGACGGCCGAGGTGGGCGACGTCACCGGCAGAACCCTGCTCCATCTCCAGTGCCACATCGGCACCGACACACTCTCCTGGGTCCACCGCGGCGCCGCCCGCGTCGTCGGCCTGGACTTCTCCGCGCCGGCCGTCGAGGCCGCCCGCTCCCTCGCCGCCGACCTCGGTCACGGCCCCGAGCGCGCCACCTTCGTCACCGGCGACGTCTACGACGCCCGCACCGCCGTGCCCGAGCCGTCGTACGACATCGTCTACACCGGGCTCGGTGCCCTGTGCTGGCTGCCGGACATCCGCCGCTGGGCCGAGACGGCCGCCTCCCTCGTCGCCCCCGGCGGCTTCCTGTACCTCGCCGAGTTCCACCCGGTCACCGAGTCCCTGGACGACGCGACCGGCACCCGGATCGTGCGGGACTACTTCGCCCGCGACGCCCAGGTCTGGGACGAGCCCGGCACCTACGCCGACCTGAGCGCCGAGACCGTCCACAACCGCAGCGTCCAGTGGCAGCACACCCTCGGTGACGTCGTCTCCGCGCTCGCCGCGACCGGGCTGCGCATCGAGTTCCTGCACGAGCACGACGTGTCGCTCTTCCCGCGCTTCGACAACTTCGAAGTACGGGACGGCTACCACCGCTTCCCCGCCGGCCACCCCCGCATCCCCCTCATCTACTCCCTGAAGGCCACCAAGGACTGAGGGGATGCCCCGCGGGCGGGCGCCCGGCGGCGGCGCCGTACCGTGGAGGGCGTGTACCGGTTTCTGCTGACACCCCGCTGGTGGGGCATCAACGTCTTCGTGCTGCTCGCCATCCCGTTCTGCGTCTTCATGGGGTCGTGGCAGCTGAGCCGGTTCGAGGGGCGGGTGCACGACAGTCGCGCCGCGACCGAGCAGGCGGCCTCCGACAAGAAGGAGGCCGCGCGGCCACTGGCCACGATGCTGCCCGTCGACAAGGCGACCTCCGGCCGCCGGGTCAGCGTGCACGGACAGTACGGCAAGCAGCTGCTCGTGCCCGGCCGGCAGCTGGACGACAGATCCGGCTTCTACGTCCTGACCCTGCTGCGCACCGACTCCGGCAAGGCCCTGCCGGTCGTACGGGGCTGGCTGCCGGGCACGGCGGACGCGGCGAAGGCCCCGGCCCCGCCCACCGGTGAGGTCACCGTCACCGGCGCGCTCCAGGCCTCCGAGACGCCCGGCGACAACGGCGTCAGCGCGACCGGCGGACTCCCCGCGGGCCAGACGGCGGCGATCAGCTCGGCCTCGCTGGTGAACCTGGTGCCGTACCAGCTGTACGACGCCTGGATCACCCTCGACCAGGGCGACTCCGGTATGAAGGCCGTCCCCGCGACCGTCCCGCAGGGCACCGGCCTGGACCTGAAGGCCTTCCAGAACCTCGGCTACACGGGCGAGTGGTTCGTCTTCGCCGGCTTCGTGGTCTTCATGTGGTTCCGGTTGCTGCGGCGCGAGGCGGAGGCGGTACGGGACGCGGCGCTGGGCCTGGTCCCGCAGGAGGAAGCGGCTCCGGCACCGGTGAGCGCCCCGTAGGGGCTCACGCTCCTGCCAGCACCCCGGTGTAGTAGACGGTCCCGGCGCACTGCCCCGGCACGGTCGCCGAGGCGGACGGGGAGCCGCCCTGCGCCGTGTGCGTCACCACGACACTCCCGGCGGCCGGGCCCCCCGCCGTGCCGAGCTGGGTGGTCGCACCCGACGACGTGGACCCCGTCCCCGCGTCCGAGCCACCGCCGGAGGCACCCGCGCCCTGGGTCGGCGACGGGGTCGGCGACGCCCCGCCGGTCGTGCTGCCGCTCGTACCGGTACCGCCGCCGGTGGTGGGACACGTCTCCGAGGGCACGAAGGCGAACTTCTCCTCGTAGGCGGCGCCGGGCTGCAGGACCAGCCCGGAGACCTCCAGGGAGGGGTCGGGCAGCTCGGTCGCCGCGTCCCCGGCCGCGTGGCGGGCGGTGACGATCTTGGTCGGGTCGGCCGCGCCCTTGGCGACGGGGATGACGGATCCCGCGCCGCCGACCGTGCAGGCGGCCTTGGAGGTGTTGGTGACCCGGAACGTGCCGTAGACCACGCCCGCGGAGTCGGGCGCCGCGGCGTTGCCGGTGGCGGAGCCCAGCTGGGTGGCCGTGCACAGCTGGACGCCGCCCGAGGAGGCCGCGGCGCTCGGGTAGGCGCCGCTGGGGGAGCCGGTCGTTCCGGCGCCGTTCCTGTCCTTCTCGCCGCCCCTGCCGGGCTGTGTGCCGGGCTGGGCGCTCGTACCGCCCATGCCCTTCCTGCCGCCCGTGCCGTCGGTCTTGTCCTCGCCCTGCCCGGTGCCGCCCTGGGCCTGGGAGGACTGGCCGGCCATGGCGGTGTCGGGGTTGGAGCCGCCGGAGTCCGAGACGTGCACGAGGGCCGGGATCGCGGTGCCGAGGAACAGGGCCGCGGCGGCCATCCCGACGACGGCCTGCCGCTTGCGGGCCCGCCGGGCGGGCACCGCCCGCCGCAGATGCTCCAGCGAGCCGGTGCGCGGCTCGAGGCCGTCGACGGCGGAGTGCAGCAGCCGCCGCAGGGCCAGCTCGTCGTCCCCGAGCCCCCCGGGCCCCATCCCCAGGTCCGGGCCGAGCCCCTCGGGTTCCTTCTCTTCGGGGCCGTGGTTCACAGTTCCGTTCCCAGCGTGCGATTGCGTGTGCTCTTGCTCGTGGCGCTCGCGGCGCTCGTGGCGTTCATGGCGCTTCATGCCGCCCCTCGCTCGCTCATGCCGGTGCCTCCATGGCCACCCGCAGCGCGGCGATGCCCCGCGAGCCGTACGCCTTGACCGAGCCCAGGGAGATCCCGAGGGTCTCGGCGACCTGGGCCTCGGTCATGTCCGCGAAGTAGCGCAGGACCAGGACCTCGCGCTGGCGGCGCTGGAGGCCCTTCATGGCCTTGATCAGATCCCGGCGCTCCAGCTGGTCGTAGGCGCCCTCCTCCGCGCTGGCCATGTCGGGCATCGGCTTGGAGAGCAGCTTCAGGCCGAGGATGCGCCGGCGCAGCGTGGATCGGGAGAGGTTGACGACGGTCTGGCGGAGGTACGCGAGGGTCTTCTCGGGGTCGCGCACGCGCTTGCGGGCGGAGTGCACGCGGATGAAGGCCTCCTGGACGACGTCCTCGCAGGAGGCGGTGTCGTCGAGGAGCAGCGCGGCGAGGCCCAGCAGCGAGCGGTAGTGCGCGCGGTAGGTCTCGGTGAGGTGGTCGACGGTCGTCCCGGCGACCGCGTTCGCCGCGGCCTCCTCGGCCGCGGCTTCGTCGCGCTGACCGGGTATGCGGGAGGGCCGCGCTGCGGGCATGGGCGCGATCACCGGCATGCCGCCGGGCGTGCGGGGCCGGAGCGCCGCACGGGGCGGCCGGAGCGCCGCGGTGCCACGGGCCGCACTGAGTTCGAGTACCTCTGCCACGCCTGTTGGACACGTCTGACCCCGTCAGGGTTGTACGTGCCGGGCGTCACATGTGCGACAACCGACGGTGCCTCAAGTGCCGTCATGCGTCCCGCTCTTCCCTTGTATCCCATAGGTCCGAGGCGTCCCCACGCCCCGACCACGACGTCCCCACGCCAGGATCGTTCGCCCCCCAGGCCCCGCAAGGGTGACCGCAAAGACGCTCCCCGCCCTGCAAGCGGTTGCGGAGGGCGGGGAGAAGAATCCTCTTACGGAGATCCTACAAACGAAACCGCAGGTGAACAGGGGCGGCGTTCAGGAGAACTCGGCGGCGACCAGCTCCGCGATCTGCGCGGTGTTCAGCGCGGCGCCCTTGCGGAGGTTGTCGCCGCACACGAACAGCTCCAGCGCGGTCGGGTCGTCCAGGGCCCGCCGTACCCGGCCCACCCAGGTCGGATCGGTGCCCACGACATCGGCCGGGGTCGGGAACTCACCGGCCTCGGGGTCGTCGTACAGCACCACGCCCGGCGCGGTGGCGAGGATCTCGCGTGCACCGTCGACGGTGACCTCGCCCTGGAAGCGGGCGTGGACGGTCAGGGAGTGCGTGGTCACGACGGGCACCCGGACGCAGGTCACGGCGACCGGCAGCTTCGGCAGCCCGAGGATCTTGCGGGCCTCGTCGCGGACCTTCATCTCCTCCGAGGACCAGCCGTCCTCGCGCAGCGACCCGGCCCACGGCACGACGTTCAGCGCGACCGGCTCCGGGAACGGCCCGGTGTTCTCGCCGACGGCCCGCCGTACGTCACCGGGCTTGGTCCCCAGCTCGGTCCCGGCGACCAGGGACAGCTGGGCCCGGAGCGTCTCCACACCGGCCCGCCCCGCCCCGCTGACCGCCTGGTACGACGACACCACCAGCTCGCGCAGCCCGAACTCGGCGTGCAGCGCGCCCAGGGCGACGATCATCGTCAGGGTCGTGCAGTTCGGGTTGGCGACGATCCCGCGCGGCCGGACCCGTACGGCGTGCGGGTTGACCTCGGGCACCACGAGCGGCACCTCGGGATCCAGCCGGAAGGCGGCCGAGTTGTCGACGACGACCGCGCCGCGCGCGACGGCGACCGGCGCCCACGCGGCGGCGACCTCGTCCGGGACGTCGAACATGGCGACGTCGACCCCGTCGAAGGCCTCCTCGCTCAGGGCCACGACCTCGACCTCCTCCCCGCGCACGGCCACCTTGCGGCCGGCCGAGCGCGGAGAGGCGATCAGGCGGATCTCGCCCCAGACGTCCGCCCGCTGGGACAGGATCTGGAGCATGACGGCACCGACGGCCCCGGTCGCTCCCACGACCGCGAGCGTCGGCTTGCCGGTCATCGGCCGGTGCCTCCGTAGACGACGGCCTCGTCGGAGTCGGAGTCGAGCCCGAAGGCGGTGTGCACGGCGCGCACGGCCTCCGGCACGTCGTCCTTGCGGGTGACGACCGAGATACGGATCTCGGAGGTCGAGATCAGCTCGATGTTCACGCCCGCGTCGGACAGCGCCTCGAAGAAGGAGGCGGTGACCCCCGGGTTGGTCTTCATACCCGCGCCGACCAGCGAGATCTTCCCGATCTGGTCGTCGTACCGAAGGGAGTCGAACCCGATCCCCGGGCGGTTCTTCTCCAGCGCGTCGATGGCCTTGCGGCCCTCGGTCTTCGGCAGGGTGAAGGAGATGTCCGTCAGGCCGGTGGAGGCGGCGGACACGTTCTGCACGACCATGTCGATGTTGATCTCGGCATCGGCGATGGTCCGGAAGATCGCGGCGGCCTCACCCGGCTTGTCCGGCACGCCGACGACCGTGATCTTGGCCTCGGAGGTGTCGTGCGCGACACCGGAGATGATGGCCTGCTCCACCTGCTTGTCCCCAATCGGCTCACTGCTGACCCACGTGCCCTGCAGCCCGCTGAAGCTGGAGCGGACGTGGATCGGGATGTTGTAGCGGCGGGCGTACTCCACACAGCGGTGGAGCAGCACCTTGGAGCCGGAGGCCGCGAGCTCCAGCATGTCCTCGAAGGAGATCCAGTCGATCTTCTTCGCCTTCTTCACCACGCGCGGGTCGGCGGTGAACACGCCGTCGACGTCGGTGTAGATCTCACAGACCTCGGCGTCGAGCGCGGCGGCGAGCGCCACGGCCGTGGTGTCGGACCCACCGCGCCCCAGCGTGGTGATGTCCTTCTTGTCGGCGCTGACGCCCTGGAACCCGGCGACGATCGCGATGTTGCCCCGGTCGAGCGACTCCCGGATCCGCCCCGGCGTGACGTCGATGATCCGGGCTTTGTTGTGGACCGAGTCGGTGATGACGCCTGCCTGGCTGCCGGTGAAGGACTGGGCCTCGTGACCCAGGTTTTTGATCGCCATCGCCAGCAGGGCCATGGAGATCCGCTCTCCGGCGGTCAGCAGCATGTCGAATTCGCGCCCGGCAGGCATCGGAGAAACCTGCTCGGCGAGATCGATCAGCTCGTCCGTCGTGTCGCCCATCGCGGAAACGACGACGACAACCTGGTTGCCGTTCTTCTTCGCTTCCACGATCCGCTTGGCGACGCGCTTGATGCCCTCGGCATCGGCTACGGAGGAGCCTCCGTACTTCTGCACGACAAGGCCCACGTGCGCTCCTCGCTCGGTTCGTTTGTGTCGGCTCAGTCTAACGAGCGCCCGAATTCCACCGCCCTGCTCCCGCATGGTGAGACATGGTCACGGTGGCCACCGGACGTCCGCGGTCCGGTACCTGCCCAGCCTCTGCCACACCACGCGGGAAAGTGCGCTGGGTCACACTGAGCTCCCCGGCATGGACAGGGACACGGACATGGGCGGGGATACGGGGGTGACGGAGATCTTGCTGGCATCGATCGTCCTGCTCGGCGCCGGCGTCCAATGGCTGACCGGCATGGGCTTCGCCCTGGTCGCCGTACCGGCCCTGGTGCTGCTGCTCGGCCCGGCCCAGGGTGTGATCCTCGCGAACTGCGCCGCCGGCGCGATCAGCGTGGTCGGCCTGGCCGGCGGCTGGCGCCGGGTCCGCCTGGCGGCGATGGTCCCGCTGTGCCTGGCCGCGGCCTGCACGGTACCGGCGGGCGCCTGGCTGACCCGCCGGCTCCCGCACCCGGTCCTGCTGCTGACGATGGGCGCCCTGGTGACGGCGGCCGTGCTGCTGGTCCTGCGCGGCGCACGGGTCCCGGCACTGCGCGGCGGCAAGGGAGCGGTGACGGCGGGCGCCCTGGGCGGCTTCATGAACGCGGCAGCGGGCGTGGGCGGCCCACCGGTGTCCCTGTACGCCCTCAACGCGGGCTGGACGGTACGGGAGTTCGTGCCGAACGCGCAGTTCTACGGCGTGGCGGTCAACGTTTTCTCGATAGCGGCGAACGGCACTCCGCGTCTGACCGCACCCCAGTGGCTGGCGACGGCCGCGGCACTGGCGCTGGGTGCCGCGATCGGGGGTGCGATCTCCACCCACATCCCCGAACGCAGAGCCCGCCACCTGGTCCTTCTCCTCGCCCTGCTGGGCGGCGCCACGACGATGACGAAGGGCCTGTGGGGACTGTGGCCAGGCCGCTAGGGTGCGAGGCGTGCGCGTACTTCTGCTGGGGGACGACGAGACACCGGCCGACGCCTTGCGAGCCCACGGCTACGAGGTGGACCACGGAAGCGACCCGGAGGAGGGCCACGACGTGATCGTGGTCGGTCCCGCGTCCCTGCCGGCGTGCCGAACCCTGCGCTCCCGTACGACCACACCGTTGATCGCGCTCGTCCGCGCCGAACGCGACCGGGTGACGGCCCTGGAGATGGGCGCGGACGACTACGTGGACGAACCGCACGAGGCGTCACGAATCATCGACCGCATCCGCGCGACGGTACGGCTACCGCTGCCCGGTCCGCCCGAAGTCCGGGTAGACGTGGACGAGTTGAACCTGTCGGAGCCGCAGCGCACGCTCCTCGCTCACTTCCTCGCCCACCCGGACCGTGTGCTCACCCGCGCTCAGCTCACCTGCCTCCCCGGCCTGACGGACTCCCTCCTGGACACACACGTGACGGCACTGCGCGCCGAACTCCCCGAGACGATCACCCTGGAGCAGGTGCGAGGCATCGGCTTCCGCCTGCTGCTCAGTCGCTGAACTGCTTGAGCGGCTCGGTGTCCAAGGTGATGTTCACGGGGTCGGGGAGCTTGACGGAGGCACCGAAGGGCAGCTTCTCCTCGTGACGGTAGCGGCCGTCCTCGGGCTGGTTGAAGACGACGACCGAGCGGTCATCACGGTCGATGAGGAGGTAGACGGGGATACCGGCGGCGGCGTAGCCGTCGGGCTTCTGACCTCGCACGTGCCAGTCCGTGTCCGGGTCGCCGGACGTCACCTCGACCGTCATGAACACTCCTGCTGGGTCGCTCCAGGCCCCATGTCCAGCGAAGTGCCTCTCCGGGGCCAGCACCCCGTCGGGACGTACCCGTCCCATCCTGTCGGCTTCCGTGCGCAGGCCCCGGTACGCGTAGAGCCACGGGGCCCGTTCCCGCTCAGCCCACAACCTCTGCAACCAGGCGATGATCTCGCTCCGGTTGCCGTCCGGCCCCCGTTTCACCGCCAGGCGGCCTCTGATGAACTCCAGCCACACCGTTTCCGGTGCGTGGCGTTCCAACTCCTCGAACTCCTCGATGCTCATCTGCGGGCGACGCTCCACCCTGACCGGCACGTCCTGCACGCTCATACGCCCCTCCCGCGCCTCGAACGCAGGCCGCCCGCAGCGCGCACCCTGGCTGCCCAGTCATGCACTTCCTGGGCCGTGGGAAGGGGCCTGGCCAGGAAGGTCGCCGGCATCTGCGTGATGCGCTCGCCCTCGGGCGTCTCCAGTCCCAGCTCCACGCGGCACCCCCGGCACAGGCCCTGGATGATCTCCACGGTCCTCTCGTCCGCGTCGCAAGTGCCACACACCCGGATCACCCGGTCGACGTGACCCAGCAACACATCCTGCTTCTGACGTGCCTTCGCCTTCTTCGGCGGCATCTTCTTCTCCAATCGCTTGCGGGCGAATCCACCCGGGTTCGTCACATGGGGTGGAAGTCCTTCGGTGAGGGCTCGGGTGATGTCCTCGGGCGTCGAGCCCCGCGACAGCCACTCGGCGGCAAGGGCTTCGAGGGACCGGCAGTCCTGTTCGGACAGCGGCATACGACGGTCCGCGTCACAGAGTTCGGTGAGGGTGCGGTAGGCCGCACTGGGCTGCGGCTCGGCCGGCTCCACCGGCTCCTCCTCGTGGATCTCTTCCTCGACCTCCTCGGTCCGGGCCAGCCCCGGTCGGTAGCCGCCGGTCACGACCCTGCCGTTCCGTGCGCGCGCGAACTCGTCCCACCAGGCCGCCGACCTGGGCGTACGTGACCAGTACGTCCGCGTCACCCAACGCATCGAGCCGTCGTCGAGGGCGATGTGCTCCCGGATCCACAACAGGTGTCCGGCGTCGATCAAGCGCCCCAGCGACACACGCGTCGCCTGCTGGCCGTAGCGGGGGTGCGCGGCAGCGATCGCTTTGTAGCCGACGGCCTGGCCGTCCTGCAGGTGGTCGATGAAGACCGCGAGGTCGCGTTCACGGTCGCCCAGGTGTGCGAAGTCGGCATCCGCGTGCGGGTCTTCGTCACCGGCGGAGCATTTGCCGTAACCCGTTTTGGCCATCGGGTGGGACGGCGACGGCAGGGCAGGGCTAGGGTGGGCGTAAGCCACGATCGACTCGCATTCGATCCGTAGGTCCAGGCCCCGGAGCCGGTGTTGGCGCACCGACCGGGGCCGATCTATTTGCCGCGAAACTAGAGCCGCTTTACGTTCCGACGCAAGCCGATCACGGAACGTCACTCGTTCGGGCTAGACCCGCCTCACTCACGTACAGACTTGGCTGGTTGGGAGGTTCAACCAAGTCCAAAACCCAGGGGAAGGGCTCGAAGCCCGAGGCTCAATCCCCGGGCTGAAGTGCGGCGATGAACGCCGACCAGGCGGGGGTGGGAACGTTGATCTCCGGGCTGGTGTGGTCCTTGGAGTCGCGGATGTGGATGCGGGCCGCGAACGCGACTTCGACACAGGCGCCGCCCTCGTTGTCGCTGTAGGTCGACTTGAACCACGCGAGCCGGTCAGTCATGGCGATCCACCATCCGCTCGATGAAACGGGCCGTCTCAGCGGGGCTGAGGGCCTGGGCGCGGATCATGCTAAGCCGCCCGGTCACCCGGCTGACAACCTCCGGATCGGCCGAAAGTTCGCTGGCGAACGGGCCTTCCGTGAAGGCGAACCGCTCGTGACCCCGATCCTCCAGCAGAACCATGGGGCCCAAGTGGGCGTCGCTGGTGGCTCGTTCGAAGGGCAGCACCTGTACGTCGACGTTCCGCAGGCCCGACACCTGCTGCAAGCGGCGCAGTTGGTCGACGTCGACGAACGGACCGCGTAGGGCTGCCTCATGGACAACGAAGCTGAGGGCCACCGGCGGCTTCCTGTCGGTGAGGATCGCCTGCCGCTCGATCCGCGCAGCGATCCGCTTCTCGACCGTCTCCTCGTCCAGCGGCGGATAGCGGCTCTCGATCAGAGCGCGAGCGTACGCCTCGCTCTGCAACAACCCGGGAACCAACATGGTCTCGTACCACCAGAGACCGATCGCCTCCCTCTCCCGCTCCATGAACTCCTGCGCCCTCGGCGGGAACTTCTCCCTGCTGAGGTACTCCTTCGCCGCGCTCAGCAACCCCTCCGCGCAGCACAACTCGTCGGCCACATCGAGGACTCGGGGCGTCGGCATGCGAACCCCCTGCTCCATCGACTTGATGGTGTCCGGGGAGTAGTTGGAGGCGGCGGCCAGTTGCTCTCGGCTGATGTTGGCCTTCGTGCGCCAGCGTTTCATCTGGTTGCCGCTGAAGCGCCACATGACGGGCGACTGGGACACCGTACGCACCTCCGACCGATACACGTGGGCATGTAGCACCTGGGTCACTACCGAGGGTAGCCACCCAGACGTCAGCGTGTGACCATGACGAACGCAATTCACCGGCCCGCCTGGGTTCCCCTCCGTGGGCACCGGCTGCGCGTGGCCGGCGTGCACTTCGACGCCGTGCGGATCGAGGGACGGCGGGGCGAGGGCGTCGCCGAGTGGCTGATCGAGCGGGGCGACGGGGACGCGGGGCCGATCGTGTGCGAGGGCGGGAGCGGGCCGCGGTGGGTGTACTTCCTGCTCCAGCCCGGCGTCGTACACCGCTACGACTGGCCGCTCGGCGTGCAGTACTTCGGCCTGCGCATCGACCGAACCGTCACATACGTCGGCGTCCCGGCGTTGGACGGCGACACCTGGCCGCTGCGCTGGTACAGCGAGCCGACGCCGACCGCGCCGTATGTCAATCCGGAATCGCTTCTCGCTCTGACGAGGTCTTAGGAGATTCTTCCGGAAGGCGGTCCTTGAGTATGGAGTGCACCTTGTCCGCGAACATCTCAATTTGGCCCGGCAATGCCCTCGCCTGCAGGGAAGCCTCGTCGGAAGTCAGTATCGAGTAGAGGCTCGGCCATACCTGGCCGGGATCCCCAGCATTGAAGAGCTCCAGGAAAAAGTACAGGCCACGGGTTTCCATGTCCTGAGCGCCCAGTTCGCGTTCAAACACAGGGGCGGCCTGTTCCGCCAGTACCCGGGCACGTTCCGGGTCTCCGAACATAATGCGTGTGACAAAGAGGCGCGCCTGCGCCCTGAGCGTCGCCTCGGCACCGTCGCCCAGGGAGCGCAGGCATTCAGCGAAGACCCGCTCCTCACGAGTGACGGGATTCTGCTGATCGTCCGCGGCGTCATTCGTCAGGGAAGCCAGAACAGTCCTGAAGCCCTGGAGGAAGCCGGTGAATCCGTTCGATTCGTCCACAACGTCAAAAAGCCTCTTGATCGACTCTGGGGTGCCGAAGAGGCCACGCATCCTCGACACCTGCTCAACGCGCGCGTTGAGGTCTCGCGTCGCCTGAGTCGCAGGGTGCTGCTCATCCAACTCGCGTTCACAGATACCGAGATTCCGCTGCACGAGTGCTGAAGCGGCCGCGATCTCGCCGGACGTCACAAGAACCTGAGCCAAGACGTTGCGGGCCTCGATCGCGTCAGGGCTCGTCTCCCCCCGATCACGCTCAAGCCCGTCGAGGATGCTCCGAGCCAATGGCATCGCCCGGTCCGGACGGTTCGCTGCCGCATACGCTCGCGCAAGGCTGATCTACGCCTTGCGTGTCTCCGGAGATGTTGCGCCCAGCGTACGTTCGAAATCCTCCACGACGCTCTCCGCGAGCCGGACTGCCCGGTCGAATTCCCCGAACTCCCGGTAGGCGTCCGCACTCCAGCGCTTCACGACCAGCGTGGAGGGGTCTTCCTCACCGAGAATCCTCGCAGAAGCGCTCGTAGCCCGCTTCAGCAGGTCCAGGGCTGACCGCCTCCGTCCCTGAGTGCGCAGGAAGCGCCCCGTCCTCGCGGCAAGGCGAGCAGTGCTCTCGTTGTCAGGCTCCGCGCGAGTCTTGTCGAACAGAGCCTCGACGTGAGGCAGATTCCGCCGCCATACCGGCGCCTTCCACGCGTCGTCCTCCGGGTCGGCCGGAAGCGCCGCCAGCAGCAGGTCGACGGCCCGGTCCCGGGCGGCCGCCACAAGATCCTCCGTGCGGTGCGGGTCGTCCGGTTCAGGGGTCCTGGCCATCATTTGGACCATGCGGTGAACGTCGACAGCCGGCCCTCGATAACTGATCATGTTGTAGTCGTCGAGCAGCCCGAGAATCTCAGGCAGATCCAGGGGATCGTCGACATACGGCTCGATCAGGTCACAAGGCACGCCGGTGGGGGCGTACCTGGCGATGACGCGCAGAACGTCCACGGCGCGGGGCTCCCGCTCCTGGAGGACGTCCAGCGTGATCCGCCATACACGCGCGAGCGTACGGTCGGGGTCGGTGCCGGGGGCGGCGCTCATCATGCGGCCGGGTCGGCTGGCGAACAGCTCACGGTAGTGAGCAACGGTGTGTCGGGTCTGCGCGATGTAAGCACCCGCCTGGCGGAGGGCGAGCGGCAGGTATCCCAAGTCCTCCGCGAGCGCACGGGCTTCGTCGACGTCGTCCTCACTCACCCCCGCCAGGCCCTTGAGCAGGCGCTGGGCTGCCTCGGGCTCCAGGACCGGAAGCGGAGTCAGTGTGGTGTTCCAGCCCCGCTGGAGACGAGTAGTGATCAAGAAGCGTCCGGTCTGACGGAGTTGGCCGATGACGCGGTGGATCTCAGCCGGCTCCATGGCGTTGTCGAATACGAGCAGCCAGCCCGGGTGGGCCTGCAACCACGTGACGGCCCAGACCGCGGCATCGTCCATGGTCTGATCGGCGGGACCGTGGCCACCACGAATACGGCGAGCGAGTTCCGCGAGGTCCGCTGTGATCGAGTCCGCGGTGTCCGCCCTGATCCACCACACCAGCCGACTGGCATCCACATTGTCGTGGGCGTAGCGCAACGCCAGCGTGGTCTTGCCCACTCCCCCGAGTCCGTGCACGGTCTGCGCCGCCGCCTCCGGGATCGTGGAGAAGCCGCGTTCCAGGGCAGCGAGTGCTGGCGCGCTCCTTCGTCTCCGTACCCACGCTTGCAGAGCGCAGCGTACCGGCCGCCTCCGCACATATGCGCTCAACAAGCAGGCGCAGAACGGGAGATGACTGCCACGCCGGTCATGCCGCCCCGACCGTCCGGTCTCCGTACTCAATGGTCACAGTGATCCTGGCCCCAAGCGCCTCGGCGTACACACGCATCGTTTCCAGGTTGTGGATCTCCCCCCGTTCGATCTGGGAGACCCGGGCCTGGGAGATGCCGAGTGATGTCGCCACCTGGGCCTGCGTCAGTCCCTGCTCCTCGCGGATCTCCCGAAGGTGGTGACCCACTACGCGCGCCTCCGTCGCCGTACGCGCCGCCTGCTTGCGGGATGCCCATTCGGCATCGGACACCGTCGGTTGACTCTCCCGCATCCGGCGCTTGACCTCTGCCCAGTTGCTGTACCGGTTCATCGGTCCATCCCGTCCTTTCCTGCCCCGTCCGTAGCGGCGAGGTATTCCTCGTAGCGGGCCTCGGCAAGGGGAATCGACTCGCGGTACCAGTCCCTCCATCGGCCGGCCTTGTCACCGGCCACCAGCAGAATCGCCTGCCGCCGAGGGTCGAAGACGAACAGGATCCGGACTTCGGTACGCCCCGCGCTCCCTGGCCGCAGTTCCTTGAGGTTCTGGGTGCGGCAACCGTAGAGCCGGTCGACCAAGGGGCGGCCGAGTGCAGGCCCGTGCTCTGCCAGCAGGTCGACCGCCGCTTCGACGAGGTCCGCCGACACCGGGTCCTCCTCTGCGAGCTTGAGCAGCCAAGACTCCACCGATGAGTGGAGGTTGATTTCCCAGTTCATGCGATGCATCCCAGCGTAGGACGCGCCAGCCCAAAAGGAAATCCTTATACCTTCAGCTCAACGGGTGACAGCGGCGTCGTACCCGGAGTCACTTCCCCCGCCGCATCCCCAGCGGCGTCCCGATCTCCTCCGCCATGACCCGTCCCGCCTCGAACTCCAGGGTCTCGTCACCCATGGTCGCCTGGTCGGTGTCGAGGCCGTCCAGTTCCTCCAGGGGCTGGTTGAGGCGGACGTGGATGAGGACCGACTGGAGGGCGCGCAGGACGGCGGAGGCCGTGGGGCCCCAGTTGGAGAAGTAGGAGAACTGCCACCACCACAGGGCCTCGACGGTGCGGCCCGCGCGGTAGTGGGCCATGCCGTGGCGCAGGTCGGTGATGAGGTCGGCGATGTCGTCGGAGATACGGGCCGGTACGGGCGCCTTACGGGGCTCGTAGGGGTCGAAGACCTCCGAGTAGACGTCCACCGGGTCCAGCAGGCGGGCCAGGTTCTCGCGGAGTTCGTCCACGTCCGGCTCCGGGCCCAGGTCGGGCTCGTAGCGCTCGTCGGGGACGATGTCCTCGTGCGCGCCCAGGCGGCCGCCGGCCAGCAGCAGCTGGGAGACCTCCAGGAGGAGGAAGGGGACGGTCGAGCCGGGCTCGTCGCCCCTGGCCACCTCCGTGACGGCCACCAGGAAGCTCTCGATCTGGTCCGCGATCTGGACCGCGAAGTCGTCCGGGTTGCGACCGGTCGCGTGCAGCGTGGCGTCAGACATCTAGGAGTCGTCTCCCCTCGAAGGCGCGGCCGAGCGTGACCTCGTCCGCGTATTCCAGGTCGCCACCCACCGGGAGGCCGCTGGCCAGGCGGGTGACCTTCAGGCCCATGGGCTTGATCATCCGGGCGAGGTACGTCGCCGTCGCCTCGCCCTCCAGATTCGGGTCCGTCGCCAGGATCAGTTCCGTGACCGTCCCGTCGGCCAACCGCGCGAGAAGTTCTCGTATACGCAGGTCGTCGGGACCGACACCCTCGATGGGGCTGATCGCCCCGCCCAGCACGTGGTAGCGGCCGCGGAACTCGCGGGTGCGCTCGATCGCCACCACGTCCTTGGGCTCCTCCACCACGCAGATCACCGACGGATCCCGGCGCGGGTCACGGCAGATGTTGCACAGCTCCTCCTGTGCCACGTTGCCGCAGGCCGCGCAGAAGCGGACCCTCGCCTTCACCTCCATCAGGGCCTGGGCGAGACGCTTCACGTCCGTCGGCTCCGCCTGCAGGATGTGGAAGGCGATCCGCTGCGCGCTCTTGGGACCGACGCCGGGCAGCCGCCCCAGCTCGTCGATGAGGTCCTGGACCACGCCTTCGTACACCGGACTGCCCTTCCTGGAGACCTTTCGGAACGTACCGTAGTTGCCCTGGACTCAGAACGGCAGACCGGGGATGCCCGTGCCGCCGCCGAGGCCCTGGGCCAGCGGGCCGAGCTTCTGCTGCTGGAGCGTCTGCGCGTTCTCGTTGGCCGCCTGTACGGCCGCCACGATCAGGTCGGCGAGGGTCTCGGTGTCCTCGGGATCCACCGCCTTCGGGTCGATCTTCAGCGCGCGCAGCTCACCGGAGCCGGTCACGGTGGCCTTCACCAGGCCGCCGCCGGCCTGCCCGTCGACCTCCGTGTTCGCCAGTTCCTCCTGCGCCTGCTGCA
The DNA here is from genome assembly GCF_044388685.1 of Streptomyces sp. NPDC020192. Taxonomy (NCBI): domain Bacteria; kingdom Bacillati; phylum Actinomycetota; class Actinomycetes; order Kitasatosporales; family Streptomycetaceae; genus Streptomyces; species Streptomyces sp. NPDC020192. Next base: position 125,619 of record NZ_JBIRXG010000009.1, on the reverse strand, counting down.
GGTCCTGCTGCATCTTCTGGGCCTGCTGGAGCAACTGCTGCATGTTGGGCTGGCCACCACCGGGAAACACGATCAGCTCCTTAACGTTTTCTCCGCTGAGCATGAGCCTACGTGGTCCACGCCGCCGTCGCCCCGCCACTCTTTCGAGTGAGAAGTCCAGGAGCCCTATACCTGATCAAGACCCTCTTCCGGACGGAAAAGCCGGGAAAGCTCCCTCTTCGCCACCCATTGGGCGGTAGGAAGGGTCCCGTGCGTCGGCAGGCTGTCGGAAGGGTTCGGCACGGTATCGGCGGGAAATGTCACGCAACGTGATCGGTCGGGGTCAGTCGGGATAGGTTCGGTCGGGATCGGTTCAGTAGGGAGTGCCGGGTGGGTCAGCCGGAGATGCAGCCCGAGGGTCCGCCACAGGACGGGCGGGGCGAGGGTCGGTCCGGGCTGCGGCCGGGCGATCTGACCGGGCGGGCCTTTCCGCTCGGGGACTGGGGGGAGCCCGCCGAGCGGCTGGACGAGCTGTACCGGTGGGTGGAGCGCGGGGCGCTGACCACCGCGTCCTGGTATCTGCGGGACCGGGTGTGGAAACGGCGCGGGGCGCGTGTCCTGCGCGGCGGCGCGGCGGCGGGTGCGGCGGCCGGTGCGGCACTTCCCCTCCTGGACCTGACCGGGGCGGCCCACGGCGTGGCCCCCTGGGGCTGCCTGGCCCTGCTCCTCGCGGTGGCCTGCGTCGGCATCGACCGCTTCTTCGGCGTCACCTCCGGCTGGATAAGGGACGTCGCCACGGCCCAGGCGGTGCAGCGGCGCCTCCAGGCACTGCAGTTCGACTGGGCCTCGGAGAGCATCCGGGAGGTCCTGGGCCCGGCCGAGGGCACGGCGAGCGAGGCGGCCGAGCGGTGCCTGGGCGTACTGCGCCGCTTCTCCGAGGACATCACCGAGCTGGTCCGCACGGAGACGACCGACTGGATGGTCGAGTTCCGCACCGGCTCGGCCCCGCTGGGCATCCAGACGGCGGTGGCGGCCGTACCGAGGCAGGAGGGCGGGGGTTCCGGGGGGCGTTTCCCCCTGCCACCCGCGAACGGCACCCGCCCGAACATGCCCCGGCAGCGACCGCCGGAACCTCGATAGGCCGGCTGCCCACAGGTCACTGCTTGGTGTACGTCAGGCTCTCCCCGCCGCCCGCCTTCTCCCGCTTCAGCGTGCCGTTCGGCTGGAGGGTGATCTCGGTGGCCTCGCCCGGGGTGCAGGAGGAGGCGGGCTCGCCGGAGCTGACGGTGGACGGCCCGATCTCCAACGGCCCGTTTCCGCTGGGCTGTTGGGTGAGCGTGGCCTGGAAGACACAGTGGTACGACCCACCGCTGTCGGTCGGCCCGTCCGCGACCAGCGTCAGTACGGTGTCGCCCACCTGGCCCTGCCGGATGGTCAGTTGGCGGGTGTTGGTCCCGTTGGCGTTGTCGATGGTCGTGCTCCAGGTGCCCAGATAGGCGGTCGGTACCGCGCCATCGGCAGGCGTGGAGGAGGACGGCGCGGAGGTGGTCGGCGTGGGCGCCCCGGACGTCCCTCCGGTGGCAGGCGCGGAGGTCACGCCGGGCGACGGGCTCTGCTTCCCGTCGCCCTGGGCATGCCCGCCGCCGTTCATCAGCGCGTACACCGTTCCACCGGCACCGAGCGCCACGACCAGCGCGATCACGATGAGCAGCGCGGTCGACCGCCCGCTGCGCCGCTCCGGCCCCGGCGCGCCCCCACCGGGAGGCGTCGGCCCGTAGGGCGGGGTGGAGCCGAGTCCACCGCCGTAGGGTCCGTACGGCTGCTGCGGATAGCCGTAGGAATGGGGGTACGGCGACGAGGGCTGGGGCTGGGGCTGGGGCTGGTACGGCGGCACCGGCTGCGGATGCTGCTGCGCCTGCCCGTACCCGACCGGCGGAGCCGCCGAAGGCCCCCCGGCCACCGGGGCCTGCCCCGCCACCACGGTGGGCATCCGGTCAACGCCGCCGTTGCCCGGATCGGCGGCCCCCTCATCGGAGGCGGCGGCATGCTCGGGCGACTGACCCTGCCCGTTCTCCGACGCAGACGCATCGGCCCCACCGGGGCCACCCGCACCCGGTGACGGAAGCCGCGCGGGCGGTGCGGCCGGGTGACCGGACGGATCCTCGACCTCCAGCAACTGCACGGCATGTCGCCCCAGTTGGGCAACCAGCACACCCGGCAGCCAGGGATCCCGGGACCGTCCCCCGGACACCGTGTCCTCCGCCCCGGTCCGCTCGAGAATCGCGTCCAGCGAAGGCCGGGCCCCGGGATCCTTACGGAGGCAGTCCCGTACCAGGTCGGCGATCCCCTCCGGCACCCCCGCCAGATCCGGCTCCTCCTGGGCGATCCGGAACATCAACGCGTGCCCACCACTGTTGGCCGTACCGAACGGCAGCGCACCGGTCGCCGCGTACGCCAGCACGGACCCCAGGCAGAAGACGTCGCACGCCGGCGTGATCCGGTCCCCCCGCACCTGCTCCGGCGCCATGAACCCCGGCGACCCGACCAGCGCACCGGTATGCGTCAGCCCCTCCCCGCCCAGCGAGGTCGTCTCCAGCGCCCGCGCGATCCCGAAGTCGATGACGCGCGGCCCGTCGATCGTCACCAGCACGTTCGACGGCTTCAGATCCCGGTGCACGATCCCGGCCGCGTGGATGTCCTTGAGCGCGTGCGCGAGCCCGGCCGCCAGGATCCGTACCGACCGCTCGGGCAGCGCCCCGTGATCGCGCCCGACGACCTGCTGGAGGTTGGGCCCGGCCACATACCCGGTCGCCACCCACGGCACGGCCGCCTCGGTGTCCGCGTCGAGCACGGGCGCGGTCCAGTACCCGCCGACCCGCTGCGCGGCCTGCACCTCCTGCCGGAACCGGGCCCGGAACTCCTCCTCCCGGGCCAGCTCCTCCCGGACGAGTTTCACGGCGACGGTACGGCCCCGGTCCGACCGGGCCAGATACACCTGCCCCATCCCGCCGGCCCCCAGCCGCGCCAGCAGCCGATAGCCCCCGATGCCTTGCGGATCCCCCGCCCCCAGCTTCTCCATGGCCACCCGCCTCCCCCGACACGCACGCATACGTGTACGACGGACCGAGAATAATCCGGCCCTACGAGAAGTCGCGCAGCCCCCGGTCTACGGTTCCGCCGGGGAGGGCGTGCCGAGCCGGTCCAGCACCTCCGAGAGCCGCTCCATCAGCCGTACCGCCTCAGCCGGCTCGGTCTCCCCCATCGCCGCCGCCAGCCGCCCGGCGAACGCGGCGTGCCCCGGCCCGATCCGGGCAACCGCCGCCCGCCCCTCCTCGGTCGGCGCGAGAAGCTTCGCGCGCCGATGGGCCGGGTTCGCCCGGTACTCGGCGAGCCCCCGCTCGACCAGCAGATCGGCGATGCGCTGCACGCTCTGCCGGGTGATGCCCATGACCCGGGCGATGCCCGCCACCGGCAACGGCTCGGGCAGCACCGCGCCCAGCACCTGCCACCACGCCGCCGTGAGCCCCGCCGGCCGGGCCAGCTCCTCGGCGACGGCCAGGCCGCCGTCGGTCACGGCGTCCGCCTCGACGTACCGCTCACCCCCGGCGTCATCGGTGGCCCCCGCCAGGTAGTAGGGGCTCACGCTGGTGTGGGCGCGCTCGTCCAGCAGGCCCTCGCGGGCGAGCCCGGCGGTGGCACCGCAGATCGCGGCGACGGGAACGCCGGCGTCCAGGAAGGCACGCGCAGCGCGGGCGAAGGGCGCGAGGCCATCCGTTGCGTCCCAGAGGTCGGCGCCCGGCAGGATCAGCAGGGAGCTGTCCTCGGGGCGCAGCTCGTCCAGTGCGAGGTCCGGCTGGATGCGCAGTCCGCCGATGCTCGTAACCGGCTTCCGGCCGAGCCCCACCGTCACCACCTCGTACCCGGCGCGGGCGAGATACGCGGTCGTGTGCCCCGTCGAAAGCCGGCTCCTTCGCCGCCCTTTCGACAACCTGTCGCGGAAACCCCCCTCTCACAGAACAAGACGCCGATGTCGCTTCCGCATCGCGGACATTTACGCTCGGCCGCATGACCCCTCAGCCCCATCCCGAGACCGGCGCCGCGGTGAAGGCCGCGGACCGCGCGCATGTCTTCCACTCCTGGTCCGCCCAGGACCTCATCGACCCGCTCGCCGTCGCCGGCGCCGAGGGGTCGTACTTCTGGGACTACGACGGCAAGCGGTACCTGGACTTCACCAGCGGGCTCGTCTTCACCAACATCGGCTACCAGCACCCCAAGGTCGTCGCGGCGATCCAGGAGCAGGCGGCGCGGATGACGACCTTCGCGCCCGCCTTCGCCGTCGAGGCGCGCTCGGAGGCGGCCCGGCTGATCGCCGAGCGGACCCCGGGCGACCTGGACAAGATCTTCTTCACCAACGCCGGCGCCGACGCCGTCGAGCACGCGGTGCGGATGGCGCGGCTGCACACCGGGCGTCCGAAGGTGCTCTCGGCGTACCGCTCGTACCACGGCGGCACCCAGCAGGCGATCAACCTCACCGGCGACCCCCGCCGCTGGGCCAGCGACGGCGCGGCGAACGGCGTCGTCCACTTCTGGGCGCCGTTCCTCTACCGCTCCCGCTTCTACGCCGAGACCGAGGAGCAGGAGACCGCGCGGGCGCTGGAGCACCTGGAGACGACGATCGCCTTCGAGGGGCCGGGGACGGTCGCCGCGATCATCCTCGAGACCATTCCCGGTACGGCCGGGATCATGGTCCCGCCGCCCGGCTATCTGGCCGGCGTCCGGGAGATCTGCGACCGCCACGGCATCGTCTTCATCCTGGACGAGGTCATGGCCGGGTTCGGCCGGACCGGCGAGTGGTTCGCCGCCGATCTCTTCGAGGTCACCCCCGACCTGATGACCTTCGCCAAGGGTGTGAACTCGGGTTACGTCCCCCTCGGCGGTGTCGCCATCTCACAGAAGATCGCCGAGACCTTCGGCAAGCGCCCCTACCCCGGCGGCCTGACCTACTCCGGCCACCCGCTCGCCTGCGCCGCCGCCGTCGCCACGATCAACGTCATGGCGGAGGAGGGCGTGGTCGAGAACGCCAGGAACCTCGGCGCCACTCTCCTCGGTCCCGCGCTCGCCGCCCTGGCCGAGCGCCACCCGAGCGTCGGCGAGGTCCGCGGCACCGGCATGTTCTGGGCGCTGGAGCTGGTCAGGAACCGCGAGACCCGCGAGCCCCTCGTGCCGTACAACGCGGCCGGCGAGGCGAACGCCCCGATGGCCGCCTTCACGGCCGCCGCCAAGCAGCACGGCCTGTGGCCCTTCGTGAACATGAACCGCACCCACGTGGTCCCGCCCTGCAACGTCACCGAGGCCGAGCTGAAGGAGGGCCTCGCCGCGCTCGACGCCGCGCTGAGCGTGGCCGACGAGCACACGGAGTAATCGGGTACGGGTGGCCGAGTACACGGAGTAGCCGTACCGCACCTGCCGCCCGGGAGAGCCGAACGCGTAAGGTGGCGTGCTCGTAAGAAATCTCGTACGAGACACGAGCACGTCATCTACGCGCGAGGAGAGACTCCGACCATGCCCGGCAACGGCGCCGTGACCCGCAGCACCCTGCGCCAGCAGATCGCGGACGCGCTCCGCGACGAGGTGCTGGCGGGGCGGCTGCGACCGGGCCGGTCGTTCACGGTCAAGGAGATCGCGGACCAGTACGGCGTCTCCGCCACCCCCGTCCGCGAGGCGCTGGTCGACCTGTCCGCGCAGGGCATCCTGGAGGCCGACCAGCACCGCGGCTTCCGGGTCCCCGCGTACTCGCTCACCGACTACCGGAACATGATCGAGGCCCGCAGTCTGGTCACCGACGGCATGTTCCAGGCCCTGTCCACGAGCCACCCCGCCTTCCGCACCCCGCCGGACGACCCCCGTACCAAGGCCGCGCTGACCACGGTCCGCCGCCGCGGCGAGGAGGCCGCGCGGGCCGCGACGGCCGGGGACCTCACCATCCTGATCGGCTACGACCTCCGCTTCTGGCGCGAGCTGAGCGCCCTCTTCGGCAACCCCTACCTCGGCGACTTCCTGCACCGGCTCCGCGTCCAGTCCTGGGTCTGCGCGGTGCAGCACCTGCTCCGCCTCCCCGACCTGCGCGGCCGTCTCTGGGCCGGGCACACGGACCTGGTCGACGCGCTGGCCCGCCGCGAGAGCGAGGCCGCCCGGGCGATCATCGCCGCCTCCAACGCCCATTCACTGGCCCTGCTGGAACACCTGACCAACGGCTGAGCGACGGGTACCCTTCCCTGACCACCTTCTGTGTGCGAGGAGCCCTCTTTGGCCTGTGACCTGTGGCTGGTACCGCTCGTGGACGTGTTGTGCCACACCCCGGACAACCCGTTCGCCGAGGAACTCGCGCAGTACAACAGCGCTCTGGCGGCGGCCGGTCTCCCGCCGGTGCCGGTGTACCAGTACATGCCGGGCCTGTCCGGCGAGGTCGCGCCCGTCGCCGGCTTCGACTACGACGCCCTCCACTTCCTGCGCCGGGCCTACCTGCTCCAGGTCTGCGGCCTGCCGGTGACGCCGGTGGGCGAACTGGGCGGGGACTACGAGCAGTTGCTGGAGATGTTCGAGTCCACGGCCCAGCAGTCCCATCTGGTCTGGCACTACGACCACGCGGGCGCGTACGTCCCGGTCGACTTCCCGCACCCGCTGTCGAACGACGAACTGCTCGCCGGAGGCGGCCCGTTGGGCTCGTCGCAGACGCTGCTGCGGGAACTGGAGTACGTGGCACCGTCGCTCGGCATCGACCCGGCCAACCCCCCGGCGGCCCCGACCCCGCCGACGGCCCCCACGGAGCTGGAGGAGCCCGCGGTCCCGGCGCCGTACGACCCCAGCCCCTTCGCCCGCGAGCGGCACGTCTGGCTGGGCCTGCACGCGGCGGCGACGCGCTCGCTGGCGCAGGGGTCGATGATCGTCTTCAGCTGACCGGAACACGACGGGCGGGCCACCGCCCGCAAGAGCAGTGGCCCGCGCGCGAACAGCGGGGTGGGCGCGTCTAGAAGACCGGCGTGCCCGCCTGGGTCAGCTTCCAGTTGACCTTGGCGAAGTCCGCCGGGTCCAGGGTCTTCTTCGCCGTGACGTAGTCGATCATCAGCTGGCGGATCTCGTTCGTGGAGCTGTACGCGATCGGCGCCGAGGCGATGTGCGGGTAGCCGGAGCCGCCGTTCGCGCGGTAGTTGTTCACCGCCACGACGAAGACCTGGTCGTCGGCGACCGGGGCGCCGTTGTAGGAGAGGTTCTTGATCCGCGAACCCTCCGCCTGCGCGATGTCGATCTCGTAGTCGACGCCGGCCGCCGTGTCGTACATGTAGTCCCAGAAGTTGTTGGCGTTGGTCAGCGTCGCGGTGTCGACCTTCGTGTCCGACGGGACCTGGTGGTAGTACTTCGCCGCGTACTCCAGGTAGTCCTTCAGCTGGGCGCCCGTGAGCTTCTTGCCGTACAGCGTGTTGTCGTAGATGTAGAGCCCGGCGATGTCCTTGATGGTCACGCTGCCGGCCGGGATGTCGGCGGTGCGGCTGAACGGCGCGGCGACCGAGATCAGGGGCAGCGCGGCATCGCTCGCCGACAGGCCCGCCTTCACCGACTGCATCTGGACCTCGTGGATGAAGTCCATGATGGGGACGTCCTTCCAGCAGGAGTCCGCCGCCGGGAGGTCCTGAGTGCAGGTGCCCACGGCCGTGTTGACGTACTTGACGACGAGGTCGTGGTCGGCCTTGAGGAGCTTGGTGATCTCCGGGTCCTCCTCGACGCCCTTCGGGTCGAGGGTCTGGGCCGTCTTCTTCGTCACCTTCCACTGCCCACAGTGCAGTTCGAGCTCGAAGTCGAAGACGGTGAGGCGGTAGCCCCAGCAGTACGGCTCGGAGAGCAGGACGTCCTCGCCGGTCTCCTCGTTCTTGACGGTGTACGAGGAGACCTCTTTGTGCGTGTGGCCGACCAGGATCGCGTCGATGCCGGGGACCTGCTCGGCGACGAGGTTGGAGGCGTTCTCGACGTACGGGAGCGCGTCGCCCCAGGAGGTCGATCCGTCGAGCCCGGAGTGGTCGGTCAGGAAGACGACATCACACCCCAGCGCCCGCAGCCTCGGCACGTACTTCTTCGCCTGCTCGACCAGCCCGGGGAAGACCATCTTCCCGCTGACGTTGTCCTTGTCCCACAGGGCGATACCGGGGTTGGTCAGGCCGAGGATGCCGACCTTGATGTCCGGGGCGCCGGGGACGCAGATGCGCTTCACCGTGTACGGGTGGAAGGCCGGGCGCAGGGTCTTCGCGTCCAGCGCGTTCGCGCCGAGGAGCGGGAAGTGACACTGCTTCTCGAACCTGCGCAGCGTCTCGATGCCGTAGTTGAACTCGTGGTTGCCGAGGGCGGCGGCGTCGTAGCGCATGTGGTTCATCGCCACGGCCATCGGGTGCTTGGGGCCCTTCTTGCCGTCGGTGCCCGTGATCGGGTCGACGCGCGCGAAGTAGTAGGCGAGCGAGGTGCCCTGGATGATGTCACCGGCGTCCACGAGGAGGACGCGGTCCTCGCCCTTGGCCTCTCTCTGCTGCTTGATGAGGGTGGCGACCCGGGCGACGCCGACCGAGTTCCCCGCCTTGTCGGTGTAGGCCGCGTCCTTGTAGTAGTCCCAGTCGAAGACGTGGCTGTGCAGGTCGGTGGTGCCGAGGATGGAGAACGACCAGGTGCGCGGCGTGTGTTCGCGCTTCTGCTCGGCGGCCTGGGCGGGGGCCGCGGCGACGGTCCCGGCGGCCGCGACGGCCGCCCCGGTGACGGCCGACTTCTTCACGAACTCCCGGCGGTTCATGGGACTGACGGGCATACAGGGCTCCTGGAGCGAGGAAGAGGGACGAAGACAGGCAACTACCCGCGTAGATGCTTGCCTTCGGCTTCCTGTTCTGAGAACCACGAACAGCCCAAGGGCCGGTCAAGGAACTTCATGTCCATGACCGGCCCGTGAAGCGGAGCTGAACTACGGGAACTAGAGGAACGAGTTGATCTCGATCGTCTCGTCCCGGCCCGGGCCCACGCCGATCGCGGAGATCGGGGCGCCGGACATCTCCTCGAGCGCCTTGACGTAGTTCTGGGCGTTCTTCGGCAGGTCCGAGAAGGACTTGGCCTTGGTGATGTCCTCGGACCAGCCCGGCAGGGTCTCGTAGACCGGCTTCGCGTGGTGGAAGTCGCTCTGCGAGTACGGGAGTTCCTCGACGCGCTTGCCGTCGATCTCGTACGCCACGCAGACCGGGATCTGCTCCCAGCCGGTCAGGACGTCCAGCTTGGTGAGGAAGAAGTCGGTCAGGCCGTTCACGCGGGTCGCGTAGCGGGCGATGACCGCGTCGAACCAGCCGCAGCGGCGGTCACGGCCGGTGGTCACGCCCCGCTCGCCGCCGATGCGGCGCAGCGCCTCGCCGTCCTCGTCGAACAGCTCGGTCGGGAAGGGACCGGCGCCGACACGGGTCGTGTAGGCCTTGAGGATGCCGATGACGCGGCTGATCTTCGTCGGACCCACACCGGCGCCGGTGCAGGCGCCGCCGGCGGTGGGGTTGCTGGACGTGACGAAGGGGTACGTGCCGTGGTCGATGTCGAGGAGGGTGCCCTGACCGCCCTCGAACAGGACGACCTTGTCCGCCTCCAGCGCCTGGTTCAGGACCAGGACGGTGTCGGTGACGTACGGCTCGATCTGCTCGGCGTAGCCCAGCAGCTCCTCGACGACCTGGTCCACGGCGATCGCGCGCCGGTTGTACAGCTTGGTGAGGAGCTGGTTCTTGACGTCGAGGGCCGCCTCGACCTTCTGGGTCAGGATCGACTCGTCGTAGAGGTCCTGGACCCGGATGCCGACGCGGTTGATCTTGTCCGCGTAGGTCGGCCCGATACCGCGCCCGGTCGTACCGATCTTCCTCTTCCCGAGGAAGCGTTCCGTCACCTTGTCGACGGTCACGTTGTACGGCGTGATGATGTGCGCGTTACCGCTGATCAGGAGCTTGGACGTGTCGACGCCTCGCTCGTTCAGACCGCTCAGCTCGGAGAGCAGGACCGACGGGTCGACGACGACACCGTTACCGATGACCGGCGTACAGCCGGGGGAGAGGATTCCGGAAGGGAGGAGGTGGAGCGCGTACTTCTGGTCGCCGACGACGACCGTGTGGCCGGCGTTGTTGCCGCCCTGGTAGCGCACTACATAGTCCACCGAGCCACCGAGCAGGTCGGTCGCCTTCCCCTTGCCTTCGTCACCCCACTGAGCACCGAGCAGCACAAGTGCGGGCACGCGCGTACACCCCTTCCGGGCGGGGCATGTCCAAGGTCGGGGGCGTGGGCGTAAGGTTCACCGCCGCGTGCCACAGCGACCGCCGTTGGTCGCCAACCGTCGGACCGGATGCCCCGGAATAGACGAAGCCCCTGGCGCAATAGCGCAAGGGGCTCTTGCACAAAGATGCTACCCGAGGAAGCGAGGCAGGACCGAGGTGGCGACTTTCGCGACGTCCGAGCAACTGCTGGTGATCATCGATCCGGCGGCACGGCAGACGGACGGCGAGTCCGTACGGATCGCGAAAGACGTGCTCAGCGCGGGTGCGGCGGCGAAGGTGTGCCTCCCGGACAGCCCGGAGGAATTCGCTCGCGCGCTGGGCCGAAGGGGTTCCCGCCGGCCGGTGGTGATCGGCGACGACCACGCTCTGCTACGGGCGGTCACCCTGCTGCACCGTGAGCGTGAGCCGGCCGGATGCGGGCTGTCGGTGGTCCCGGTGGGCGAAACGTCTCTGGCCCGGTCCCTGGGCGTACCCGGCGGGGCGGTGGCGGCGGCGCGGACGGTCCTGGACGGGGTGGAACGCCGCCTGGACCTGCTGGTGGACGACAGCGACGGGCTGGTCCTGACGGACGTGACGATCCCGCCGACCCGGGCCGCCGCCGTGCGCGAGCCGTTGGCGCCGTCCGGCCCCTGGTACCGCACCCTCCTGTCCCGCACCCTGCCCGCCCGCCCACCGCGCCTCGCGGCGGTGCCCTCGCCGGGCCCGGCCCGCCTGCGGGTCCAGCTCGACGGCGAGACGGTGGTGGACCTGGACCAGCCGGTGGAGGCGGTGACGGTGACCCCGGGTTCGTACGGCCTGGCCGAGGTGGAGATCCACCCCCTGTCGGTGGGCGCGGAGGCGACGCCGGTACGGGCGTCCGGGCGGACGGTGACGGTGGTCGGCGCCGACTTCCGCTACCGGGCCGACGCGAGGCTCTCGGGGCCGGTACGGAGGCGTACGTGGCGGGTGCTGGAGGGGGCGTGGGGGTTGGTGCTGCCGTCCGCTTGAGGCGGGCGCCCCTGATGATCTCGGCCCTGTCGCCGGCGGGCGCGATAGCCCCAATGGTCTGGTGACAAATATTTAACCCCGCCGACCCCTTCCCGTGCCCCCGTCTCGTCCACCATCCTGCTCCATCAGGACCCACCAGGGCCCATGGACCGGACGCGGAAGGGGCCACCCGATGGCAGTGGACGAGGGCGTTGCCCCGGAGGCGGGAACGGACGACGGCGGCACGGTTCACCGGCTCAAACCCAATGCCGTAGGGCTGCTGGGTGTGGTGTTCATGGCCGTGGCGACCGCCGCGCCGATCACCGCGATGACCGGGAACGTGCCCTTCATGGTGTCGTCCGGCAACGGGATCGGGGCGCCCGCGAGTTATCTCGTCGCAATGGTCGTCCTGGCAATCTTTTCCGTCGGCTTCACCTCCATGGCGAAGCACATCACGTCCACGGGGGCGTTCTACGGGTTCATCTCGTACGGCCTCGGGCGGACCGCCGGGCTCGCCTCCGGGCTGCTCGCCACCTTCGCGTACGTCGTCTTCGAGCCCGCCCTCATCGGGATCTTCTCGACCTTCGCCACCACCACCCTGAAGGACCAGACGGGCGTGCACGTGCCCTGGTGGGCCTTCGCCCTGCTGATGCTCGCGGTCAACGCGACCGGCACCTGGTTCGGGATCAGCGTCGCCGAGAAGCTGCTGGTGGCGCTGCTGGCGACCGAGGTGACCGTACTGGCCGCCATGGCGGTGTCCGTCGCCTTCCACGGGGGCGGGCCGCACGGGTTCACCTTCGCGCCCGTCGACCCGGTCAACGCCTTCAAGGGCACGTCCGCCGGTCTCGGGCTCTTCTTCGCCTTCTGGTCCTGGGTCGGCTTCGAGTCGACCGCGATGTACGGCGAGGAGTCCCGCGACCCGAAGAAGATCATCCCCAAGGCTACGATGATCAGCGTCCTGGGCGTCGGCGTCTTCTACGTCTTCGTCTCCTGGATGGCCATCACGGGCAACGGCGAGTCCGAGGCCGTGAAGGCCGCCTCCTCCGCCAATCCGCTCGCGATGTTCTTCAACCCCACCGAGCGCTATGTCGGCCACTGGGCGGTCGACGTCATGCAGTGGCTGATGATCACCGGCTCACTGGCCTGCGGCATGGCCTTCCACAACTGCGCCGCCCGCTATCTGTACGCCCTGGGCAGGGAGGGCGTCCTGCCCTCGCTCCAGCGCACCATCGGGCGTACGCACGAGCGGCACGGCTCCCCGCACATCGCCGGGCTGGTGCAGACGGGCGTCACCGCGGTGCTGCTCGGCGCGTTCTGGGCCGCGGGCAAGGACCCGTACACCGGTACGTACGTCCTGCTCGCCATCCTCGGCACCATGGCGATCCTCGTCGTCCAGGCCGTGTGCTCCTTCGCGGTGCTGGCCTACTTCCGCTCCCACCACCCCGAGAGCCGCCACTGGTTCCGCACCTTCACCGCACCGCTGATCGGCGGCATCGCGATGCTGGGCGTCGTCGTGCTGCTGGTGTCCAACATGAGCGCGGCGGCCGGTCCCGAGTCCGGCTCGCTGGTACTGAAGGCGACGCCGTGGCTGGTGGCGGCGGTGGCGGGGACGGGCATCGGTTACGCCCAGTACCTCAGGCGGCGCGCACCCGAGCGGTACGCGCTGCTGGGGCGGACGGTGCTGGAGGAGACGAAGGAGAGGTGACGCCCGGCCTCAGCCGCCGTACGTCTCCTTGCCGCCGTACCTCTCCTCCCGGTACACCCGCCACCGCTCCATCATCAGTGCCACGTCCTGCTCGATGAACTCGAAGAAGGCCAGCGTCTCGGCGAGACGGCGCCCCGCGGGGGTGCCGGCTCCGAGGCTGTCCACCCCCTCGCGCAGGGCGTCCTCCCAGCGCTTGATGATCGCCTCGCGACTGGTGAGCGCCTCGTACCACTGGTTGCTGTGCACCCGGTACCGCTCCCGGCGCGAACCGGGCTCCCGTTCCCTCGACACCATGTGGACCTGGGCGAGATAGCGCACGGCGCCGGAGACTGCGGCGGGGCTGATCCGCAGCTGTTCGCTCAGTTCGGCCGAGGTCAGAGAGCCGGCGTCGGAGGCGAGGAGGGCGGCGAAGACCCGGGAGGGCATGCGCTGCATCCCGGCCTCGACCAGCTGCGCCGCGAACCGCTCCACGAACCGCGAGACCGTCTCCGGATCCCGCTCACTCCCTGGCTCCGTCATGCCCCTCACCCTATCCGGCGTTCATCCGCTTCCTTAACTTCACAAATTTCTGAAAGAAGCGTACGTTCGGAGCATGACGAAGGCAATCACGGTCGTCGGACTCCACAAGTCCTTCGGCCGTACCCACGCGCTGGACGGCCTCGACCTGGACGTCGAGGCCGGTGAGGTGCACGGCTTCCTCGGCCCGAACGGCGCCGGGAAGTCCACCACCATCCGCGTCCTGCTCGGGCTGCTGCGCGCCGACGCGGGCGCCGCCCAGGTGCTGGGCCGCGACCCGTGGCGGGACGCGGTCGAGGTGCACCGCCGTATCGCGTACGTCCCCGGCGACGTCACCCTGTGGCGCAACCTCTCCGGCGGCGAGGTCATCGACCTCTACGGCCGGCTGCGCGGAGGCCTCGACCAGCGGCGCCGGGCAGACCTGATCGAGCGGTTCGAGCTGGACCCCACCAAGAAGGGCCGCACCTACTCCAAGGGCAACCGGCAGAAGGTCGCCCTCGTCGCCGCCTTCGCCTCCGACGTCGACCTGTTGATCCTGGACGAGCCGACCTCGGGCCTGGACCCGCTGATGGAGGAGGTCTTCCAGACTTGCGTGGAGGAGGAACGGGAGCGGGGCCGTACGGTCCTGCTGTCGTCCCACATCTTGAGTGAGGTCGAGGAACTCTGCGACCGGGTCAGCATCATCCGCAAGGGCCGGACCGTGGAGAGCGGTTCGCTGGCCGAACTGCGGCATCTGACCCGGACCAGCGTCAGCGCCGAACTCGCCGGACCGCCCGACGGACTCGCCCATCTGCCGGGCGTGCACGACCTCGACATCCAGGGCCACCGGGTCCGGCTCCAGGTCGACACCGGCCAACTCGACGCCGTACTGCGGTCGTTGAGTGCCACGGGGGTGCGCTCGCTGACCTCGACCCCGCCGACGCTGGAGGAGCTGTTCCTGCGGCACTACGCGGACGAGGTGGCAGTATGAACCGCTCAACCTCCCAACTGGCGGGCACGGGCACCCTGTTGAGGTTCGCCCTGCGCCGCGACCGGGTGCTCGTCCCGGTCTGGGTCGCGGTGAACACGCTGATGGTCCTCTCCATGCCGAACACCCTGAAGAGCCTGTACGCCACCCCGGCCCAACGCGCCGACCTGAAGCACCAGATGGCGGCCAACACCTCGCTGCGCGCCCTGGTCGGCCCGGTCTTCGACGACTCCCTCGGCGCGCTGACCGCCTGGCGGGTCGGGGTGTACGCGGGCGCGCTTGCCGCCGTCATGAGCCTGCTCGTCGTCGTACGGCACACCCGGGACGAGGAGGAGAGCGGGCGGCAGGAGCTGATCTCCTCCGGGACGGTCGGGCGCCGGGCCCCGCTCACGGCGGCCCTGCTGGCGGCGGCGGTCGCGAACGTCCTCCTCGGCCTGCTGATCACCGCCGGGCTGGCCGGGCAGGGCGCGGCCGGTGCCCTGGCCTTCGGGCTCGGGGTGGCGGGCGCGGGCCTGGTCTTCGCCACCATGGCGGCGATCGTCGCCCAGCTGACGGAGAGCGCCCGGATGGCCCGGGGGCTGACGGCGGCGGTGCTCGGCGCGGCCTTCGTGCTGCGCGCGGCGGGCGACTCGGCCTCCTCCGCCGACTCCTCCGTCCTGACCTGGCTGTCCCCGCTGGGCTGGCTGGAGAACCTGCGCGCCTTCGCGGCCGAACGCTGGTGGGTGCTGCTGCTGTTCGTGGCCGCGGTGGCCGTGCAGGCTCTCTGTGCTTACGCGTTGGCGGGTCGCCGGGACATCGGCATGAGCTTCCTGCCGACCCGGCCGGGTCCGGCCGTGGGGCGGCTCGGCACCGCCGGTGCGCTGGCCTGGCGACTGCAGCGGGGCAGCGTGCTCGGCTGGAGCCTCGGCTTCTTCCTCGCCGGGGTCGTCTACGGCGGGCTGACGGACGGCGCGGCCAAGCTCGTCGGCGACAACGCCCGGGCCCGGGAGATCTTCCAGCGCATGGGCGGGCAGTCGGGGCTGACGGACGCCTTCCTCGCCGCGATGGTCGGCATGCTCGGCCTGGTCGCCGCGCTCTACGTCGTCTCGTCCGTGCTGCGGCTCGGCGGTGAGGAGACCTCCGGCCGCGCCGAACCGGTGCTGGCCGGTGCGGTGGGCCGGCTGCGCTGGGCCGCCGGGCATCTGCTGATCGCCTTCGGCGGCTCGGCCCTGATCATGCTGCTGGCCGGCCTGGGCTTCGCCGTCGGCTACGGCAAGCAGATCGGGCCGGTGCTGGGCGCGTGCCTGCTCCAGGTCGCCGCGGTCTGGGTGATCGGCGGCATCGCCGTCCTGCTCTTCGGCGTCCTGCCGCAGGGGGCGGTGGCGGCATGGGGGGTGGCCGGCGCGGCCCTGCTGATCGGCTGGATCGGCCCGGCGTTGAGCCTCCCGCGCGCGGTGCTGGACCTGTCCCCGTTCGGGCATCTGCCGAAGCTGCCGGGTGGGGGGATGGAGTGGGGGCCGGTGGGGGTGCTGCTGACCCTGGCGGCCCTGCTGGTGGCGGGCGGCCTGGCGGGACTGCGGCGCCGCGATCTGGCTGGCTGAGGCTCAGTCGGCGTACTGCTTGAGTTCCTCGGTGTCGAGTTCGATACCGACGGGGTCGGGGAGGGTGACCTTGCCGCCGAACCTCACCACGTGGATGTCACGGTAGCCGTCCTCTGGGTCGGGGTCCGTGTGCACAAGGATCGAGAGGTTGCCACGGTCGATCAGCAAGTACACCGGGATACCCGCTTCGGCGTAGGCGCGGGGTTTCTCCACTCGGTCGCGGTGGTGGGTGTCCGAGTCGTACGAGGTGATCTCGACGGCCATCAGCACGCCGCGGGTTTCGGCCCAGTCCCCCTGTCCCGCGAAGTGCCCCACCGGTGCGAGCACGCCGTCGGGACGGGCCCGGCCCTTGCGGTATGCCTCGACCTTCAGCCCCTGGCCTGTCGTGTTGAGGGTGAGGTCGGGCCGTGCTTCTTTGCACCGGAATGCCAACCACATGGCGATCTCACCGTGGCTGCCGTTCGTCACCTTCTTGACCCCGATCCGTCCGTCGATGAACTCGAACCTGACGGTCTCGTCCTCGCACTCGGCGAATTCCGCGATCCGCTCGAACACGTCCACCGACATCTGAGACGAGGTGCGCTCTGCCATAACCGTCATGGTGCCCCCCTTCGTAGGCAGGCACCAGCGTGACAAGCCACCGGCGGCCTTCGATCGTAATCGCTCGGCGATCATCCGAACGGGTGATCACCCCACCTCGACGCTCAGCCCCTCCAGCCCCCTGATGACGAAGTTCGGCTTCCGCCGCGGCTCCGCCGCCAGGGTCAGCGTGGGGGCCTGCTGGAGGAGGGCCGTCATGGAGGCCGCGAGCTCGATGCGGGCCAGCGGGGCGCCGATGCAGTAGTGAATGCCGGCGCTGAAGGAGATGTGGGGGTTGTCCTTGCGGGCCAGGTCCAGCCGGTCGGGGTCGGTGAAGACGGCCGGGTCGCGGTTGGCGGAGCCGAAGAGCATCGCGATCTCCGAGCCCCTCGGGATCGTCGTGCCGTCGATCTCGATGTCGTCCAGGACCCAGCGTTCGAAGAGCTGGAGCGGGGTGTCGTAGCGCATCAGCTCCTCGATCGCGGACGGGATCAGGGAGTGGTCGGCGCGCAGGGCGGCCAGCTGGCCGGGGTTGCGGAACAGCGCCCACCAGCCGTTCACCGTGGCGTTGACCGTGGCTTCGTGGCCGGCGTTGAGCAACAGGACCGCCGTGGAGATCATCTCCTGCTCGGTCAGCCGGTCGTCCTCGTCGTGGGCCGCGATCAGGCCCGAGATGAGATCCTCGCCCGGTTCCTTGCGGCGCGCGGCGATCAGCTCGCGCAGGTACTCCGAGAACTCCACCGAGGCCCGGACCGCCTTCGTGGCCGTCTCCTCCGACGGGTTCAGCTCGTACATTCCGCAGATGTCCGCCGACCAGGGGCGGAGCTGGGCGCGGTCCGCCTCGGGGATGCCCAGCATCTCGGCGATGACGGCGACCGGCAGCGGCTCCGCCACGTCGGTCAGCAGATCACCGCCCCCGTCCCGGACCAGCCCCGCCACCAGGTCGTTCGCCAGCGCCTCGACGTACGGCTTCAGCCGCTCCACCGTGCGCGGGGTGAACGCCTTGGACACCAGGCGCCGGATCCGGGTGTGGTCCGGCGGCTCCAGGTCGAGCATGCCGTGGTCGTTGAGGGTGTGGAACGGCTCCTGCTCGGGCGGGGGTGCGGTCCGCCCGAAGTCCTCGTGCGAGAAGCGGTGCTGATACGTCCGCCCCAGCCGGCGGTCCCGGAGCAGCGTCGAGACATCCGCGTGATGCGGGACCAGCCACTGGTCGGTCCGCTCGTACCGGATCACCCGGCCGCGTGCGCGCAGCTCGGCATAGGCCGGGTACGGGTCGGCGAGGAACGCCGGGGCCCAGGGGTCGAAACCGAGGTCGTGAGAGCCTGCCATGCGGGGAAGCTAACCCGCCGGACCGGGAGCTGACCAGGGGTGTTCAGCCCCGGCCTTCGCAGTCGAGCAGGACCCGTGTGCCAATCTGATACGAGATCCATGGTTGTGACGCCTGTCAGCCCGGTGTGACCAGGCGGGCCTCGTACGCGAACACCGCTGCCTGGGTGCGGTCTCTCAGGCCCAGTTTGACCAGGATGCGGCTGACGTGGGTTTTGATCGTCGACTCCGCCACCACCAGGCGTTCCGCGATCTCCGCGTTGGACAGGCCCTGGGCGATCAGGATCAGTACCTCCGTCTCGCGTTCCGTCAGTTCGCCGTAGGCCGCCTGGGACGCCGGTATCAGGCGCGGCGGTTCCGAGAGGCGGGAGAACTCGGTGATCAGTCGTCTGGTGACCGAGGGGGCCAGGAGGGCCTCGCCGGCGGCTACCACCCGGACCCCGTCGGCCAGTTGGCGGGCCGAGGCGTCCTTCAGGAGGAAGCCGGAGGCTCCCGCGCGCAGGGCCTGGTAGACGTACTCGTCCAGGTCGAAGGTGGTCAGGACCAGCACCTTCGCCGTCGCGTCCGCAGCGACGATCTCCCGGGTCGCCTCGATGCCGTTCAGCTCCGGCATCCGGATGTCCATCAGGACGACGTCCGGCGCCAGTTCCCGGACCCGTTCCACCGCCTCCCTTCCGTTGACGGCCTCGCCGACGACCTCGATGTCCGGCATCGCGTTCAGCAGGACCGAGAAGCCCTCGCGGACCATCATCTGGTCGTCCGCGATCAGTACGCGGATGGTCATGCGTCCCCTTCGCTCACGGCGGCCGCCACCGGCAGGAACACCGTCACCTCGTGGCCCCCGTCGTCCGTCGGGCCCGCCGTCATCTCGCCGTTCAGCATCGAGACGCGCTCCCGCATGCCCGTGATGCCGTGCCCCGCGCCCGGAGAGGGCTGGACGAGGTGCGGTGCGGGCGGCGGGGTGTTGACGATGCGCAGGCCCAGGCCGCCGAGGACATAGCCGATCTCCACGCGGGCGCTCGCCCCCGGTGCGTGCCGCAGGGTGTTGCTGAGGGCCTCCTGGACTATTCGGTACGCCGACAGCTCCACGCCCTGCGGGAGTTCACGGACCGCTCCCGTCACCGCCTTGTCCACCTCCAGCCCGGCCTCCCGCACATTGGCCAGCAGCCCGTCCAGGTCGGCGAGCGTGGGCTGCGGGGCGTCCGGGGCCTCGTAGTCCTCCGCGCGGACCACGCCCAGGACCCGGCGCAGCTCGGTCAGCGCCGCCACCGCGTTCTCCCGGATGGTGGCGAACGCCTGCTCCAGCTCCGGCGGCGGATTCTCCACCCGGTACGGCGCGGCCTCCGCCTGGATCGCGACCACCGACATGTGATGGGCGACCACGTCATGCAGCTCACGGGCGATCGTCGTGCGCTCCTCCAGCAGGGTGCGGCGGGAGCGTTCGTGCGCCGTCGCCGTCTGCTGGGCGGTCACCTCCTGCCGCGCCTCCCGCCGTATGTGCCGGACCGTGACGATCAGCAGGATCAGCGCCGACAGGATCAGCATCGGGTCGGTGTCGGAACCGAACCTGCCCCGGCCCAGGCCCGTTTCGGCGAAGAGGCCGAACAACGCCGTCAGCACCCACATCCAGGCCGCCGTGCGCGGGCGGGTGCGCAGCGCGACGATCGTCAGCACCAGCAGATGGGAGACGAAGCTGCCCGGCAGCCACGGCCAGCTGCCGTCGCCGCTGCCGATCACGGCCGTGGCGACCGTGCCCGCCAGCGACGCCCAGAACGCGCCCACCGGACGCACCAGGGTCAGCAGGACCGGCACCAGCGCGAACAGCCCGCACAGCAGGGCCCTCAGGGGCGCCTCCTCGTTCGTCGCGCCGAGGAACAGGGCCACGGCACCGCCGAGGGCCACCAGCACGTGCGGGGTCCAGGCTCCGTACACCCGCGTCCGGCTCGACAGACGCCGGGTGGGCGAGGGGGCCTCGGCCACCCGGGGCAGCGGGTCGTAGGCGAAGGCGTCCTGGAACAGGTCCTGCCGCAGCCCCCGCAGGGCGTCCGCGGCGAGCCGGAACTCCGGGCTGCGCGGCCGGCCGGCCGGGCCCGGCGGTGTCGTCTGCGTGTGCGTCGTCTCGGTCACGTACAGAACGGTAGGCCGGGCCGGAGGTCGCGGTCGTCCCCTTGGAGAGGGGTCCTTCGGGGTCCCTCTCAGGTACTACGGGTCTCCGGGGGCGGGATCCCCTAGGTGCGGAGGGGACTCAGTGGGCCGGCGGGTCAGCGGCCGCCGCCCGGGCGGACCAGGCCCGACTCGAAGGCGAAGACCGCCGCCTGGGTGCGGTCCCTGAGCCCCAGCTTCACCAGGATCCGGCCGACGTGCGTCTTCACGGTCTGCTCCGCCACGACCAGCCGCTCGGCGATCTCCGCGTTCGACAGGCCCTGCGCGATCAGCGCCAGCACCTCCGTCTCCCGTTCCGTGAGATCCCCGACGCGCTGCTTGAGCGGGGCCTGGCGGCTGCCGTCCAGCCGGGCGAACTGGGCGATCAGACGCCGGGTGACGCCGGGCGCGAGCAGGGCGTCGCCCGCGGCCACCACCCGCACCGCCTCGGCCAGCTTGTCCGCCGAAGCGTCCTTGAGCAGGAAGCCGGAGGCACCGGCCCGCAGCGCCTCGTACACGTACTCGTCCAGGTCGAACGTGGTCAGCACGAGCACCTTGACCGCGGGGTGCTCGACGCTGATCCGCCGGGTCGCCTCGAGACCGCCCATCTCGGGCATCCGGATGTCCATCAGCACGACGTCCGGGGCCAGTTCGGCGGTCCGGGCGATCGCGTCCAGCCCGTCCACCGCCTGCCCGACCACCTCGATGTCGGGCTGGGTGTTGAGCAGCACGGTGAAACCCTGCCGGACCATCTCCTGGTCGTCGGCGATGAGTACACGGATGGTGCCGGCACCGCTCGTCATGGGGCCTGTTCTCCTGTCGGGGGCTCGGGGCTGTGCGGATCGCGCGCGGATGCGGGGGGTGACGGCGGCAGCGGGGGCGGCGACGGGCGCGACGGTGAGGGCGGGAGCCCCGGTGGGAAGGGCCCCTCGGTGTCCGCCGGTTCCGGGGTGCCCTCGCGCGGCAGGAACGCCGTCACCCGGAAGCCGCCGCGTCGGTCGCCCATCGCGACGACGTGCCCGCCGAGCATCGCCGTGCGCTCCCGCATCCCGAGCAGCCCGTGGCCGCTGCCGGGGGACGGCGGGGCCGGGCGGCTCGGGCGGGAGTTGGTGATGTCCAGGCATATCCCGTTCGGGTAGTGCAGGACCTCCACGGTGACCGACGCGCCCGGCGCGTGCCGCAGGACGTTGCTCAGGGCCTCCTGCACGATCCGGTA
The DNA here is from genome assembly GCF_044388685.1 of Streptomyces sp. NPDC020192. Classification (NCBI taxonomy): domain Bacteria; kingdom Bacillati; phylum Actinomycetota; class Actinomycetes; order Kitasatosporales; family Streptomycetaceae; genus Streptomyces; species Streptomyces sp. NPDC020192. Next base: position 104,315 of record NZ_JBIRXG010000009.1, on the reverse strand, counting down.
CGCCGACAGCTCCACGCCGGGCGGATAGCCGCGCGCCTCGCCGTCCGTCCTCAGGACGACCTCCAGCCCGGCCGCCCGCGTGTTCTCGATCAGCGCGCCCAGCCGGGCGAGGTTCGGCTGCGGGGCGTCGGGGGCCGGGCCGGTGCCGGGGGCGGACAGCCGGTAGGCGTCGTCCACGGCCGCCGGGTCGTCCGGGCCCGCCGAACGCAGCACACCGAGCACACGGCGCAGCTCCGTCAGGGCCTCCAGGGCGTTGTTGCGGATGCCCTCCAGGTTCTCCTTCAGCTCCTCGGAGGGGTTCTCCACCAGGTGCGGTGCCACCTGGGCCTGGATCGAGATCACCGACATGTGGTGGGCGACCACGTCGTGCAGCTCGCGGGCGATACGGCTGCGCTCCTCCAGCAGGGCCCGGCGGGCCCGCTCCTCCGCGGTGATCGTCGTCTGCTCGACCAGTTCCTTACGGGCCTCGCTCCGGCCGCGCAGGGCGGAGCCGATGACGGCGGCGACGGCGAACAGTCCGACCGCGGTGTATCCCGTCGGCGAGTAGCGCAGCGCACCTATGCCGCCTTCGACGACGAAGGTCACCAGGGCGGTCACGCCGAGCGCGGCGACCGTGCCACGGACCCGGACGCGCAGGGCGAGGAGCAGGAACACGGCCATGTGGGCCAGCAGAGTGGCCGTGGCCCACGGCCAGTTGGGGCTGGAGAGCTTCAGCTGCGTCAGGTTCTGGCGGGCGAGCAGCGCGGTGAAGGTGGCGGCGGACAGGGACAGGGCCCAGGCGGGGACGGGTCGCCGCAGAGCCAGGACGACGGCGGCGGCCTGGAGGAAGGTGCTCAGGAACGCCATGGCGGTGGTGAAGCCGTAGCTGCCGGACAGATCCTGGGCGCCCGCGAGGGCGATGCCGAGGGCCAGATAGCCGACGAGGACGTAGGTGAGCAGGCGGGCCCAGCGGTACTTCGAGAAGGGGGGCGACTGCGTCGACGGGGCCTCGCCCAGCCAGGCCGCGAGGCGGCTCTTGAGGCTCGGTTCGGCACCGGGGGCGGTGTGCGCGGGGGTGGGAGTGGCACCGGCGGAGGGGTGGAGCTTGTCGAGATCGTGGGGGTCCGCGGGCTTCACGAGGTCAACCTTAGGCATGGTGCGGGGTCTTTGCCGGGGGCAGGTGGCGGCGGACCACGTGCGACGTGCGGTTCCGGGGGCGGCGGGGGCCCTGTTCGTGGTGGCGGAAGGCCGTCCAGCACAAGGCCAGGACCAGGGTGAAGACGGGGAGCCAGGCGAGGCGGTACGGCACCCAGTCCAGCGAATCGGGTGCGGTGTGCAGGCCGGGCAGACGGCCGGCCGTCAGGCCCGTCGCCGTCGTGGCCATCATGGCCGTCTGGTGCCAGAGGTAGATCGTCATCGCCGACAGGTTGACGAGGGCCACCGCCGACCAGAGCAGCGGGCGGGCCATCGCACGACGCAGCCGGTCGCGCAGGAGCAGGGCCAGGCCGCACTGGGCCAGGCCGAAGGTGACGGCCGCGAGGGTCGGCGGGTCGAGGTTGGAGATCTTCGCGCCGGGGACGCCGACCATGGACGCCGGGTAGCCCGCGCAGCCGATGAGCAGCGCCGTGGCCGCCGTACCGCCGAGGAGGAGGACCCAGGCCGCGCGGCGGCCGTCCAGTTCTCCCCGGGTCCAGGCCGCGCCCAGGGTGTACGGCACGAGCCAGCCCGCCGCCACGTTCAGCCAGCCGAGCCAGGCGGGGCCGAGGTGGAGGCCGAAGCGGAGGAGGTCGACGTGCAGGACGACGGCCAGCGGCCAGAGGGGGTTGAGGCGGGTGAGGAGCGGGGTGGCGGCGGTCAGGCCGGCGAAGACCAGCAGGAACCACAGCGGGGACAGGGCCAGTTTGACCAGGGCCTCGATCGTGGCCGGCGGAGTGCCGGTGAGGAGGAGGACCGTGGCGGTGACCGCCCACAGGCACAGCAGGGCGGCCACCGGGCGGAGCAGGCGGGTCAGGCGGGCGCGCAGCCAGGAGCCGTAGCCGTCGCCTCTCGCACGGGCCGAGGTGAGGCTGCGGGTCGCCACATGGCCGCCGACCAGGAAGAACACGGCCAGGGTCTGGAACAGCCAGGAGATCGGGGCCAGCCAGGGCATGTGCTGCAGCGGGCTGGTGGTGTGCAGGCCGCCGTCCTTCGCGACCAGCGCGGTCACCAGCCAGTGGCCGAGGACGACACCGAGGATCGCGAAGGCCCGCAGGGCGTCGACGGCCCGGTCCCGGTCGGCGGGGGTGGCGGAGTCGACCTGGTGGGCCGTACGGCGCAGGGTGCGCAGGGGGTGGCGTCGAGGGGCGTGCAGGGGGTCGAGTACGGCGGGCTCAGGCACGGGTCACCTCCGAGGTCTCGCCGAGGGTGATCCGGGCCAGGTTGGCGAGGGAGGCCGAGCCCGGGGTGAAGTAGCCGCTGTGTCCGGCGTCGGCCGCGTCGAAGACCCGGGCGCCGAAGGCGTGGGAGACCGGGTCGGTGCCGAAGCCGATGGTGGTGCCGAAGAGGTGGGCGCTGACGTGCGGGACGTTCGCCACCCAGTCGTCGCTGCCGCGGGCCGCCCAGATCCGGGCGTGGCTGTGCAGGGCGGCGGCGGAGTCCGCGCCGGTGCCGGGGCTGCCGACCAGGGCGATGTCGCCGGCGTCCAGGCCGGGGGCGGCTCGGCCGCAGACGACCGAGCCGTAGGAGTGGCAGAGCAGGGAGAGGTGTGCGGTCGGCTTGGTCGCCGCGCGCAGGTCTCGTACGAAGGCACGCAGGTGGGGGGCGGCTTCGTCGGCTCGGGTGGTCGTGGTGACCGTGCTGCTGACCGTGGCCGGGGTCTCGTAACCGAGCCAGGCGATGACGGAGACACGGGTGCCGTGGGGAGCGCGGTGGGTGAGGTCGCTGTACAGGGACTCGGCGGCCCGGTGGAAGCGGGCGTAGGTGTCCAGGGAGGTGTCCGAACCGGGAACCAGGACGGCGATGTGGTCGGCGTGGGGGAGGTCGCCGAGGACCTCCGTGGCCTGGCCGGTGCCTCGGCCGTCGAAGGCGAGGAGGGTGCGGGTGGGGGCGGCGAGGGCTCGGTCGGCGGCGGCGCGGTGGCTGTCGCCGTGGGCCGCGGCCATGCGGGCGGCTGCCGCCGCGTCGGCTCGGTTGGCTTCGTAGGCGGTGTGGAGGGTGGTTGCCGTGAGCGGGGGGAGGGTGGCGGGGCGGGGGGCCGGGATGCGGGGGTGGGTGGTGGCGGCGGAGAGGGGGGCCGCGATGGCTGTGACGAGGAGGGTGGCGAGCAACGCGCGGACGCATCCGCGGGTTCGGCCGCTTCTTTTGCCCACCCGCACCAGCCGTGACGCCTTCGTCGCCGACCGTGGGTGGCCCTGGTGGGGCACATTCGCCGTCGGCGACTGCGGATGTGAGGACGGGGACTGCGAGTCGAGTGCCGTGTGCGGGTGAGTGGTGGCTGGTCGCGCCCACGCGGCGGAGCCGCACATGGATGCAGCCCCGCGCCCCTCACGGGGCCCATTCACCGCCGGCGTCTGCGGGTGGGCCCGGTGCTCGGTGTGCCCCACGGTCGGCTTCCTTTCAGAGTGCCCGGCCATCGGGCTTTTCTGGCAAGGAAGTTATGGAGCGAGGGCTGTCGTCGGCGTCCCGCCTGAGAGCTGTTCTGCGGGGTAGCTCTCAGGTACTACGGGTATGACCGGGGTCTGTCACCAGGCCAGTTGGGCGATCTCCTCCGCCACCACCGCACACGCGTCCGCCGCCGGGTCGATCAGGGGGAAGTGGCCCACGTCCTCCAGCAGGGTCAGGCCCACCACCTCACCCGCCTTCGCCGCCGCGTCCGCGTACGACTCGGCCACCGCGTGCGGTACGACCAGGTCCGCGCGCCCCTGGACCAGCGTCGTCGCGATGCCCGTCGGGAGGAGGAGGACGGGGTCGGCGTACGGACGGCGGTCGGTGAAGGTGTCGCGGCCGCCGAGGAGTTGCAGGCTCGCGTTGCCGCAGACGTCCAGCTTCTCCGCCACCTCGAAGTCCGCGATCGGGGCCAGCGCGACGACGCCCCGGAGAGCGGTCGGGCCCGCCGTGCGCCAGGGCGCGTCCGCGGGGAGGACGTGCCGGGCCGCCGCCCACAACGCCAGGTGGCCGCCCGCCGAGTGGCCCGTCAGCACCGTGCGGCGGGGGTCCGCCTGCGGGATCGCCGTACGGACGAGGTCCGGCAGCGCGTCCAGGGCGGCCGCCACGTCGTCGAACGTGTCCGGCCAGCGGCCTGCCGGCGGGGTGACCCCACCCGTGTTCTGCTCGGGGATCAGGGAAGGAGTCTCGCCGCCGCGCCGGTACTCGACGTTGGCCACCGCGAAACCCCTACGGGCCAGGTAGTCCGCGAACGGCGTGATGTGCCGACGGTCGTACCGGGCCCGCCAGGCGCCGCCGTGCAGGACCACCACCAGCGGGGCGAGCGCGTCCCGGTCGGACCGCGGTGCGTAGAAGTCGATCACCTGGTCGGGGTGGTCGCCGTACGCGGAGCTGACGTCGGGGTCGACCGGGGAGTGCGAGAAGGCCGACTCCTCTTCGGCGGCGGCGCGGGCTGCTGCGGCGTCGTCCGGCATGCTCCAACCTCTCAGCGATGGAACGTGTTTGGCCTGTGGCGGACCAGGTGGGAACTTTGCGTTCACCGTTGGCGGGGACGGTATCAGGCCGGTGACGTGCGCGAACATGGGGTTGTCACTCAGGGTGAGGGTAAACGGTTCTGTGCCGGTCGGAAGGGGGAGGATCCGTTCCGCTCAGGACCCTCCCCCAGCCCTCCCCCAGCACTTCCCCTACGCCAGCTCCTCCCCCAGGATCCGCGCCGCCCGCTCCGTCTCGGCGAAGCCCACGTACAGCGGGGTGAAGCCGAAGCGGAGGACGTCCGGGTGCCGGAAGTCGCCCACGACACCCCTGCTGATCAGGCGTTTCATCACCTCACCGGCGTCCGCGCAGCGCAGGGCGACCTGGCTGCCGCGCTCCTCGTGCCGCCCGGGTGTCACCGACTCCACCCGGCCCGGCTCGGTGTACGCCGACACGCAGCGCAGGAAGAAGTCCGTCAGGGCGAGGGACTTCGCGCGGACCGCGGCGACGGAGACCCCGTCCCAGACCTCCAGGGCCGCCTCCAGGGCCAGCATGGACAGGATGTCCGGCGTACCCACGCGGCCGCGCAGCGCGCCCGGCGCCGGGGTGTACGACGGGCTCATGCCGAAGGGGTCGGTGTGCGAGTTCCAGCCGGGCAGCGGGGAGTCGAAGCGGGGCTGCAACTCCTGCCGCACGTACAGGTACGCCGGTGCACCCGGGCCGCCGTTCAGGTACTTGTAGGTGCAGCCGACCGCCAGGTCGACCCCGTGCTCGTCCAGGCCCACCGGCAGCGCGCCCGCGCTGTGGCACAGGTCCCAGACCGCGAGGGCGCCCGCCGCGTGGATCGCGGCCGTCAGACCGGGCAGGTCGTGCAGACGGCCGGTGCGGTAGTCGACGTGGTTCAGCAGGACCGCCGCCGTACGGTCGCTCAGGGCCGCCGGGACCTCCGCCGGGGTCACCGCACGCAGCGTGCGGCCGGTCAGGCGGGCCGCCGACTCGGCGATGTAGCCGTCCGTGGGGAAGGTCGTGGCGTCGACCAGGATTTCCGTCCGGTCCGCGCCCTCCTCCCCCGCCATCCGTACCGCTGCCACAAGTGCCTTGAAAACGTTGACACTTGTGGAGTCACCCACGACGATCTGGCCGGCCGCCGCGCCGACCAGCGGGGCGATCCGGTCGCCGATCCGCTCGGGCGCGGTCCACCAGCCGCTCTCGTCCCAGGAGCGGATGCGCAGCTCGCCCCACTGGCGGCGGACCACGTCCGCGACCCGGTCGGGGACGACCGCCGGGAGCGCGCCGAGCGAGTTCCCGTCCAGGTAGACCGTCTCATCGAGGACGAAGCGCGTGCGCAGCGCGGCCAGCTCGTCCGCCGCGTCCAACTTCTCTGCCTGCAGGGCAAGTTCAGACATGGGACCTCGCCGTCCACAGCTCCGGGAACACGTTCTTGCGGGCGCGCTTCTCCAGCCAGGCCACCCCGGCCGAGCCGCCCGTGCCGGGCTTGGCGCCCATCGCGCGGCGGGTGGCGACCAGGTGGTCGTTGCGCCAGCGCCACACCAGTTCGGCGACGTCGGTCAACGCCTCGCCCAGCCGGGCCGGTTCGGCGTCCTGGTCGCCGGAGTAGATGGCCGCCCAGACCTGTTCGACCTGGTCTGAGGGCTCGTAGCGCTGGGAGACGTCCCGGTGGACGACGGACGCGGGGATGGCGTGGCCGCGGCGGGCCAGCAGGCGCAGCACCTCGTCGTACAGGCTCGGCTCGTGCAGCGCCTTCTCCAGTTCCGCGTGGACGCGGGGGGCGCCGCGGTGCGGGACGAGCATGGACGCGGACTTCTCGCCGAGCAGGAACTCCATGCGGCGGTACATGGCCGACTGGAAGCCGGAGCCCTCGCCGAGGGCGGAGCGGTAGGCGTTGAACTGGGCCGGGGTGAGCTGGGCGAGCGGGGTCCAGGAGGCGTTGAGGGCCTCCAGCTCCCGTACGGAACGCTTCAGCGCGGCGATCGCGGTCGGTACGTCGTCCGAGCGGAGGGCGTTCGCCGCCGTCTCCCACTCGTGCACGATCACCGTGAACCACAGCTCCATGACCTGGGTCGTGACCAGGAAGACCATCTCTCCGGGATCGTCGGAGAGGGTGTGCTGGAGGTGGGTGAGCACGTCGGCCTTGACGTAGTCCTCGTACGGCGTGGTGCCGGCGAAGTCGAGATGCGGGGTCTCGGGCTCCTGAGTCTCGATGGACAGATGAGCCTGTTGGGACATCGCTGTCTCCTGTAGTACTCCGGGTAGCGGTCCGCCCCTGCCGATTCCGGCACGGGGGCCCCGGTCCCCAACCGCATCCTCTGTAATCGACCCCCGTAGGGCAAGGCCCGTCCGTGCCAGACGGGCCACACCGATCCCTCCGGGGAGGGACAGCCGAGGGTCTGGGCCGCGACGCCATTTCGGCCTGCACCGAATCTTTGGTCCACCCGCCGGACGTTCTGTTGGGATCTGAGGCATGAGCATCTCTGGTGCCGGCGGAATGTCGGCCACGTATGACCGTATCGGCATCGGGTATCGGCACGTCCGCCGCCCCGACCCGCGGCTGGCGGAGTTGGTCCATCGGGCCTTGGGAGGGGCGCGCACGGTGGTCGACGTGGGTGCGGGTGCGGGTTCCTACGAGCCGACGGACGCGGAGGTCACCGCGGTGGACCCGTCCCAGGTCATGCTCGACCAGCATCCGGGGCCGAAGAAGGTGCTGGCCTCGGCCGAACACCTGCCGTTCGAGGACAACGCCTTCGATGCGGCCATGGCGGTCATGACCGTGCACCACTGGAACGACCTGCGCGGTGGGCTGCGTGAGCTGCGTCGTGTGTCCCGTCGGCAGACCGTCTTCACCTGGGATCCGGAGCATCAGCCGGAACTGTGGCTGATCGACGAGTACCTGCCCGAGATCCGAGACCTCGAGCACGCGCGTTTCACCCCCCTGTCCGACGTCGTCGAAGCGCTCGGTGCGCACACCGTGCTTCCCTTCCCCGTCCCGCACGACTTCACGGACGGATTCCAGATCGCCTACTGGCGACGCCCCGAGCACTATCTCGACCCCGTCGTACGACAGGCGAGCTCCACCTTCGCCCAACTCCCGCCTTCCCTTGTGGAACCGGCGATGGCAAGACTGCGCGCGGACCTGGAGTCCGGCGCCTGGCGACACCGGCACGCCGATCTGCTGGAGCGGGAGCACATGGACTACGGCTACCGACTCGTCGTCGCGGGTGAAGAAGAGCCCTGCGCGGCATGACAAGTGCCGGATCTGTCAGGCAGGACGGTTTCACGCCGTCAGTCGGTCGCCGAGTGGACTGCGCAGGTACAGGACGAGGTGTCCGTGCCGGGCCCGGGTGACCAGTCGTGCACGGTGCAGAACGCCGAGGTGCTGGCTCACGGTGCTGGGACTGAGGCTCAGCCGGTGGGCCAGGTCGGTGGTACTGGCGGGCTCCGCGAGAAGGGTCAGGAGGCGGGCACGGGTGCTGCCGAGGAGGTCGGCAAGGGCGTTCGGCAAGGTGGCCGTGTTCGTGTGCCAGACCGCGCCGCGGCCCCGGGCGGGGTAGCCGATCCTGGGCGGCAGGGCAGGGTTGACGAGAGTATTGGCATGGTCACAGAACAGGGACGGGGTGAACGTCACGCCGCGGCCGTCCACCGCCAGGTCACGGTGTTCGTCGCGGAGGGCGTCCACGGTGAGGGCGCCGGCCTGCCAGCGCAGGCCCGGGTCGATACCGGCGAACAGTGCCGCGGCCCCCGCGTCGGTCAGCTGCCGGGCCCGGTGCAGGATGTCGGCGCGCAGGACGGCCTGCATGCGCGGCCAGTGCGGCGCGATCACGAGGGCCCAGTATGCGTGCAGGGCGTCGGCGATGCGCGTGAGCAGACCCACGGGGTCTCCGTACGCCCGCTGAAGCTCGGGGTGCAGCTCCGCACCGCTGGCGGCCTGAACCAATTCGGTTCTCACACGCTCGGCCGGTGTCGCCCGCAGAGCGGCGAACTCGTCGTCGATGTCAGGGGACGGACCGGCGGGGTGAGGGGTCAGGAAGTCGGGGATGCGCCGGCGCGGGCCGACCAGCGATTGCAGCAGGGGCCAGTCGAGTTGCCGGAGCAGCGGGGCGGACTCGCGCAGGAACGGCTGGTGCTCGGCGTGCCGGGCCGGGTTGTGCCACGCCCACAGGCTCAGAGCGGTCTCCTGCAGGGGTGAACACGCGAACCGGACGGAGGCGAGGTCGTCCAGGTCGAGCCGTAGCAGCAACATTCGGCCCAGACTAAAACTCCCCTTGTTCTGCGTGCTGAGGACGGTAGGGAGGTGGCTGTCGTCCAGTGAGAGGTGAGAAGACGTGGACGTGTACGAAGCCGTGAACAGTCGCCGGGCCGTGCGGGCGTTCAGCGATGAGCCGGTGGCCAAAGAGGTACTCGAACGAGTGCTGGCCGCAGCGACGCGGGCTCCGTCGAGCGGGAACCTCCAGCCGTGGCATGTGTATGTCGTGACCGGTGAGCCCCTGGCCGAGCTGAAGAAGCGCGCGACGGCCAGGGCACTGGCGCGGGACCCGGGTGATGAGCGGGAGTATCCGATGTACCCGGCCGAACTGACCTCGCCGTACCTGGACCGCTTTTCCGCCGCGGCCGCCCAGCGGTACGAAGCCCTGGGAATCGAGCGCGACGACCTCGACAGGCCCACGAAGATCGCCGCCTTGAACGCGGAGGCGTTCGGGGCGCCGGTCGTGCTGTTCTGCTACCTCGACCGGACCATGGGGCCCGGGCAGTGGGGGGACGCGGGGATGTACCTGCAGACGGTCATGCTGTTGCTGAGGGCCGAAGGGTTGCACACCTGCCCCCAGGTGATGTGGACGATGTACCGCAAGACCGTCAGCGAGATGGTCGGAGCCGATGACGGGCTCGTACTGTTCTGCGGTGTCGCCGTGGGATTCGAGAAGGAAGCCGCACCACGGCTGCGGACCGGGCGGGCGGACATGGCGGAGACAGTGAGCTTCATCGGCGTGTGACCGCCAGGGCCCTCCCAGCCCCTCGGCCTCGTCGTCCTTGCTGATCCGGGTGCAGATGCCCGCAAGTGGCAGACTGACGGCATGACGACTCACAAGAACCTGCTCGGCGGCCCGGAGCCGACGTACCTCCCGGAGAACGAAGAGGCGTACCGCCTGCTGGGCAAGGAGTCCCGGTCACCGGCCGAGGTCGCGGCGAAGCACCCCACGTTCTCGCTCGCCTGGGCCATGCTCGCCGACGACGCCTTCGAGGCGGGGCGAGTGGTCGAGTCGTACGCGTACGCGCGCACCGGCTACCACCGCGGTCTGGACGCGCTGCGCCGGGCCGGGTGGAAGGGACATGGCCCCATCCCCTGGGACCACCGCGCCAATCGCGGCTTCCTGCGCTGCCTCGCCGCCCTCGCCCGCGCAGCCGGCGAGATCAACGAGAAGGACGAGACGGAGCGTTGCTGGCAGTTCCTCCAGGACAGCAGCGCCGAGGCGTACGCCGAGCTGAAGCGGTAACAGTCACCGAAGCTCACATGAAGGGACCTAGGGCTGTCCCCGTCCCTCCAGCGGCGGAGCCGTCACGCACCCATGGGTCCGGCATTCCGGGTGGCGGCACTCCGGGGCCGGGCGTCGGACCAGTGCGAAGGCCAGCGCGGCGCCCAGCACCAGGACCCCCGCGCACATCGGCATCGCCCGCCGGAACGCCGTATCGAACGCCGTAGGCATCCGGTACGCCTCCGGCCCCATCCCCGCCAGCACGGGCAGGGCCGCCACCGCGATCAGGCCGGCGGCCCGCGCCGCCGCGTTGTTGACGCCGCTGGCCAGGCCCGCGCGGGTGGTGTCCACCGAGGCAAGGACCGTGGCCGTCAGGGGGGCGACCAGGGTGACCATGCCGGCGCCCATCACCAGCAGGGCGGGGAGGACGTCCGTGAGGTAGGAGGCGTGCGGCCCCACCCGCAGCATCAGCAGCATCGCCGCCGCGCACAGCAGCGGGCCGACGGTCAGCGGCAGGCGCGGGCCCGTGCGGTCCGCCAGGGCACCCGAGCGGGCGGAGAAGAGCAGCATCAGGGCCGTCGTCGGCAGCAACGCCGTACCGGCCGCCAGCGGCGAGTACCCCGTCACCACCTGCAGCTGGAGCGCCACCAGGAAGAAGAAACCGCCGAACGCCGCGTACACGCACAGGGTGACCAGGTTAACCGCGGTGAACTGGCGGGAGGCGAAGATGTCCGGCGGGAGCATCGGGTCCGGGCGGTGCCGTTCGACCTGGACGAAGGCCACCGCCGCCGCCAGGCCCGCGACCGCGCTCAGGGTCACCGCCAGCGAACCCTCCCTGGCCTCGATCAGCGCGTACGTCAGCAACGCCAGGGCCAGGGCGCCCAGGGCCGCGCCCAGGGCGTCGAAGCGGGCGTGTCTGCCGCCGTCCGCGGACTCGGGGACATGCCGTAGGGCCACCGGGACGCACAGCAGCGCCAGCGGGACGTTCAGCAGGAAGACCCAGCGCCAGCCGGGGCCGGTCACCAGCCAGCCGCCCAGGAACGGGCCGACCGCCGCGCCGATCCCGCCGAAGCCCGACCACAGGCCGACCGCCTGGCTCCGGTCGTCGGGGTGGAAGGACGCCTGGATCAGCGCCAGAGAGCCGGGCGTGAGAAGCGCGCCGCCGATGCCCTGCAGGGCCCGCGCGGCGATCAGCATGGCCGGGTTCAGTGCCAGGCCGCACAGCAGGGACGCCGCCGCGAACCACACCACACCCAGGACGAAGATCTTCCGGCGGCCGTAGTGGTCGCCGAGCGAGCCGCCCAGCAGGATCAGACCGGCCAGCGTGACCATGTACGCGTTGACCGTCCACTGGAGGGCGGCCAGGCTCGCACCCAGGTCGCGGCCGATGCGCGGCAGCGCCACATTGACGACGGTCGAGTCCAGCAGGGCCATGCTGGAGCCGAGGACCGTGGTGAGCAGGATCCACTTGCCCTGGGGCGAGGCCAGCCGGACATCGGGCATGTCCCCAGATATACAGCGGACCCGGTGACGTAGACAGTCACCGGGCCCACCGAAAGGCACGGGTTACTTGATCTTGTTGCCCGCCGAGCGCAGGTTCTTCGTCGCCTCGAGGACGCGCGCGGCCATGGACGCCTCGGCCAGCTTGCCCCAGGTGCGCGGGTCGTAGGCCTTCTTGTTGCCGACCTCGCCGTCGACCTTCAGGACGCCGTCGTAGTTCTGGAACATGTGGGCGGCGACCGGACGGGTGAACGCGTACTGGGTGTCCGTGTCCAGGTTCATCTTCACGACGCCGTTCTCCAGCGCGGTGAGGATCTCCTGCTCGGTGGAGCCGGAGCCGCCGTGGAAGACGAAGTCGAAGGGGGAGGCCTTGCCGAACTTGGCGGCGACGCCCTCGTTCAGCTCCTTCAGCAGCTCGGGGCGGAGCACGACGTTGCCCGGCTTGTACACGCCGTGGACGTTGCCGAAGGACGCGGCCAGCAGGTAGCGGCCCTTCTCGCCCAGGCCGAGGGCCTCGGCGGTACGGATCGCGTCGTCGACGGTCGTGTACAGGGAGTCGTTGATCTCGTGCGAGACGCCGTCCTCCTCGCCGCCGGTCGGGGTGATCTCCACCTCGAGGATGATGTTGGCGCGGCGGGCCTGCTCGAGGAGCTCCTGCGCGATGGCCAGGTTGTCGGCCAGGGTCTCGGCGGAGCCGTCCCACATGTGCGACTGGAAGAGCGGGTTACGGCCGGCCTTCACGCGCTCCTCGGAGATCGCGAGCAGGGGACGTACGTACCCGTCGAGCTTGTCCTTCGGGCAGTGGTCCGTGTGCAGGGCGATGTTGACCGGGTACTTCTCGGCGACGATGTGCGCGAACTCGGCGAGCGCGACCGCGCCGCTCACCATGTCCTTGCTGTACTGGCCGCCCAGGAACTCGGCGCCACCCGTGGAGATCTGGACGATGCCGTCGCTCTCGGCCTCCGCGAAACCGCGCAGGGCGGCGTGCAGGGTCTGGGTCGAGGTGACGTTGATGGCCGGGTAGGCGAACTTGCCTGCCTTCGCCCGGTCGAGCATCTCGTTGTAGACCTCGGGGGTTGCGATGGGCATCTGTCCGCTCCTTGTGTTGCGGGTGAGAGGTGCTGCGTTACGGCCCTGACCTAGACCTTGGGGGTGACGTCATCGTCGTCCCCATCTTTCCAGACATGGACCGATGGTCCATGCGCCGGTCAAGTCCAGGTCGATCCGCGTCGTCAGTCCAGACCCAGTTCATCCTTCGAGAAGGCGAAACGGTACGGAACACCCGCGCCGGCCTCGATCTTCTCGGCGGCGCCGGTCGCCCGGTCCACGATCGTGGCGACGGCGACGACCTCCGCGCCCGCCTCGCGCACGGCCTCGACCGCGGTGAGCGGGGAGCCGCCGGTGGTGGAGGTGTCCTCGACGACCAGGACCCGGCGGCCCGCGATCTCCGGCCCCTCGACCCGCCGCTGCATACCGTGCGCCTTCGCCGCCTTGCGTACGACGAACGCGTCCAGCCGCTTCCCGCGCGCGGCGGCGGCGTGCAGCATGGCGGCCGCGACCGGGTCGGCGCCCATGGTGAGGCCCCCGACCGCGTCGAACTCCAGGTCGGCCGTCAGATCCAGCAGCACCTGACCGACCAGCGGGGCGGCCTCGCCGTCGAGCGTGACGCGGCGCAGGTCGACGTAGTAGTCGGCCTCCAGACCCGAGGAGAGGGTCACCTTGCCGTGCACCACGGCCTTGTCCTTGATCTGCTGCAGCAGCGCGCCGCGTACGTCCGTCATGCCGACCAGCTTAAGGGCGCCGCCAGCTCCAGGTCGTGGCAGCCTCCAGCGGCTCCAGCGGAGTGACCAGGCGCGGAAGGGTGTTCAGGCCGTTGGGCGGGCCGGTCTGCGGCTCCACGCAGACGGCCTCGGCCTGCTCGTCGTAGACGACGACCCACTCCTCGCGGCTGGTCACCTTCAGCTCCAGCTGTCCGGGCCAGGTGAGGGTGACGTCGACGCCGTCGGGCATGCCGAAGCAGTCGTCCCAGGGGCCGGGCTTCGGTTCGATCCGGTTGCCGGTGGGGAGGTGGTCGGCGCCGCGCTCCTCCTGCCAGGCGGGCTCGAAGTCGAGGGTCGCGTCCTGACCGCCGAGATTCCGGTTGAACCACGGGTGCCAGCCGATCTGCGCCGGGAAGGAGTCGTCCCGCGCCTCCACCGACATCGTCAGCGTCAGGCTGTCCTCGGTGAGCGTGACGACCTGGGTGACGCGGCCGGGGTGCGGCCAGGGCTCGACCAGGTCGTACGTGATCGCCGCCTCGTTCTCCGCGACGCGCGCGATCTTCCAGGCGCCGTCGCGGGCGGTGCCGTGGATGGCGTGCGGCGGGGAGTTCAGCGGCATCTGGCGGAGGGTGCCGCCGTCGAGGAACCGGCCCTCCTTGGTACGGCCGCACCAGGGGACCATCGGGAAACACCCGAAGCGGTCCCCTTGGCGGAGCAGTTCCAGGGAGTCGACCTTGAGGCCACTGATACGGCCGCCGTGGGCGGGGCTGACGCGTACTTCCGCGTTCCCCGCGGTCAGCGTGATGTCTTCGTTACTCACGGGATGACAGTACTCACCTGCGCTTACGAAGTGCCCTACCTACGACGATCGCCGACGCCAGTGCCAGTGCCGCCGCCGGGGCCGCCCAGCGCAGGGTCTGGTTCGCGGTGACCGTCTGGGGGGCCGGGACCGGGGCGTAGCGGCCGCGGGGCGGGGCGTGGTCGACCTCCTCGGCACTGCGGCCGATCATCGTGCGGCGGGCGTGCGCGGCCTCGGCGGGGGGTTCGCCTGTGTCGGCGAAGTCCGGTTCGAGCGAGGACGGGGGGACCTCGGCGTCGAAGACCGAGGCTGCCGCCTCCTGCTCCTCCGGCGCCTCGTGGGCCTCCTGCGCCTCCTCGGGCTCAGGCCGCTGCGCCTCCGGCTCCGGTTCAGGTTCCGCCAGGTTCTCCAGGGAACGGCTCAGCAACCGGACCGCCGCCGAACTCACCGTCTCCGCCGGGAGTTCCGCGATGCGGCCGTCCGCTTCGGCCGTGCCCTCGGCCGTGACCGTCGTACCGCCCTCGGTGTCCGCGAGGCGCAGGGTGAGGGCGAGTTTCACGGTGCCGGTGCCGCGGGCCTCGGTGGCCTCCCCCGTCACGTCGTACCCGCCGTCCTCGCGGGGCGTGATCCGTACCGCCCCCCGGTAGGTGACGGAGTGCCCGCCGACGCGCAGTTTCAGGCGTCCGGCGACGGGGTCGGCACCGGCGTCCTGCTGCAGGCCGGGGATCGCGCGGGCGGCGCGGGCGGGGTCGGCGAGGGCGGCGCGGAGTCGCTCGGCGGGGACCGGGACGAAGACCTGGTGCTCCATGTCCGCTGAGCCTACCCAGGTGTGGCCTGGACGTACCCCCGCGTCACGAAACGGTCAGTACCGCGGATGCACCAGCGTCGAGGCGGGAAGCCCCGGGATCCGGGTCCGCTCGGCCGCCGTCGCGTCCGCCGCGAGGCCGGCCCCGGTCACGGTGGCCGACCGCCCGGCGCCGAGCCGCAGCGGGGGCGCGGTGGGCCCCGGCGCCGCCAGCAGGAAGCCCCAGTCGTGCGGGGCGCGGGAGGCGCCGGCCGAGCGGTCGGGGCCGGCCGCGAAGCCGGAGTCGTGGCCGAGGACCCGGTAGGGGGAGGTGGTGAAGCCCGCCGCGCGGAGGGTCGCGTCGACCGTCCAGAAGACCTGGGGGCGGGTGGTGACGGCCCCGGCGTGCACGACGAGCCGGCCGCCGAGGGCGAGGACGTGGCGGGCCAGGCCGTAGAACTCCTGGGAGTACAGCTTGGTGCTGGCGGTGATGCAGGGGTCGGGCAGGTCGGCGATCACGACGTCGTACGCCGCCGCGGGCGCCCCGCGCAGCCAGCCGAAGGCGTCGGCCGTGGTGACGTGGACGCGGGGGTCGTCGTAGGCGTGGCCGTTGGCGGCGGCGAGGCCGGGGTCGTGGCGGGCGAGGCGGACCAGGCCGGCGTCGATCTCGACGAGGTCGACACGGCGCACCCCGCGCGCGCCCAGCACCTCGCGGGCGGCCATGCCGTCACCGCCGCCGAGGATGAGCACGCGCGCGTGGGGGCCGCCGGACAGGGCCGGGTGGACGAGGGCCTCGTGGTAGCGGCGTTCGTCGCGGCCGCCGACGCGGAGCCGGCCGTCAAGGAAGAGGTCGAGGGGCTTGCCGTCGGTGCCGCCGGACAGGACGACCTCCTGTACGTCGGTCTGCACGGCGACCCGGACGTCCCTGCCGTAGACGGCGTGCCGGGCGGCGCGTTCGAACTCGTCGGCGAGGGCGGCGGCGGAGGCGAGGACGGCGAGCACGGTGAGGCCGACGAGGAGCAGGGTCCAGCGGGCCCGGCGGGACAGGTCGCGGCGGAAGAGACCCAGCACCAGGGCGCCGCCCGCCACCACGTTGACCGTGCCGGTGACCAGCGCGCCCGTCAACTGGCCGAGGAACGGCAGGAGAAGGAAGGGGAAGGCCAGGCCGCCGACCAGCGCGCCGACATAGTCCGCGGCGAACAGGTCGGCCACCGCGCCGCCCGCGTCCTGGTGCCGGATGCGCTGGATCAGCTCCATCAGCAGCGGGACCTCGGCGCCGATGAGCAGGCCGATGGCGAGGGAGAAGGCGACCAGCAGACAGCGCGGGCCGTCGGCCCAGACCCCGCCCCAGCCGCCGGTCCAGGCGAAGACGGCGTACAGCGCCATCGCGCTGCACCCGCCGACGAGCGCGAGGGCGGTCTCGATGGCGCCGAAGCCGGCCGCCGCGTGCCAGCGCAGCCGCTTGGCGCCGAGCGAGCCGACGCCCATCGCGAACACCATGACGGACAGCACGACGGAGGCCTGGGTGACCGAGTCCCCCATCAAGTACGAGGCGAACGCGACGAGTTCGAGTTCGTACACGAGCCCGCAGGCCGCGCAGACGAAGACGCACACGAGGACCAGGAACCGCCCGGTCCCGGGCCGCACGGGCAGCCGGGCCGGGCCTGTCCAGTGGGGCGGGGCGCCCGGGGGCGCGGGGGCGTGCGGTTCGATCACTCTGCGACGTTACGTCACGCGCTCGGCACGCTTCGTCACCCACACGTGTGGATCTGAAGCGAGTTGAAGCCGAACACGTTTATGCGGCGGAAGTCGACGCCCGCGCGCCCACGCGGGTGCGGGTGGCCACCAACTGGCCGTCCTGCGGGTAGGCGTGCCAGGTCCGCCAGTGCACCTGCCCGCCGTGACGCTGGGCCAGCATCGCGGTGAAGGCGTGCGGGCTGCCCGGGAAGACGCCCGCCAGGCCATGCGGATGGTCGGAGACCAGCGCCAGCAACTCCTGGGCGCGGCCCGCGAACGAGCCGGGCGTGAGCAGTTCGACGCGGGCGGCGAACTCGTACTCCCAGTCGCCGACGCGTTTGGCGACGCCGAGCGGCAGCGGGGTACTGGAGCCGGGGATGCAGGCGACCGTCTCCGAGCACATGCCGCGCTCCTCCTCCAGCAGCACCTGGTGGGACGCGCCGAGCAGTCTCAACTGGAGCTTCACGCCTGTGAGTTCGAGGTCGAGGGTGGCCAGTGCGGGCAGCGGCTCGCGTCCCAGCGCCCAGGCGAGGTCGGCGGCGCGCGTATCGGTGTAGGACGTGTTCAGGGTCGTGAGCATGGATCGGCTCCGCTAACGCACGAAGGGGGGAGATCGGCCATGTCAGCCAGGTCGGCATCCCGGCCGTCCCGACCGGCGGGGGGAGTCTGCGGGACGTCCGAGGGGCTGCATTGGCGTTTTAGAGGGAATCATGAACAGAGAGGCCGCGACAGCGTTTTTACCCAACTTCGTGGGGTTTCCATCCCTCAGAGGGCTCCACAGTTCAACTGTTCAACCATGGCGTACGCCGGGCGCGCGCCCGCACGGCCGAGCGCCCGCCGGCTGTCTTCGCCCGGCGGGCGCCCGTCGTGCGGTCCGGATGCGGTTCCCCCGGAACCCCGGAAGCTCAGCTGCCCCGTGTCAGCTGCCTCCCCCGCATCCGCCCCCGCCGCCGCACGAGGAACCCCCGCCGCAGGAGGAGTGGCCCCCGCAGGAGTGGCCGCCGCCGCACGAGTGGTGGCCACCGTGGTGTCCCCCGTGTCCCCCGTGTCCCCCGTGACTCCCCGAGGACGAACCCGAGTCGGTGCTGCCCGCCCACCAGCTGCCGCCGGCGGCATAGGCGTCGCTGGACGACGAGCCGGACGACCCGCTGGACGACGTACCGCGCGAGCGGCCGTACCCGCCCGCGTACCGCCGGCCGGCCCGCCGCCGGTTCCGCGCGGTCCGCACACCGACCACGAACAGGACCACGATCAGCCCCAGGATGATGCCGGTGAACATGGCGTCACCCTCCTTCCGTTCCCCCGAAACGGCCCCCGTGGACCGCGGTGAACGGGGGATGCCCGGCCGCCCGCGGGCTGAAAGCAGAGTTGAGGAACTCCAGAGCTTGGGCGCAGGATGACCGGCATGACCTCCACCGCGCGCCCCCACCTGAACCGGCGGCTGGCCGAGTTCGGTACGACGATCTTCGCCGAGATGTCCGCCCTGGCCACGGCGACCGGGGCGATCAACCTGGGGCAGGGCTTTCCCGACACCGACGGCCCCGAGGAGGTCCGGGAGGCCGCCGTACGGGCGCTGCGCGAGGGCCGTGGCAACCAGTACCCGCCGGGCCCCGGCATCCCCGAGCTGCGCACCGCGATCGCCGCGCACCAGCGGCGGCGCTACGGACTGATCCACGACCCCGACACCGAGGTGCTGGTCACGGCGGGCGCGACGGAGGCGATCGCCGCCTCACTGCTGGCGCTGCTGGAGCCGGGCGACGAGGTGGTGGCCCTGGAGCCGTACCACGACTCCTACGCGGCGAGCATCGCCCTGGCGGGCGGCCGCCGGGTCCCGGTGACCCTGCGCCCGGACAGCGGCTCCTTCCGCCTGGACCTGGACGAACTGCGCGCGGCGATCACGGACCGCACCCGCCTGCTGCTGATCAACACCCCGCACAACCCGACCGGTACGGTCCTCACGCGCACGGAGCTGGCCGCGATCGCCGAGCTGGCGGTCGAGCGGGATCTGCTGGTGGTGACGGACGAGGTCTACGAGCACCTGGTCTTCGACGACGCCGAGCACGTGCCGCTCGCCACGTTCCCCGGGATGCGCGAGCGCACGGTCACCATCGGCTCGGCCGGCAAGACCTTCTCCTTCACCGGCTGGACGGTCGGCTGGGTCAATCCGCCTTCGCCTACCTATTGGGCCCTCGCCGCGTGAACGCCCGGTCGGGCATCGGCAAGGATGGCCCCGAGGGATCGACGAATAGCAGGGTGCTCGGGTGAGGATGGTGGAGAAATGAGCGGCAGGCCGCTGCTGAACCACAGGCTGGACGGGCTCGGGACGACGATCTTCGCGGAGATGTCGGCACTGGCAACCGCGACGGGCGCGATCAACCTGGGTCAGGGCTTCCCTGACACGGACGGACCGGAGTCCGTACGAGAGGCGGCCGTGCGAGCGCTGCGCGAGGGCCGGGGAAACCAGTACCCGCCGGGCCCGGGCATCCCGGAGCTGCGCACGGCCATCAGCGAACACCAGCACCGCTTCTACGACCTGAGCTTCGACCCGGACACGGAAGTCCTGGTCACTGCAGGTGCGACAGAGGCGATTGCCGCGTCCATGCTCGCGTTGCTGGAGCCTGGTGACGAGGTGATCGCCTTCGAACCCTTCTACGACTCCTACGCGGCCTGCATCGCGATGGCCGGCGCGCAGCGGGTACCGCTCACTCTGCGCGCGCCGTCCTTCCGCCCGGATCTGGACGAACTCCGAGCCAAGATCACCCCCCGGACACGCCTCCTTCTGCTCAACACTCCCCACAACCCGACCGGGATGGTGCTCACCGCCGAAGAGCAGAGCGCCATCGCCGCACTCGCCGTCGAACACGACCTGCTCGTCGTCACCGACGAGGTGTACGAGCATCTCGTCTACGACGGCAAACACCGCCCCATCGCGGGCCTGCCCGGCATGCGCGAGCGCACCGTCTCCATCTCCTCCGCCGGCAAGACTTTCTCCTTCACAGGATGGAAGGTTGGCTGGATCACGGCGGACGCCCCGCTCGTCGCCGCCGTCCGGACGGCCAAGCAGTACCTCACCTACGTCAGCGCAGGCCCCTTCCAGTACGCGATCGCAGAAGCGCTCCGTCTGCCGGACACGTATTTCGACAGCTTCCGCGCCGACCTCCGCCGCAAGCGCGATCTACTCGGTGACGGCCTGCGCGCGGCCGGATTCGAGGTCTACCAGCCCCAGGGCACGTACTTCATCACCACCGACATCTCCCCCTTCGGTGAGAAGGACGCCTACGCTTTCTGCCGCGCGCTCCCCCAACGCTGTGGCGTCGTCGCGATCCCCAACTCCGTCTTCTACGACGACCCCGACGCCGGCCGCAGCCAGGTCCGATTCACCTTCTGCAAGAGGGACGACGTCCTCCAAACGGCCACCAGCCGCCTGCGACGCTTGGCTGACTGAGCTCATGGCCATTCTCGCGATGGTGGAAGATGCGGCGAGACCGGCCACTGAGCGGTGCCGCCGCGCATGACCTCCATGAGGCGAACGCAGGTCCCACGCCTTGAATATGACCGTTCCTTGACCCGCCTCCCCTAGGGTCAGAAGCCGCGGTTGCGAACCGGGGGGAGACGACAGCGATGGGTGACGGCAAAGTCCCGGGCAAGGTGCTGGACATCAAGACCGCCGACATCAAGGCGGCGGCACCGGCCTTCCACCAGGGGGCCTTCGATCTGAGCAAGGCCCTGACCACCCTCATCAAGACCCTGGACGGCCTCGGCGAGCCCTGGGGCCACGACGACCAGGGCAACCAGTTCGGCGGCGTCTACAAGCCGAACCAGAAGAAGATCGAGAGCGCCGCGGGCATCCTCGTACTCGGCCTGACGAGCATCAACGAAGCCATGGCCGACATGGCCGACGGACACGTGGACAACGACCAGCTCATCGCCGGCATGTTCACCGAAATAAAGACCCCCAAGCAGAGCGACGGTGCCGGTGAGCATTGAGTCCAAAGCCCGCCACATCCTTCTCGACATGGGCCTGTGGTGGCCCGAGGCCGACCCCGACAAACTGAGGGACGCGGCCAAAGCCTGGCGTGCGTTCGCCCACTCGGTGGATGACGTCCGCTCCCCCGTGCACCGCAGCGCGTCCGGGATCATCCACAACAACACGGGTGAGTCCATCGAGGCGTTCCGCAAGTTCTGGGGCCGTTACACCACCGACCAGCACAGCGGCTGGCTGAGTGACCTCGCGGAGTCCTCGCGGGACATGGCCAACGGCTTGGACAAGTTCGCCGACGGCATCGACGACGCGATCAACAAGCTCTGGACGCGGATAGCCATCGACGCGGCCGTGATCGCGGGTGGTGTGGCGCTGGCCATCATGACCGCGGGCATCGCCTCCGGGGCGGCGGCAGCGGCAGCGGACGCGGTCATCGAGTTCGGCGCCACGATAGGCGTCGGGGTCTCCGCCGTGGTGGCCGACATCATCGGAGGTGCCTTTGCCGGCGTCGCGTTCGGCGGCGTCGAGTCGGTCACCATCGACGCCGCCGTGGCCCAGCCGCTGCAGATGGCGGCGGGTCTGCAACACGGCTTCAGCCTGGACGAGGTCAACCAGGCCGCCAAGGACGGCATGATCTTCGGCGGCGCGTTCGGAGCGGGCGACGGCCTGCTGAAGGCAAGCATGGAAGGCGGCCTCGCCGACACCACCCCGCTGCTGCTGCGCCCGCCCTCCCTCCGCCGACCCGGACGGTGCCCAATACGCTTTCTCGTACGACACGGAACTACGCCTGACAGAGGTCACCAACGCGCAGGGCCGCACCTGGTCGTACACATACGACGAGTCCGGTCGTCTCGTGACCGAGACGGACTTCAACGGCCGCACGCTGACGTACACGCACGACGCGGCGGGGCGGGTGACCGCACGCACCAACGGAGCCGGGGAGACTTTGCGCTTCGCGCGGGATCCGTTGGGGCGGCTGGTGGAGCAACGGTCGGACGCGGACGACGTCACGACATTCGCTTACGCGGCGGATGGCCGCCTCGCGCAGGCGGTGAACGCGGACGCGGACGTCGCGTTCACCAGGGATGCGATGGGCCGCATAGTGAGCGAGACCATCAACGGCCGCACCACCACATACGCCTACGACGCCCTAGGACGCCGGGTTCGACGCGAGACCCCGTCGGGGCCGGCCTCGCACTGGACATACGACCCGGCGGGCATGCCGACACAGCTGCGGTCCGAAGTGGGAGTGCTGACCTTCACGCATGACGCGGCAGGGCGCGAGACACGACGTCACCTGGGCAGCGGTGTGGTACTCACGCAGACCTGGGACGAGGTCGACCGCCTCACCGCCCAATCCCTTACGGCGGGTGCGCACAACCTGTTGCAGCACCGCGCGTACGCATACCGAGCCGACGGTCACCTGACCGAGATCCGAGAACTCGCAACGGGCACACGTCGCTTCGACCTCGACACCATGGGCCGAGTGACGGGTGTACGAGCCCACGGCTGGAGCGAGACCTACGCCTACGACAGCGCAGGCAACCTCACCGACGCGTCCGCGGCCGGCCACGCCGCCGCCGGTGGTCGTGACATCGACGGCATGCTGATCCGGCGGGCGGGCGACACCACGTACACCTACGATTCCCAGGGCCGCCGGACCCACAAAACGCGCAAGCTGTTGAGCGGACAGGCGAAGACGTGGGCGTACGCCTGGAACGCGGAGGACCGGCTCGTCGAGGTCGTCACGCCCGAGGGCGACCGATGGCGGTACGTCTACGACCCGCTGGGCCGGCGCATCGCCAAGTTCAGGCACTTGCCGGACGGTTCGGAGGTCGACCGGACGGACTTCACGTGGGAGGAGACTCTGCTCGCCGAGCAGATCCTCGCGGACGGCAGGGTCACGACGTGGGACTACGCCCCCGGCACGCACCGCCCCGTCGCCCAGACCAGCAGCAGGCACGTGGTCGTTCCCACAGGTGCGTCCTTCCTCACCCGGCTCGCCGAGGAGACCACGGCCGACCACACCACTCGCTTCCACGCTGTCATCACGGACGTGATCGGCACCCCGGCCGAACTCGTCTCCTCCGACGGTGACGTCGGCTGGCAAAGGCGTACCGCCCTGTGGGGCACACGGTATCCGACACCTGCGGACGATGCCGAGGCCGTGGATTGCCCCTTGCGTTTCCCCGGCCAGTACGCCGATGCGGAATCCGGCCTCAACCAGAACCTCCACCGCTACTACGACCCCGAGACTGCGGCGTACCTCTCCCCGGACCCGCTCGGTCTGGAAGCCGGCTCGAACCCGTACTGGTACGGCCCTCATCCGCTCACCTGGACGGACCCATACGGTCTCGCGCTGTGCCGCACCACTCCGAGGCTGGAGAACGGAGCGGGTATCGGATCCCGCGCGCCGGATCCAGACCTTCGAGAAGAGGATGACCGTGAACGGCATGTCGGCCCGGTATCGGCTCATCGTCGACTCCGAGGACGGAAACCGCGTCATCACCTTCTTCCCGGTAGGAAAGAGCTACACACCGTGATCACTGTGCAGTTCACCGTACGACCCGGCCAGGGCGACGCCAGCGGCTTCGATCTGGGAGACATGGCCTTCACCGGGGACCTCGGCACGGCCGACTCGGCCGGCCACGTCCCCGATCAGGGCATGATGATCTACCTTTCGGTCGTCCAGTTGCTGGACAGCCTGGGTGCCTTTCTCCAGGGCAACGCCCGTGTGCTGAGCTTCACCGGTGCCGACACCTCCTTCGGTCTTGTCGTGCGACGGACCAAAGACGGCCTGCCGGTCGCTGGCAAGAGCGGCGTCGTCGCACGGACGACGGCGCCGGAGCTCGCCTCAGCCGTGCTGCGCGCGGCAGAAGACCTGGGTCCCGCCCTCCCCCCGGAAGACCCGGTCGCATCCGACTGGGAAGCTGCCCTCGCCGCATTCCGTCCCCTCGTACGGCGCAGCAAGGGGTGAGTGCAGCAGTCGGGACGAGAAGGCCGAGGAGACGTAGTCCTCATGCCCTGGAAAAGGGCATGGAGCCGGCGCGCCATGGCAGTGTCGGTCAACCAGCAGGGCGCTCGTACCACCGAGGAGCTGGAACCCATGGACAAGGTCGCCTGCGCGCACTGCGCCCAGGACTGGGTGCTCTGTTACGAGCGCAAGGACACGGGCCAGAGGTTCTTCCTCTGCCCCGAGTGCGAATCTGTCTGGGACCCGGAGGACGACCTTCACGAGGACACAGGCATGTATCTGAGTGAGTACCTGCTGACCGGGGACCCCGCAAAGGACTGGGAGATCATCACTCCGTGCGGCTGAGAAGGCCGAGGCACTGGGCCCGCGTTGGTTTGCGGCTGAGTCACGCTCCCCTCCTACGTTGCGCCCAGATCACTCCGGGCGGCTGGGTCATCACCCGAGGGGCTGCGCGCCGGACAGTCCTCGCCCGTTCGCCGAGGCGAGCCGCAAGGCAACTCCGGAGTGAGCGGAGAGCTGGTCTAGCAGCTCCGCACCGGCCTGTGAGACACCCGAGTACCGGCCCGGACGAAGCCGTGCCCGTCATGGACGGGGGCACCGCTGAGGTCTCGCTCACCTGCCTGCGGGAGGTGGAATCTGAGCTGGGTGACGGCCGCGCCGGAGCTGGTCACCGCGGTCCGCTCGGTGAAGCAGTTCCTGACGTACGTCTCCTCGGGTCCCTTCCAGTACGCGGTCGCCGAGGCCCTCGCCCTGCCCGACTCCTACTTCGAGGACTTCCGCCGCTCCATGCTGGCCCGCCGCGACATCCTGGCCGAGGGCCTGACGGCGGCCGGCTTCCAGGTCTTCCAGCCGGCCGGCACCTACTTCATCACCACCGACATCCGCCCCCTCGGCGAGAAGGACGGCTTCGCCTTCTGCCGCGCGCTGCCCGAACGGGCGGGGGTGGTGGCCATCCCCAACGCGGTGTTCTACGACGACCGGGAGGCGGGGGCGCCGTTCGTGCGGTTCGCGTTCTGCAAGAGAGAGGAAATTCTCCGGGAGGCGGCGGAGCGCCTGCGCACGATGTAAGAACGAGACCCGCAGACGGGCGACGGCAGGCAGCACAACGGCGCGTCACCGCACACCCCCACGCACCGTCACGCAAGGTGCTCAGATGTGACCCACGCCAGCACCGTCAGAACCCTCAGCACCGTCCTGGCCCCGCCCAAACCGGCGCAGCGCCTGGTCGCCCTAGGTCTCTTCCTCGGCGCCCGGCTCGCCGGCGCCGCCGTGCTCACCCTCGTCGCGCAGCTCACCGGCCGGAACCCGCTCGCGCTGCTCGGCCGGTCCTGGGACTCGGTGTGGTACCTGGGCATCGCCACGCACGGCTACGGCCACGACCTGCCCTCCACCGCCCCGGGCGTCCACAGTGACCTGGCGTTCTTCCCGCTGTACCCGGTGCTGGTGCGGGCGCTGACGGCGGTGCTGCCGCTCACCGGGGGCGCGGCCGGGCTGCTGATCTCGTGGACGGCGGCCGTGGTGGCCGCCACCGGGATCTACGCGGTCGGCTCCCGGCTGCACGGCCGGGCCACCGGGATCGCGCTGGTGCTGCTGTGGGGCCTGCTGCCGCACTCGGTGGTGCTGTCGATGGCGTACACCGAGCCGCTGCTGACGGCGCTCGCGGCCTGGTCGCTGTACGCGCTGCTGGCCGGGAACTGGCTGTGGGCGGGCGCGCTGGCGGCGCTCGCGGGGCTGGCCCGGCCCAACGGGTTCGCGGTCGCCGCCGCCGTACTGGCCACGGCCGGCTGTGAGGCCGTCCGGCGGCGCGGAAGAGTTTCCCACAGGCTGTGGACGGGCGCGGCGCTCGCCCCGCTGGGCTGGACGGCGTATGTGCTGTGGGTCGGCCGGCGCGAGGGCGATCTGCTGGGTGGCTACTTCGAGGTGCAGCGGCAGTGGGGCTCGAGGTTCGACTTCGGGCGGGGCTCGCTGCACTCCCTGCGTCTGATGGCGGCGCACGGCAGCCGGTTCACGTTCTCCGTGGCGCTGCTGATCGTGGCGGCCGGGGTGGTGCTGTACGTCCTGCTGCTGCTCGACCGCGCCCCGCTGCCACTGCTCGTGCACAGCGGGGTGCTGCTGCTGATCGCGCTCGGCGGATCGGGCTTCTTCGAGTCCAAGCCGCGGTTCCTGCTGCCGGCGTTCCCGCTGCTGCTGCCGCTCGCGCACCTGCTGGTGCGAACGGCGAGAACCCGGCCCTGGCACACGACCGTGCTGGTCGCGACCCTGGCCGGGTTCAGCTATCTCTACGGCGCGTACCTGGTCGTGTACGCGCACACGCCGCTGTGAGGACTACTGCTCGTCGCTCTCGGGGGTGTCCCCCTCGTCGCCCTGCTCCGCCTCGTCGACCTCCTGCTCCAGGCCGAGCTGCTCGACCAGCCACTTGTCGAACTCGATCGCGGCCCGCACCCAGCTGACCGTCGAGGAGACGAAGTGGTTGATGTCGACGCCCGTGCCGATCAGCATCTGGGCCTCGCCGATGAGGCGGACGGTGCCGTCGTCGTGGGTGTGGGTGTAGACCTTGGGCCACAGGGTGCGGCGGTTCCAGTCGTCCACGGACTCCAGCAGCTGCGGCTTCTCGTCGATCTTGTGCGGGCGGTCGTAGAAGGTCCGCACCGAGAAGACCGCCTGGTCGGCCTCCCCACGGAACATGAAGTACGTGCGGAACTGCTCCCACGGAGCCGCGAGGTCGCCCTCCTCGTCGACGACGTACTTCAGCTCCATCTGGTCGAGGAGCTGCTTCACGAGGTCCTGATCCGGGAGGACGGGGCCCGCCGGTCCCTGGGGCTGCGGTTCGGGCTGGCCCCCGAAGTTCGGAATCGAGGACGGGTCGATGCTCACCGTGAATTTCCCTTCATTGGATGCCGCCATCCTCCCCCATGCGGGGAGGGGGGAAGCAAGCCCCGACCCGCCTGTCATCCCTGGGCGGACAGAAGGGCGCCGACCGCCCTGCGGTCGATCTTGCGGTTGGCGTTGAGCGGGAAGGCGTCCAAGTGGGTGAAGGACCTCGGGAGCATGTACGCGGGCAGCCGCTCCGCCAGCTGGCTGCGCAGGGTCAGGGGGTCCTGGGCGTCCCCGGTGTAGGCGGCTTCCAGGGCGGGCTCGGCGCCCTCGGCCGTGCGGACGCTCACCACCGCCTCGGCGATCCCGTCGACCGACCGCAGGGCGGCCTCGACGTCCCCCAGTTCGATGCGGTGGCCGCGGATCTTCACCTGCTGGTCGAGGCGCCCCAGGTGCAGCAGTGAGCCGTCGGCGCCCCGCCGGACCCGGTCGCCGGTGCGGTAGTACAGCTCCGGGCCGGGCGCCCCGGGCTCCTCGTGCACCGTGGCACGCAGCCCGTCGAAGCGGAGGAACCGGCCGGTGTTCTCGGCGGGGTCGAGATAGCCGGGGAAGCGCTGCGGGCCGCGCAGGGCAAGCTCGCCCTCGTCCGCCGGGTGGCCCTCGTCGTCCAGGACGAGGGCGTCGAGGTGCGGGTAGGGCGTGCCGATGGGCACGGTGCCGTTGGCGGTGGCGGGCCAGTCGGCGGGGTCGGCGGGCAGCCGGTGCTGGGTGCAGGAGACGGTGACCTCGGTGGGGCCGTAGAGGTTCTCCAGCACGCTGCCGGGTGCCGCCGCCTGCCAGGCCGCGGCCTGGTCCAGGGTGAGCGGTTCGCCGCCGAACAGGGTCCAGCGCAGCCCGGGCATGCTGCCGGGGGCGAGGTCGCGCAGCCGCCGGGCGTAGCCGATCAGCGACGGGACGGAGAACCAGTGGGTGATCCGGTGCTCGCGGATGAACCGGGCCGGGCGGACCAGCTCGCCGCGGTCCGGCACCACCAGCGCGGCTCCCGCGCTCCACGCGGTGAACATGTCCCACGCGGTCGGGTCGAAGGTGAGGTCGAAGGTCTGCGAGACACGGTCCTCGGGGCCGATGCCGTAGCGGTCGACCGCGTAGTCCAGTACGGCCGCCGTGTTGCGCTGTGTCACCGGGACACCCTTGGGGGTGCCGGTGGAGCCCGAGGTGAACACGATGTAGGCGAGCGCGCCGGGGCGGGCCTCGTACGGCGGCAGGGCGGCGAAGGCCTCCGTGGCGCCGGGCTCGGTGAACGGCAGGACGGGGCACGGGAATCCGGTCGCGTCGGCCAGGTCCGTGCTCTCCGGTTCGGCGAGCACCGCGTCCAGCCCCGCCGCCTCGGCGATCGCGGTGAGCCGGGCCGGGGCGACCTGCGGACCCAGCGGTACGGCGGCCGCGCCCAACCGCTGGGCGGCCAGGTAGGAGGCGTACGCGGCGACGCTCCGGTTGGCCAGGACGCCGAGGCGCTCCGGGCGGCGGCCGCCGAGGGCGCCGAGCACCCGGGCGGCGGTGTGCTCGGCGAGGCGGCGCAGCTCCGCGTATGCGAGGGCCCGGCCGCCCGTCTCCAGCGCGGTCCGCCCGGGATGCGCCTCGGCCGACGCGGCGAACCGCTCGTACAGCGTGCGCACGTCAGCCATGGGCGGCGCCCTCCGTGTCGGCGGTGACGTACGCGTCGTAGTACACCGGTGTGCCGAGGAACGACGACGTGAACACGCCGCCCACGCGTGAGCCGCGCACCGCCAGGTGGACGTAGGAGAAGACCGGCACCAGCGGGACGTGACGGGTCGTCAGTATCTCGTCCAGCGCGGCCCATTCGGGGGCCGCGAGGTCGGCGGGCAGGGCGGAGACGCGGGCGATCTCGGCGTTGACCTCGGGGTCGTCGAGGTAGGTGTAGTCGGCGTTCCCGGTGGCGCGCAGGGTGCGGCCGTCGAACCCGGTGAGCAGGGTCGAGGCGCCGGGCCAGTCGGCGGCCTGGCACATCAGGTAGAGGTCGTGGTCATGGCCGCGGGTGAGGACGGCCGCGTTGTGCCGGGGCCGTTCGATCTCCACCAGCTCGACGGCGAAGCCGGCCGCCTCGAGGGAGCGTTGGACCTCGCGGGCGCCGGCGGTGAAGTACGCGCCGTCGCGGCTGAGCAGCCGCAGCGGGCGGGCGTACGCGCTGTCCGGCAGACCGCGCGGGCCGCCCGCGTGCGGGTCCGGGTAGGGACGGTGACCGAGGGTCGCGGGCGAGAGGATGGTGTGGGTGATCTCGCCCTGCGTGGCACCCCCCATCGCACCGAGCACCGCCTCCTTGTCCAGGGCGCGGGCGATCTCCCGGCGGGCCTCCACGTCCGTCACCCGGGCCGTGTTGATCGCCAGGTACCAGACGAGCGGGGTGCGGTCGCGGCGCAGCCGGGGGCCGAGGGACGGGTCGGCCAGCAGCTCCGTGGCGACCTCCTCGGGGGCGGTGTTCTCGGCGACGGCGAAGGCGTCCTGACCCTCGTCGGCGAGGGCGCGCCGGTTCTGGGCGGCGGCGTCGACGTCCAGTTCGATCTCGACACGGTCCGGGTGGTCGTGCCGTACGGCGTCGGTGGCCGGGTCCCAGTGCGGGTTGCGCTCCAGGACCAGGCGCTGTCCGGCGATGTGCTCGGCGATGCGGTACGGGCCGGAGGCGAGCGGCGCCTTGCCGTAGCTCTCGCCGGTGTCGGCGTCCCGCGGCACCGGCACGGTCGTCACCAGGGCCGCGGCGAACGGCAGGTCGGGGCGCGGCTCGGGGAAGCGGAACACCAGGGTGCGCGCGTCCCGCACCTCCAGGCCGGGCACCTCGTCGGTGCCGTCGGTGAAGGGGCCCGCGTAGGGGCCGTTGGCCCCCAGCCAGTCCTGCAGGTGGTGGGGGCCGCCGGCCAGGCTCTCCTCGAAGGAGCGGGCGATGCCGTGGGCCACGTCCGCCGCGGTGATCTCGCGGCCGTCCTCGTAGCGCAGGCCGGGTTTGAGGGTGAACTCCCAGGTACGGCCGTCGCCGTCGACGTCCCGGCCGGGGTGCTCGGCGAGGTCGCCGACCAGCCGCCAGCCGCCCTCGCCGTCCTCGGCGAACATCGTCAGGGTGCGGAAGAGGAGGTGGCCGAGCGCGGTCGCCTGAAGGGTCTGGACGCGCTGCGGGTCCAGGTGGTCGTAGTCGGCGTCGCGCAGGATGCGCAGCGTGCCGCCGCGCACCGCGCCCGGCACCGGCCGGGCCGGTCCCCGCGAGTCCCGCGGGTCCCGGGCGATGGATGCCTTGCTCATGGTCGTACTCCGAGGGGTCCGGAAGGTCTGAGGGAGGGGTCGGGGGTGCTGAAGGAACCGTCGGCCGGCACCGGACAGCCGGCGACCGCGGCCACCGCCCAGGTCTCACCGACGACCGCGGCCGAGCCGACGAGCAGCGCCGGATCGGCGGGCCGCGCAGGATCGGCGGAGCGCGCCGGGCCGACGGACCCGCGGGCGGCGGCCGTCTGACGGTCGCTGAGCTCGGGCGGTGCGACCCGGCCCGGGCGCAGCGCATGGGTGTGGGCCCGGGCGCCGAGGCCGACCGTGACCGGGGTGGGCGAGGGGGTCGTGAAGGGCCCGCCGTCATGTCGTACGGCTCGCCGTCCGCGAGCGTGGTCGGCACGCTGGGGAACCGGCCCCGCCGTGCGCGTCACGTGGTCGCCTCGCGCAGGGCGTCGAGGTGGTCCAGGCCGGTCAGCACCTCGTCCTTGCCGACCCCGAAATCGATCAGGCAGGCCAGTTCGTCGACGCCCGCGGCGCGCGCCCGCTCCACGACCGCCGACGCCTGCTCCACCGTCCCGAACAGGCCGCTGGTGTTGTAGTACGTGTCGAAGGAGCGCCGTACCAGGAAGTCGATGTCGGACTCGCGCAGCTTGTCGGGGTCGAAGCCGGACAGGATGCTGCCCGCCGAGCGGGCGATGAGCCCGAAGCTGCTCTTCAGGTACGCGGTGAACGGCTCGCGGACCGTCTCCCGCACCTTCTCCGGGTCATCCCCGAGGTAGGTGTGGAGCATCAGGGCCACATGGCCGGGCCGGCCGTCGTGGCCGGGGCGCTGCGCGAGCGCCTCGCGGTACAGGGCGATCTTCTCGGTGAGCTGGTCGATGTCCTGGCCGAGGAGGTGGGTGAGCACCCCGGCGCCCGCCGCGCCCGCCGCGCGGAACGTCTCCGCGCCGCCCGCGCTGGTCACCCAGATCGGCAGCTCGCGCTGGACGGGCGGCGGGAAGACGCGCACCTCGGCCGGGTTGCCGGCGCCGTCCGTGACGGCCAGCGGCTCGCCCCGCCACAGGGCGCGCACCTGCCCCACGGCCTCGATGACGGCGGTCTTGCGGCCCGCGTAGCCCTCGGGACGCAGCGCGAAGTCGACCGCGTTCCAGCCGGAGGCCAGGGACAGACCGGCCCGGCCGCCGGAGAGGTTGTCGACGACCGACCACTCCTCGGCGATGCGCAGCGGGTGGTGCAGCGGAGCGACCACACTGCCCGCGCGGACGGCGACCCGCTCGGTGACGGCGGCGACGGCGGCGCCGGTCACGGACGGGTTCGGGTAGAGCCCCCCGAAGGGGTGGAAGTGGCGCTCTGGGGTCCACACGGCCGAAAAGCCGTGCGTGTCGGCGTACTTGGCGCCTTCGAGCAGCAGGTCGTAGCGGCCGCCGCCGCTGTCACCGGCGTCGCTGTCACCGACGCTGCCGTCGGCGAAGTAGAAGAGACTGAAGTCCATCGCGGGGCCTCTCGGGCGGGTCGGTGCCGGTCAGCGCAGGCTGAGCGGGCGCAGGTCGGTCCAGACGGTCTCGATGTGCGCGAGGGCCTCGGCGCGCGTGCCCTCGAAGCCTTCGGCGCGCCAGCCGTCGGGCACGGGCAGCAGCGCGGGCCACACCGAGTACTGCTCCTCGTGGTTGACGACCACCAGGTGGCGGGGCTCGGGGGTGTCGTACGACTCGGGCATCAGACTTCTTCTTCCTTGGTCAGGGGGATCTGGGCGGGCAGGTCGAACCTGATCCGGGCCAGCGAGGACAGGGCGAGCGGGACCAGCGCCGAGGACAGGCCGATCGCGGCGACCAGGACCGTGGCGCGCAGCCCGACGGCGCCGCCCAGCAGGCCGCCGGCGAGGGCGCCGACCGGGGCGATGCCCATGGCGACGAAGCGGTTGGTGGCGGCGACCCGGCCCTGCAGCGAGTCGGGGGTGAGGGTCTGCCGGATGCTGAGCACGGTGACGTTGTTGGCGACGCCGAAGGACGCGAACAGGAAGTTGATCAGCATCAGGGTGCCCACGGCCAGGAACCCGGAGCCGTGCACGGTGGAGATGCCGAGCATGACGAGGTTGGCGATCGCGGCGGTGGTGAGCATGGTGCGGCCGTAGCCGAACCGCTGCGGCAGCCGGCCCGCGAAGGCCGCGCCGACCAGGAAGCCGGGGCCGAGCGCGGCCATCACCAGGCCGATCTCGCCCGCGCTCAGACCCAGGGTGCGCGGCATGAACTGGACGAAGGCGACCTCCAGCGCGGTGAACGACAGATTGAAGATGGACGCCATGACCGTCATGGCGCGCAGCGGCTCGTTGCCGAACACGAACTTCAGACCCGCCCACACCTCGCGCAGCGTCCCGGCGGGGGTGACCCGCTCGGCCTGCTCCGCCCTGTCCTCCTGGTGCCGGATGGTGGCGACGGTCAGCGCGGAGACCAGGTAGGACAGCGCGCCGGCCAGCACCGCGACGGGCGCGGTCAGCCACTGCACGAGCACACCGCCGAGCGCCGGGCCGCCGATGGTGGCGGCGGACTGGCTGGCGCCGAGCGCCGAGTTGCCCCGGGTGAGCTGCTCGCGCTCCACCAGCCGGGGCAGATAGGCCTGCCCGGCCACGTCGAACAGCACGCTGCCGCAGCCGGCCAGGAAACCGAGGACGTACAGCCAGCTGATGCCGAGCCGGTCCGTCCAGTACAGGACGGGCACGACGGACAGCACGAGGGCGCGGCCGAGGTCGGTGACGATGAGGATGTTCCTGCGCCGGGCCCGGTCCACGAGCACGCCCGCGAACAACGAGACCAGCAGATACGGCAGTTTGACCACCGAGGTGAGCAGACCGACCTGCGCCGAGGTGGCGGCCAGGGCCAGCACCGCGACCAGGGGCAGGGCGAGTTCGCTGACCTGGGCGGCGAACAGGGAGGCGGTCTGCCCGGTCCACAGCCGGACGAAGTCGGTGTTGCGCCAGACGCTGGGGGTGGGCGGGGCCGCCGCCTCCGCCGCGGTCGCGGCGCCGGTCGTGGCGTCCGTCATGAAGTGCTCCTACGCGTGGGGGAGTTGATCGGGCTCAGGATGCGGCGGGGACGCCGTGCGGGCGGCCGGCGGCCGCGTCCTCGAGGCGGCGCGCGACCTCGGGGACGTTCGGCTGTTCGAGCATGCTGAAGTGGTCGCCGGGCGACTCGTCGATCAGCAGCGTGCCGCCGACCCGCGGCTGCCAGCCCATGTGCCAGCCGTCGAACAGCTCGGTCTCGGCCCGGATCAGCACCGCGTCCGCGCGCAGCGGCTCGCGCGGGGTGTCGCGGTAGGCGAGCAGGGCGCGGGCGTGCCGGGTGTACAGCTGGACCAGGCGGCGCAGGTCCTCCACCGAGCGGGCGTCGGCGCGTTCGTCGCTGGTGCCCTGGGTGAGCCGGACGACATGGGCGAGGCGGGCCTCGGGGTCGAGGGCCTCCAGTTCGGCCTCGGTGACGTCGAGCCGGCCGGCGAACGCGCCGAGGATGGCGGCGGACTCGCTGGTGGCGTAGCGCGGCGGGACCGGGTCGTCGATGCTGGCGCTGATGATCGTCAGCATGCCGACCTCCTCGCCGGCGGCCTCCAACTGGCGGGCCATCTCGTAGGAGACCATGCCGCCCATGCACCAGCCGCCGAGGAAGTACGGCCCCTCGGGCTGGATCGCGCGCACCTCGGACAGGTACAGGGCGGCGATCTCCTCGACGCTGTCCGGGCGGGGCACGTCGGGGCCGGCGTACTCCGGTGCCTGGAACGCGTACAGCGGGCGGTCGGGGTCGAGGACGCCGACGAGTTCGGAGTAGCAGAAGACGCTGCCGCCCAGCGGGTGAACCAGGAAGAACGGCGCCTTCGTGCCGGTCGAGCGCAGCGGCACCAGCGTGGACGCCGCCTGCTGCCGCTCGCCGGTGACGATCGCGGCGAGCCTCTCGATCGTGCCGCCCTCGAACAGCGCGGCCACCGGCACCTCGGCGTCGGTGATCTCCGGCAGCCGCATGATGACGCGCAGCGCGGAGATGGAGTTGCCGCCGAGGTCGAGGAAGGCGTCGGTGACCCCGACCCGCGCCACGCCGAGGACGTCCCGCCAGATCGCGGCGATCGCCTCCTCGGTGGGGGTGCGGGGCGCGACGAAGGCACCGGCGGTGGTCTCCTCGCGGCCGGGTGCGGGCAGCGCCAGCCGGTCCACCTTGCCGTTGGGGGTGAGCGGGAAGGCGTCGAGGACGACGAAGGCGCTGGGCACCATGTACTCGGGCAGCGCGGCGCCGGCCAGCTCGCGCAGCTCGGCCGCGGTGGGCGCGGCGGGGCCCTCGGGGGTGAGGTAGGCGGCCAGGCGGGCGTCGCCGGGCTGGTCCCGGCGGGCCATGACGACGACCCGGCCGACGGCGGGGTGCCGGGCCAGCACGTTCTCTATCTCGCCGAGTTCGATGCGGAAGCCGCGCACCTTGACCTGGTGGTCGGAGCGGCCCAGGAACTCCAGCCGTCCGTCGGGCAGCCACCGCGCCACGTCGCCGGTGCGGTACATCCGGGCGCCCTCGGCCACCGCGCCGGCGTACGGGTCGGGCACGAAGCGGTCGGCGGTCAGGTCGCCGCGCCGGGAGTAGCCCCGGGCCAGTCCGTCGCCGGCGAGGTAGAGGTCGCCGGGCACGCCCTCGGGGACCGGGGCGTACGACTCGTCGAGGACGTAGACGCGGGTGTTGGCGATCGGACGGCCGAGGGTGACGGGCTCGCCGGGGCGCACCCGGTCCAGGCAGGACCAGATGGTGGTCTCGGTGGGGCCGTAGGCGTTCCACACCACCGGGAAGCGGGCGGTCAGTTCCCGCGCGAGGTCCTCGGGCAGCGCCTCGCCGCCGGAGACCACGCGCAGCCGCTCGTCGCCCGTCAGGCCCGCCTCGATCAGCAGCCGCCAGCTGGACGGGGTGGCCTGCACGACGGTCGCGCCGGACTGTTCCACCGCCGCGCGCAGCCGGGGCCCGTCGACGGCGATGTCCGGGGCGACGATCAGCTCGGCGCCGGTCAGCAGCGGCAGGTACACCTCCAGGGCGGCGATGTCGAAGGAGAGGGAGGTGACGGCCAGCAGCCGGTCCTCCTCGGTGAGTTCGAGGTCGCGGCCGAAGGAGAACAGCAGGTTGAGCAGCGCGCGGTGGGGGATCTGCACGCCCTTGGGGCGGCCGGTGGAGCCCGAGGTGTAGATGACGTACGCCAGGTGCTCGGGCCCGGCCTGCGGCAGCGGGTCGGTCCCGGGCCGGCCGGCCGCGACCGACCGGTCCACCTCGAGGACGGCGGTGCCCTCGGGGACGGCGGGCACGGCGAGCCCGGGTCCGGTCAGCAGGACGGGGACACGGGCGTCGTCGAGCATGTACTCCAGGCGCTCGCGCGGGTATCCGGGGTCCAGAGGCACATAGGCGCCGCCCGCCTTCAGCACCGCGGCCAGGGCGACGATCAGCTCGGCCGAGCGGTGGAGGTGGACGCCGACCAGGGTGTCGGGGCCGACGCCGAGGGCGCGCAGCTCGTGGGCGAGCCGGTTGGCCCAGGCGTTGAACTCGCCGTAGGTCAGGGCGGTGTCGCCGAAGCGTACGGCGATCCGGTCGGGGTGCTTGGCGGCGCGCTCGGCGAGCAGCTCGGGCAGGGTGCGGTCGAGGTCCCAGCCGGCCGCGGTGTCGTTCCACTCGGTGAACTGCCGGTCGAGGTCGGCGCCGGGGAGCAGCGCGGTGGCGTGCACGGCCGCGTGCGGGTCGGTGACGAGGGCGTCGAGGGCGTCGGCGTAGTGGCCACCGACGCCGGCGATCCAGGCGTCGGTGAACTCGGCGGCGTCGTAGTTGACGCGCAGCCGGACCTGGCCGGTGACCGGGTCGGTGCCGAAGTTGGCGGTGAACGGGAAGTTGGTCTGCTCGAAGAACTCGCCGCCGGTGACGGCCAGGTGCTCCAGCTCCATGTCGTAGCCGCGGAAGCTGCGGTGGTCGACGACCGTCTCGAAGAAGCCCGGCCGACGCAGGTCCCGGAGCATCTGGGCCATCGGGTAGCGGCGGTGCGGCAGGGCGCCGCTCTCGGCCGCGTGGACCCGGCGGGCCAGCTCGAGCCAGGTGGAGCCGGTGACGTCCACGACGAGCGGGAGGGTGTTCAGGAACAGGCCGACGACCTGGTCGCCGTCGGCGGTCTCCGGCCGGCCGCCCGCGACCAGTCCGGTGACGACCCGGCTCCGGCCGGACAGCAGCGACAGCACGCGGGCGTGCGCGGCGAACATCACCGCCTTCACCGGCACCCGCGCCTCGGCGGCCACCGCGCGCAGCCTCTCCCCGAGGCCTTCGGGCAGCGGTACGTCGTGCACCCGGGCCTCGCGTACGGCACTGAGTCCGGCGTCCGCGCGCCGGGGCAGGCCGGTGAAGTCGGTGTCCTGCAGCAGGCCCGCCCAGTAGGCGCGGGACTCCTCGCTCGCCAGGGCCTCCTGCTCCAGCGCCAGGTAGTCGCGGAACCGGGTGACGGGGGCGGTCGCCGGGTCGGGGCGGCCGGCGAGCCGGGCGTCGTAGCCGGTGATCAGCTGGTTGGTCACCAGGGACAGGCTCCAGCCGTCCAGGATCGCGTGGTGGAAGCTGAGGCTGAGCCGGAAGTCGTCGTCGGCGAGGACGTGCACGTGCACGGTGAGCAGCGGGGCCCGGGTCAGCACGAACGGCGTCGCCTTCTCCCGCTCGGTCCACGCGGCCACCCGCCGCTCCTGCTCGGCCGCGTCCAGTCCGCGCAGGTCCTCGACGGTCAGCGGGGTCCGCACGGACGCGTGCACCAGCTGCACCGGTGTGCTGAAGCGGGTGAGGTCGAAGGAGCTGCGCAGGATGTCGGAGCGCTCGATCACCCCGGCGAGGGTGGCGCGCAGGGCCGCCTCGTCGAACCGGCCGGACAGCCGTACGGCGGAGATGTCGTGGTAGGTGGGGGTGTCGGCGTCGGCGTGGCTGTGGAACAGCATGCCGGACTGGAGCAGGGTCAGCGGATAGGCGTCGGTGATGTCGTCGTGGGACGGCACGGGGTTCCTTCCAGGTGCGTCTGGGGAGCTGGGGGCCGGGTCAGGAGGTGAGGCGGGCGAGGTCCTCCGGGGAGAGCAGGCCGAAGGCGGGGACCTCCCGGCGGGCGGGGCCGCTGTCGGCGCGGGTGGCCAGCCACCGGGCGAGGGCCTCAACGGTCCGGCTCGCGAACAGCTGCTGCAGCGGGATCTCGTGGCCGGCCTCGCGGGCCAGGCCCACGACCCGCACGGCGTGCATCGAGTCGCCGCCGATGTCGAAGAAGTCGTCGTGCGCCCCCACCCGGTCCACCCCGACGACCCGCCGCCACAGCCCGGCCAGCAGCTCCTCCTCGGGCGTGCGCGGGGCGACATGGGCGACCGCGGTGCCCGCGGACCGGTCGGGCGCGGGCAGCGCCGCGCGGTCGACCTTGCCGTTGGGGCTGAGCGGCAGCGCGTCGAGGACGACGAAGGCGCTGGGCACCATGTGCTCGGGCAGCCGCTCGCCGAGCGCCGCGCGCAGCTCGGGGACGGCCGGGACGGCGGCCGTCCGGTCCGCGGTCAGGTAGGCGACGATCCGCCGGTCCCCCGGCCGGTCCTCGCGCACCACCGCCACCGCCTGCCCGACGCCGTCCACGTCGAGCAGGGCCGCCTCGATCTCGCCGAGTTCGATCCGGAAGCCCCGGACCTTGACCTGGTGGTCGGAGCGGCCCAGGTACTCCAGCCGGCCCTCGGCACTCCAGCGGGCCACGTCACCGGTGCGGTACAGGCGGGCCCCGGGCGGCCCGAACGGGTCGGGCACGAACCGGTCGGCGGTCAGCGCGGGCCGCCCGCCGTAGCCGCGGGCCAGCTGGACCCCGCCCAGGTACAGCTCGCCGGGGACACCGACGGGGGCGGGCCGCAGACGGGCGTCGAGGACATACGCACGGGTGTTGGCAATGGGGGCGCCGATGGGGACCGTCGCGCCGGTCCAGTCGGGGCGGGAGGTCCAGCGGGTGACGTCGACGGACGCCTCGGTGGGGCCGTACAGGTTCTCCAGGGCCGCCTGCGGCAGCGCCCGGTGGAAGCGGCGGGCCAGGTCGGCGGGGAGGGCCTCGCCGCTGCACACCACCAGGCGCAGGCTGCCGCAGTCGGCGGCCCGTACGGCACCCAGGAACGTGTCCAGCATGGGCGGCACGAAGTGACAGACGGTGACCCGCTGCTCCCGCACCAGGCCGGCGAGGTACCCGGGGTCGCGGTGCCCGCCGGGAGCCGCCAGCACCAGCCGGGCGCCGGTCAGCAGGGGCCAGAACAGCTCCCACACCGACACGTCGAAGGAGATCGGCGTCTTCTGCAGCACGGTGTCGGCGCCGGTCAGCCCGTACGCGTCCTGCATCCAGCGCAGCCGGTTGACGATACCCCGGTGCGGCACCTGCACGCCCTTGGGGCGGCCGGTGGAGCCCGAGGTGTAGATGACGTACGCCAAGTGGTCCGGGCCGGCGAGCGGTTCGGGCGCGGAGTGCGGGAAGCCGTCCCCGGCGCGCTCGTCCACCTCGACGACGGTGACGCCCTCGGCGGCGAGCGCCGTGCCCCGGCCGGGGTGTGTGAGCAGCACCGGTACCCGGGCGTCGGCGAGCATGAACGCCAGCCGTTCGTGCGGGTATCCGGGGTCCAGCGGCAGATAGGCACCGCCCGCCTTCAGCACGGCCAGCAGGGCCGTCATCAGCTCCGGCGAGCGCTCCAGGTGGACGCCGACCACCGTGTCGGGGCCGACACCGAGACCGCGCAGGCGGTGCGCGAGCGCGCCGGCCCTGCGGTGCAGTTCGGCGTACGTCAGCTCCCGGCCCTCGAAACGGACGGCGACCGCGTCGGCGTGCCGGGCGGCCGCCTCGGCGAGCAGACCGGTCAGGGTGTCGTGCGCGGGCCAGTCGACGGCGGTGTCGTTCCAGCCGTCGAGGAGCTGTACACGCTCGGCGGCCGCGAGCGGGTCGATCAGGGGGACGACGGCGGAGGGATCGGCCACGACGGCGGTCAGCACGTTGGTGAAGTGCTCGGTGAACCGCTCGACGGTGGCCGCGTCGAACAGCTCCGTGTCGTAGTCCAGCCAGCCGACCAGCTCCCGCCCGGTGTCGATCATCCGCAGGTTCAGGTCGAACTGGCTGTTGGCGGCGGACACGTCCACGAACTCGGCTGTGACGCCCGGTACGTCGAGGGTGCCGAGCTCGACGTTCTGCAGGGCGAACAGCACCTGCATGAGCGGGCCGCGCGACAGATCCCGCTCCGGCGCCAGCTCGGTCACCAGACGGCCGAAGGGGACGCGCTGGTGGGTGAACGCCGCCAGGGCGCTGTCGCGGACGCGGCCGAGCAGCTCGCCGAAGCCCGGGTCGCCGTGCAGATCGACGCGGAGCGGCAGGGTGTTGAGGAAGCAGCCGGGCACGTCCTCGAACTCGGCGCGGGGCCGGTTGGCGACGGGCGTCCCGACCAGCAGCCGCTCCTGGCCGCTCCAGCGGGACAGCACGACGGCGTAGGCCGACAGCAGCGTCATGAACAGGGTCGCGCCCCGGGTACGCGACAGCTCGCGCAGGGCGGCGGAGGTGGCGGCGTCCACGGTCAGCCTGCGACGCGCTCCCCGGTGGGCACGCACGGCGGGCCGCGGCCGGTCGGTGGGCAGCTCCAGCACCCGGGGCGCGCCGTCGAGATGGTTCCGCCACCACTCGACCAGCCCGTCGAGCACGGGCCCGTCGAGCCCGGCCCGCTCCCAGCGTGCCACGTCGGCGAACTGAACTGCGGGGACGGGGAGTTCGTCCGCCCGGCCCGCGTACGCCGCCGACAGCTCACGCAGCAGAACCCCGAACGACCAGCCGTCGAAGACGATGTGATGCACCGTCAGCGCGAGAACATGCTCCTGGCCGTCGATCCGCAGCAGGGCCACGCGCAGCAGCGGGCCCCGCGCGAGGTCGAAGGACTCCCGCACGCTGTCCATCGCCGCGGCGACGGCGGCCCCCCGCGGGTCCGGCCGGTCCGACAGATCGGTCACGGCCACGGACACCCGCCCCTCGGGGAGCGCCCGCTGGCGCGGGGTGCCGTCGGCGCCGGTCTCGAAGACGGTCCGCAGCACGGCGTGCCGCGCCACGACCACGTCCACGGCCCGCTGCAGCGCGGCCGTGTCCAGCGGGCCGGACAGCCGCAGCACGACGGGCATGTTGTACGCCGCGTCCCCGGGCCGCAGCTGCTCCTCCAGCCACAGCCGCTCCTGCGTCCAGGACAGGGGGGCGGGCCGGGCCGGGTCGGTGTGCGGGAGGTCGTCCGTGGTGGGGCTGGTGTCCGGGGTCGGGGCGGTGTCCTCCAGCAGTCCGGCCAGCGCGGTGACCGTCGGACGGGCGAACAGGTCCTGGAGGGTGAGCCGTTGGGCTGCCGGGCCGGGGAACTCGCGCTGGATGCGGGCCAGCAGGCGGGTCAGGAGCAGGGAGTGGCCGCCGAGGGCGAAGAAGTCGTCGGTGGCGCCCACGCGTTCGCGGCGCAGCAGGGTCCGCCACTGCTCGGCCAGCCGTTCCTCGACCGGGCCGCGTGGGGCGACGTAGCCTCCGGTGGCTGCCTCGGCCCGGTGCTCCAGGGCGCGCAGGGCCGCCCGGTCGACCTTGCGGTTGGGGGTGAGCGGCAGGGCGTCCAGGACGACGTACCCGGCGGGCACCAGATGGTCCGGCAGCCGCCGGGCCAGCGCGGCGCGCACCTCGGCGAGCGGGGGTGCCTCGTCGCCGGTGGCCAGGAAGGCCACCAGCCGCAGGTCACCGTCGCCGTCCGGTACGGCCACGACGGCACTCTGCCGCACCCCGGGCAGCGCGTCGAGCGCGGCCTCCACCTCGGCGGGCTCCACCCGGAAGCCACGGACCTTGACCTGCTGGTCGGCGCGGCCGAGGTGGTCCACGAGACCGTCGGGACGCAGCCGGGCGAGGTCGCCGGTGCGGTAGACGCGGTCACGGAGGCGGCCGGAGAACGGGTCGGGCAGATAGCCGGTTCCCCAGTCGCCGTCCCCGTCGCCGTAGCGCGCGAGGTACGGGGTGCGTACGACGAGTTCGCCGATCTCGCCGACACCGGCCGGGCGGTCCCCCGCGAGGACCAGCAGCTGTACGCCCTCGATGCCCGGACCGAGCGGCACCGGCCCGGCCGGGATCGTGTCCGCGGGCGTCCCGGCCCGGTGGGCGAGGTGCACCGACACCGCCTGCGGCGTCTCGGTGGCGCCGTACAGGTTCAGCAGGTCGGCGCCGGGGGCGCGGCGGGCCCAGGCGCGCAGGGTGCGGCCGGTCAGGGTGTCGCCGCCGAAGCCCACCAGCCGCAGCGCGGGCCAGGCCGCCGCCCCGGCCCCCGTGGTGCGGTCCGCCTGGTCGGCGAGGGCCCGCGCGAGGGCCGGGGTGAGGTGGGCGACGGTCGGTGCGGCCTCGGCGAGCCAGGCGGCGAGGGCGGCGGTGTCCCGTACGTCGGCGTCGGGGAAGACGGCGGCGGCGCCCGCCCACAGCGGGGCGAGGACGTCCCGCAGGAACGGGTCGTGCCCGAGCCCGGACAGCGCGGCGAACCGGTCGCCGGGGCCGAGGGCGAAGGCGCGCGTGTACCGGTCGAGAAAGTGCGTGAGCGGCCGGTGGGTGCCGATGACCCGGCGGGGCCGGCCGGTGGTGCCGGAGGTGAAGGCGACGTAGGCGTCGTCGTCGGGGCCGGGCGCGGGCACCGGGGCACCGTCCGGCAGGCCGGCCAGTGCACGGTCCGGATCCGCGCCGGGCTCGATGCGCAGGACCGGGCCGGTGACGAAGGCCGGCAGCGGCACCCCGGGGGCGCAGCCGATCCAGGCGCGGGGCGCGAGGTTCTCGGCACGGGCCCGCAGGGCGTCCTCGGGGTGGTGCGCGTCCAGCACCGAGAAGACCGCGCCCGCCTTGACCGCGGCCAGGATGCCGAGGACGACGGCCGGATGGCGCCCGGCGTGCAGGGCGAGCACATCGCCGGGGCGGATGCCGCGCGTGTGCAGCAGCCGGGCCAGGCGGTCGGTGGTGCGCTCGACCTCGGCATACGTCCAGACGCGGTCGCCGGCGACGAGGGCGGGCGCGTCCGGGGTGGCCGCGGCATGCCGGGCGAGCCGGGCGGTGAGCGGCTCGGACGCGGCGGGCTCCAGCAGGGCGAAGGGGTCGGGCTGGAGGGCGGCGGAGCGGGCCGTGGCCAGGTCGAACCCGCTGACGGCGCGGGTGGGTTCGGCGGCGGCCTGGGCCAGCACCGCGCGCAGCTGGTGCAGCAGCTCCTCGACGCGCTCACCGTCGTACAGCCCGGCGTCGTGGACCGCCTCCAGCGCGTAGCCGCCGTCGGGGCGGGCGGCGGCGTACAGCGTGAGGTCGAACTTGTTGTCGATGTCCCCGAACGGCAGCTGCTCCACGGTGCAGCCGGGCAGCTCGGGGGTGACGGCGGGCGGCAGCATGTTGAAGAAGACCTGGACGAGCCGGCCCCGGGACAGATCGCGCTCCGGGGCGAGGTCGGCGACCAGCCGCCCGAACGGCACCCGCTGGCGGGCGAAGGCGGCCAGGGCGTCCTCGCGGAGGCGGCCGAGGAGATCGGCGAACGCCGGGGCACCGGCCGCGTCCACCTTCAGGGGCAGGGTGTTGAGGAAGCAGCCGACCAGGTCACGGTCGCCCGGGCCGCGTGTGGACGCCGGGGTGCCGACGACCAGCCGCTCCTGGCCGGTCTGCCGGGCGAGCACCACGCCGAACGCCGCGAGCAGGGTCATGAAGGGGGTCGCCTCGTGGGCGCGGGCCAGCTCGCGCACCGCCTGCCCGGCGGCCGCGTCCAGCTCCAGCCGGCGGCTCGCGCCGCGGTGGCCACGTACGGCGGGCCGCGGGCGGTCGGCGGGCAGCTCGAGCACCCGGGGCACCCCGTCCAGGTGCCGGCGCCACCAGGCCACCAGCTCGTCCGCGGCGGCCTCGCCGAGCTGCT
Organism: Streptomyces sp. NPDC020192; assembly: GCF_044388685.1. Lineage (NCBI taxonomy): Bacteria > Bacillati > Actinomycetota > Actinomycetes > Kitasatosporales > Streptomycetaceae > Streptomyces > Streptomyces sp. NPDC020192. Next base: position 61,673 of record NZ_JBIRXG010000009.1, on the reverse strand, counting down.
CGCGCTCGGCGCGCACGGTCTCGGCGAACCCGCGGCGCGGCGGCTTCAGGGCGGTGCCGGGGTCGGTGTACAGCCGGGACAGCTCGTCGAAGAGGACGGCGAACGACCGGCCGTCCGCGATCAGGTGATGGGCGGACACCAGCAGCAGATGCGCGTCGTCGGCGTACCGCACGGCCAGGACGCGCAGCAGCGGCCCGTGGGCGAGATCGAACGGCTCCCGCGCGGCCCGTCGCACGGCGGAGTACGCCGCCTCCTCCGGGTCCGCGAGGCCGCGCGTGTCGTGCGTGCGGACGGTGACGGTCACCGCGTCCTCGTCCAGGACCCGCTGCCGCGGCTCCCCGTCGGCCGGGTCGAAGACGGTGCGCAGCGCGTCGTGCCGGGTCACGAGGGCGTCCACGGCGCGCTGGAGAGCGGGGACGTCGAGCGGTCCGCGCACCCGCAGGGTCACCGGCATGTGGTAGGCGGTGTCGCCCGGACGGAGCTGCTCCTCGAACCAGATCCGCTCCTGGGTCCAGGACAGCGGGACGGCGGCGTGGTCGGTCATGTGTGGTCCTCGGGTACGCGGGGGTTCGGGCGTGCGGAGGCGGGGGGTGTGGGGGGCCGCCGGGACCGGGTGAGGGCGGTCAGGTCGGCGAGGGCGGTCGTGAACAGGGCGGTGATCTCGGCGAGCGCGGCCGGGTCCAGCAGGCCCTCGGGGGCGGTGACGGAGCCGGTGACGGTCCGGCCCTCGTCCCAGAGTTCGCAGGCCAGTTCGGCCTGGGGGCCGAGGGCGGGCGCGGCCAGCGGGACGAACCGCACGCCGTCGGACTCGGCCGGGGCGGAGGGCCGTTGCAGCACCAGCAGGGTCTGGTAGAGCGGGGCGCGGCCGCCGGGCGGACGGGGGGCGAGCGCCGCGATCTCGTCGGTGCCGAGCGCGGTGTGCGCGAACACCTCCAGCAGCCGGTCGCGGACCAGCGGCAGCAGGGCGGTGGCGTCCAGCGCCGGGTCGGCGGCGATCCGTACGGGCAGGCCGTTGGCGAAGTAGCCGACGGTACGCTCGTGCGCGTCCGCGCGGTCCTCGACGATCGTGCCGACGGCGAGGTCGCTCTGCCCGGTGACCTTGGTCAGCGCCCGCCACCAGGCCGCGAGCAGCGGCACCAGCACCGGCTGACGCTCGCGGGCGGCGAACTCCCGCAGCCGGGCGGTGGTTTCGGTGCCGAGCGCGAACCGGTGCGTGACCAGGGGCCGCGTCCACAGCTCCCGCGGCCCGAGCCCTGCGCCGCCGGGCCACTCGGTCGCGGTGAGCCCGGCGAGCCGGCCGCGCCAGAACTCCCGTGCCTCGGCGGCGCCGGGACGCGGGAGTCCGGCGGGCGGTGCGGGGGCGGCGACCGGGGTACTGCCCGCGTAGGCGGCAGCGAGGTCCGCGACCAGGATCTCCTCGGACCGGGCGTCGTAGACGATGTGGTGCACGGCGAGGAGCAGCAACTGCCGTTCCGGACCGGCGGTGAGAACCGCGGCGGCCAGCAGCGGGCCGTGCTCCACGTCCGGTACGAGGGCCGCGAGCTCCCGGGTGACGGTGTGTTCGTCGTCCGTGCGGAACAGCAGCGGGGTCGGTGCCGGGGTGTCGGCCACGCTCCGGCGCGGCCGGCCCTTCTGCCGGGGGAACGTGGTGCGCAGCGCGGGGTGCGCGGCGACGACGGCCGTGAGGGCGCGGCGCAGCCGCTCCGTGTCCAGCACGCCGGTGACCGCGATCCGGCTGACCGCGACGTGCCCGGGCGCACCGGGCACGAGCCGGGAGGCGAGCCAGAACCTCCGCTCGCCGGGGGAGAGTTCGAAGGGCGCGTCCCGGCCGGCACTCATGACACCGGCTCCGGCGCCGCCCGCGCCCCGCCGCCCGGCGGCCAGCGCTTCCAACTCGCGCACGCACGGGTGTTCGTACACGTCCCGGGCGGACAACGGCACCCCGTACAACCGCGACAACCGGGCGGCGATCCGCAGCACGTGCAGGGAGGTGGCTCCGGCCGCCAACAGGTCCGCGTCCGGCTCCAGTCGGGGCGCGGAGAGTATGGCCTGGGCTTCCCGGAGAGCGGGGGTGGGGGCCGGGCCGGCGTCGGTGTCGGTGTCGGTGTCGGCAAGTTGCTGCCGGACCCAGCTCTCCACCGCCCGCAGGTCCGCCTTGCCGGTCGGGCCCAGCGGGACGGGGTGCAGGTGGAGGTAGTGGTCGGGGCGGAGGTGGGCCGGGAGGTGGTCGGTGGCGGCGCGGCGCAGTGCGGCCTCCGGCAGGGGTACGGCGTCCTCGCTCGCGTAGGCGCAGACCGTGCCGGTGACGGTGGCGTGCTCGTCGCGCAGCGGGACGAGGAAGGCGTGGCGGACGCCGGGAAGGCCGGCGACTCGGCGCTCCACCTCGCCGGGCTCCACCCGGTATCCGCGGATCTTGAACTGACGGTCGGCCCGGCCGACGAAGGACAGCCGGCCCTCGTCGTCCATGCGGACCCGGTCGCCGGTGGCGTACGCACGCAGCGTGCCGTGTCCCGGGAGGCCGATGGAGGCGAAGCGGCGCGCGTTCTCCTCGGGCCGTTCGAGATAGCCGAGGGCGAGTCCGTCGCCCGCGACCCACAGCTCGCCCTCGGTGCCGCGGGCCACGGGGCGCAGGGTGCCGGGATCGAGGACGGCCAGCACGGTGCCCCGGACCGGCCGGCCGACCGGGATGCCGTACGGCGCCGTGGTGTCGGCGGGCCGGACGTCGTGCGTGCTGACGAAGACCATCGACTCGACCGGGCCGTAGCCGTTGGTGACGCGCAGACCGGGGTGCCGTTCGAGGAGGGCCGCGATGTGCGACGGGGACAGCCGCTCGCCGCCGCACATCAGATGCCGCACGCCGGTGAACGCGTCGGGGTCCTCGTCGATGACCAGGTTGACGAGGGAGCTGGTGAGCCACAGCGTGTCGACACCGTGCCCGGCGACGAGGGCGCGCAGCCCGTCCGGGGTGAGCAACGGCTCGTCGGGGGTCACACACGTCCCCCCGTTCATCAGCGGACCGAAGACCTCCAGCGCGCCCGCGTCCCAGTACGGCGCGGCGAGCAACGGCATGACGGTGCCGGGCCCGAACGCGGCGTACCCGCCGTCGACGAAGGTCCGCACGAAGGCCCGGTGCGGCACGACCACACCCTTGGGGCGCCCGGTCGACCCGGAGGTGAAGAACACACAGGCGGGATCACCGGCACCGACCCCTGTCCGCTCGGCGTCGGCTCGTTCGGCGTCGGACCGCTCGCCGTCCAGCAACTCGGTGACCACCCTCTCGCCGGCCCTCCGTTCGGCGCGGTCACCACCGGGTGCCCCAGCCCGTACGGCGCCGGCGGTGGCGGTGGCGTCCGGCAGCCGAAGGATCCGCACCCCGGCCGGGAACCGCTCTGCCGGGAACGGCCCGGCAGGGAGCCGCCCCGCCGAGAGCCGCCCGGCAGGGGCGTTGGCCGACGCGCCGCCCGTCGCGCCACCGCCCGCCGCGTCGGCGCCCGTCGCGTCGGCGCCCGTCGCGTCCAACACCACGCGCGCACCAAGATCCTCGAGCACCCCGCGCAACCGGTCCGCAGGCCACGCCGGGTCCACGGCGGCGTAGGCGGCGCCCGCCAGGAGCACGCCGAGGGCGGCGACGGCGAAGTCCCCGCCCGCCGTGGCGGCCACCGGCACGAAGGCGCGGGGCGGGACGCCCGCGCCCACCAGCAGGTCCCGTACCGCGCGGGCCCGCCCGACCAGTTCGGCGTAGGTCAGCCGGGTACCGCCCGGTCCGCGCAGCGCGGTGGCCCGCGGGGACCGGGCGGCCTGTCGCAGCACCGCCTCGTGAGCGGTGGCGCCGGCCGGGACGGGCTGCCCCGGGCCGACGGCGACCGAGGGGACGGAGGGGACCGGGGAATGCGGGCCCGTCATGACGGACGCGGCGCCGCGCCCAGCGCCGCCGCCAATTCGGCGGGGGTCGACTGGAGTACGGCGGTGAAGTCGACCTCGATACCCCAGAGTTCCTCGATGCGTTCGACGACGAGCACCGCGTGGAAGGAGTCACCGCCCTGGGCGAGGAAACTCGAGTCGTCGGCGATCTCGGTGTCCAGGATGTCGGCGAGGAGGAGCCGGATGCTTTCCGTGCCGATTTCGGAAGTGACGTCGAGTCGGTTCATGTCGCTTTCTCCAGTGATCCGAAATGATCCACGAGCCGGGCCGGGCGATCGGATTCCTAGCTCCATCCGCTGTCGCCGAGCGGACTGACGACGGAGCCCGCCGCCGCGTCCTTTTCGGCCACCGCGGCTGCCGGTGCACCGTGCGACGGGTGCGCGGCGGCGATGCCGGCGCCTCCGGTGATCCCGGCCACAACCAGAAGGAGAAGGGCGGCGAAACTGGACTTACCCATACAGAACAACCCCCGCTTTGAGACTCTGAGTGATCGAAGAGCGATCGAACGACCGCACGAAAGGCCGTTTCACGATGTTGTAATCCCGTCTCCATGGCCGTCCAGGGACACCGGCGCGCATGATGGTGCAGACAGGAAACTGCAGGGGGGAAGAATTGGACAAAATCCTAGAACCCGGCCCTTCTCTGCTTCTTCAGCGACTGGCGCCGGACCACATCCGGCTTTATCACTGGGGAGCGACCCAGCCCTTTTTCACGGTGCCGGAGGCCACGGCGGAACTAGGCATCCCGGAAGCCGCCGTGGACCAGGCGATCGACACGCTGGCGGAATTCCACCTGGTCGACCAGGTGGACGGCGCGGAAAACCTTCAGGGCCTGTGCAATAGCGGTCCCTGGTGGCGAACCGTCCATCCGCATCTGGCCGCCGCCCGTATGGCGAGCACGGAATCACAGCTGCGCAGACGGCTTTTCGAACTGAACACCCGGCGCGATTCCCTGACGGAACTCGCCTCGGTGTACGCGGCCCGCCCTCAGGAGCGCACCGAGGCCGCCGAGACCGTCGAGGTCGTCGACTCGCTCCGCGATGTGATCACCCTGATCGAGCAGGCCAGCGTCGAGTGCGAGCACGAGATGATCACCTGTCAGCCCGGCGGCGGCCGCCCCACCGAGGAGCTGGAACAGGCGGTCGCCCGGGACACCGCGCTGCTGGACCGGGGCCTGCGGATGCGCACGCTCTACCAGCACTCGGCCCGGCACCACGCCCCCACCCAGGCCTACGTCGAACGGGTCGTCGCCGCGGGCGCCGAAGTCCGCACGCTGACCGATCTGTTCGGGCGCATGATCGTCTTCGACCGCCGGATCGCCTTCCTCCCGCACCCCCAGCGCCGGGGCGGGGCGGTGGTGGTGCGCTCCCCCGCCGCCGTCGCGTTCCTGTGCGGCGCGTTCGACCGCACCTGGGACCTCGCCGTCCCGTTCGGCGCGCCCGAGGCGACCTCGGTCGCCGTCGACGACCTGCGGCAGGGCATCCTGCGGCTGCTGAGCCAGGGCCTCAAGGACGAGGTGATCGCCCGCCGCCTGGGCATCTCGCTGCGCACCTGCCGCAAGCACATCGCGGATCTGTTCCAGGAGCTGAACGCCGAGAGCCGCTTCCAGGCGGGCTATCTCGCGGCCACCCGCGACTTACTGCGGGACACCCCCGAGAACTGACCGCACCCGCAGGACGCGAAACGGCCGGGGAGGTGTACGTCAGTCAGTACGCTCCCCGGCCGTCGTCCCACCCACCTCGTCAGCGGCTCACAGCGTCTTTCCGGTCGCCGGTCCCACCAGCAGCCCCTCGCCGAAGCGGTCCACGCGGACCGTGTCGCCGTCCTTGACCTCACCGGAGAGGATCTCCCGGGCGAGCCGGTCGCCGATGGCGGTCTGCACCAGGCGGCGCAGCGGCCGGGCACCGTAGGCCGGGTCGTTGCCCTCCTCGGCGAGCCAGGCCAGCGCCTCGGGCGTGATCTCCAGGGTGAGCCGGCGCTCGGCCAGCCGCCTGCCCAGCCGGTCGATCTGGAGCTGCGCGATCCGCCCCAGCTCGGCCTTGTCGAGGGCCGAGAAGACCACCAGGTCGTCCAGCCGGTTGAGGAACTCCGGCTTGAAGGAGGTCCGGACGACCTCCAGGACCTGCTCCCTCTTCTCCGTCTCACTGGTGATCGGGTCGACCAGGTACTGGCTGCCCAGGTTGGAGGTGAGCACCAGGATGGCGTTGCGGAAGTCGACCGTACGGCCCTGTCCGTCCGTCAGCCGCCCGTCGTCCAGCACCTGGAGCAGGATGTCGAAGACCTCGGGGTGGGCCTTCTCCACCTCGTCCAGCAGCACGACGCTGTACGGCCGCCGCCGCACGGCCTCGGTCAGCTGACCGCCCTCCTCGTACCCGACGTAACCGGGAGGCGCGCCGACCAGCCGGGCCACGCTGTGCTTCTCGCCGTACTCCGACATGTCGATGCGGACCATGGCCCGCTCGTCGTCGAAGAGGAAGTCGGCGAGCGCCTTGGCGAGTTCGGTCTTGCCGACACCGGTCGGGCCGAGGAAGAGGAACGATCCGGTGGGCCGGTCGGGGTCGGCGATACCGGCGCGGGAACGTCGTACGGCGTCGCTGACGGCCCGCACGGCCTCCCCCTGCCCGATGAGCCGCTTGCCGATCTCCTCCTCCATGCGCAGCAGCTTCTGCGTCTCGCCCTCCATCAGGCGCCCGGCGGGGATACCGGTCCAGGCGGCGACGACGTCCGCGATGTCGTCGGAGCCGACCTCCTCCTTGACCATCGTGTCCTTGGCGACTTCCTCCTCGGCCTCGGAGGCGGCCTCCAGCTCCTTCTCCAGCTGCGGGATCTCGCCGTACAGCAGCTTGGCCGCGCGGTCGAAGTCGCCGTCGCGCTGGGCGCGTTCGGCCTGTCCGCGCAAGGAGTCCAGGCGCTCCTTCAGCTCGCCGACCCGGTTGAGGGACTGCTTCTCCTTCTCCCAGCGGGCGGTCAGGCCCCGCAGTTCCTCCTCCTTGTCGGCGAGGTCGCGGCGCAGCTTCTCCAGGCGGGCGACGGAGGCCGGGTCGGTCTCCTTGGCGATCGCGAGCTCCTCCATCTTCAACCGGTCGACGGCGCGCTGGAGTTCGTCGATCTCGACGGGGGACGAGTCGATCTCCATGCGGAGGCGTGAGGCCGCCTCGTCGACGAGGTCGATGGCCTTGTCGGGCAGGAAGCGGGAGGTGATGTACCGGTCGGAGAGGGTCGCGGCGGCCACCAGCGCGCTGTCCGCGATCTGCACCTTGTGGTGGGCCTCGTAACGCCCCTTGAGCCCGCGCAGGATGGCGATGGTGTCCTCGACGGTCGGCTCGGCGACGAGCACCTGCTGGAAGCGGCGCTCCAGGGCGGGGTCCTTCTCGATCCGCTCGCGGTACTCGTCGAGGGTCGTGGCGCCGACCATACGCAGCTCACCGCGGGCGAGCATGGGCTTGAGCATGTTGCCGGCGTCCATGGCGGAGTCGCCCCCGGCGCCCGCGCCCACCACCGTGTGCAGCTCGTCGATGAAGGTGATGATCTGCCCGTCGGATTCCTTGATCTCGGCGAGCACGGCCTTCAGCCGCTCCTCGAACTCGCCCCGGTACTTGGCTCCGGCGACCATCGCGCCGAGGTCGAGCGAGACGAGCCGCTTGTCCTTGAGCGACTCGGGGACGTCACCCTTGACGATCCGCTGGGCGAGCCCCTCGACGACGGCGGTCTTGCCGACCCCGGGCTCACCGATCAGGACGGGGTTGTTCTTCGTCCGCCGGCTGAGCACCTGCACCACGCGCCGGATCTCCTGGTCCCGGCCGATCACCGGATCCAGCCGCCCCTCGCGGGCGGCGGCGGTGAAGTCGGTGCCGAACTTCTCCAGGGCCTTGTACTGACCCTCGGGGTCGGCGGTGGTCACGCGGCGTCCTCCCCTGGCCTTCCTGAAGGCCTCCAGCAGCTTCTTCGCATCGGCGCCCTGCGCCTGGAGCACCTCGGCGACCCGTCCGCCCTTGGCGGCGACGCCGATGAGGAGATGCTCGGTGGACAGGTACTCGTCGCCGAGTTCCTTCGCCCGCTCGCCGGCGTCGGCGATGACGGCCAGCAGCTCACGGTTGGGCTGCGGCGGCGCGACGGTGGACCCGGTCACGCTGGGCAGCGAGGCCAGGATCTTCTCGGCCCCGGAGCGCACGGCGGCCTGGTCGGCGTCGACGGCCGCGAGCAGGTCGGTGATGTTCTCGTTGTCCTGCCCCTGGAGCAGAGCCAGCAGCAGGTGAGCAGCGGTGAGGTCCGGGTGCCCCTCGGTCACGGCCCGGTTGCTGGCCGCGTTGATCGCGTCCCGGCTCCTGTTGGTCAGCTCGGCGTCCACGTGTCCGTTCTCCTCCTGCGCGACGATCTCTTCTGCGATCTCTCCACTGCTGACTTAGCCAGCGTACACAAAGTTGAGTCTATTCCGCTCAAGGGTGGGCGGGAGGGCTTGCGGGCACTAGGTTGCGGGCATGGCGAACCACTCTGAGGATTACCTGACCTTCTGGCGGGAACGGCACCTGTGCACGCTGACCACGCTGCGGCCCGACGGCAGTCCGCATGTGGTGCCGGTCGGGGTGACGTACGACGCGGAGGCCGGCCTGGCCAGGGTGATCACCAACGGGACCAGCGCGAAGGTACGGCATGTGCGCGCGGCCGGCACCGAGGGCGCCCGGGTGGCGGTGTGCCAGGTGGACGGCCGGCGCTGGGCCACGCTGGAGGGGCGGGCGCGGGTGTCGACGGAACCGGAGCGCGTCGCGGAGGCGGTACGGCGCTACGCCGAGCGCTACGAGCGGACACCGGGCCCGAATCCGGCGCGCGTGGTGATCGAGATCGAGGTCGAGCGAGCGCTGGGACATGGCTGAGACGACCGAAAACTTTCAGCCACGGCGGGAGCGCACCCATACCCGGAAATGTCCCCAGAAACTGCAGCGGCGTCACCGTGTTCAGGTCACGGTGACGCCGCTGCGGGGGGAAGCACCTGAGCGATCTTTTACGACGGGGGAATCGCGTCAGGCACTGCGGGGGGTGGCCGAGATGGTTCGCAGGTCGGAGTCCGTCGGCTCGGCAAGCCGGTGGTCCCGCTGGTCCAGGTTCACAAAGATCATTCCGTACCGGATGGCACAGCGCACCGGCTGGGGGGCGCCGCGCGGCTTGCGCAGACACCGGTACGCCCGCACGTCCCCGTCCTCGTCCCGCGTCACGACGACCGGCTCACCGAACACGGTCACCATCAGCGAGTCACCGCTGTGGGGGATGGCGGTGACCAGGTCGATGAAGTGCCAGCCGGAGCGGTAGGCCGTGGCCATTTCACGACGGAAGGAACGGTCGTCGGGTGGGGTGGTCATGACCGCACGACCCAGCTGCTGTCATGCGGCGCGACCCAGGAGCTGTCGTGCGGGGCGACCCAGGAACTGTCACCCGGGGCGACCCAGGAGCTGTCACCCGGGGCCTCCGACGCCACGATCACCCAGCTGCTGTCACCGGTGCCCGCGGCCTTTACGCTCCAACTGCTGTCCTGTGCGACAGCACCCTTCGCCCCCGCGTTGCCGGTCAGCGCCCCGAAGGCCAGTACGGCGGAGAAGGCGGCGACAAGCGCCGAGCGAAGCATTCTCTTATGCATAGTCGGCTTCGTCCTCATGTGAAGGTCACCTCTCCCCCGTCCGAATACGACGATGGCCCATTCCGGCACGTCATGGCCACACAAACGAGGCATCATGTTCCTGCACGTTCAGGACCCTGGGGGGTGGAGATTTGGCGATAAACGAGATTAAACGGACACATCCCCACGGGCTGACCGACCTGTGCGAGGACGGGCGCCGCCTTTACGGGAACGCTCTCCGGACGGGACGCCTAGCCCGTGCGGATGTGGAACCCGCTCCGTGCTTGATGGAGTTTGCCCTCCTTCATCCCGACCCGGACGACCCCAACTGGCTGCGCCCGGTACCCCCTTCCATCGCTCTGGCCCAGCGGCTGGGACCGCTCGAGCACGAGATCAACCAGCGACGGCGACAGTCAATCGAACTGGCCGATGCTTTCGAGCCGTTCATGAGCATCAGTGCCCAGCCCACGGCGACCACGCACTCCATCACCGTGCTCGAGGGCCTCGACCGGATCAACGCGGCACTGGATCTGGCCACGGCCCAGTGCCAGAACGAGATGCTCACCGTGCAGCCGAGCCGCCGCCGGCTCGAGCACACCCTGAACAAGGCACTGGAGCGCGACCGGCCGCTGATCGAGCGCGGCTGCCGCATCCGCACCCTCTACCAGCACCCGGCCCGCTACAGCCCGGAGACGCTGGCGTACGTGGCCCAGTTCACCGACGGCAAGGTGGAGTACCGCACCATCGACGAACTCGTCGAGCGGCTGATCATCTGCGACGAGACCGTGGCCTTCATCCCGACCCGCGACGACGGGGAGGTCGCCCTCGAACTCCGGCATCCGGGGCTCGTCCGCTACCTGATCAAGGTCTTCGAGTTCATGTGGGCCCGTGCGGTCCCGCTGAGCGCCGGCGCCCCCTACGAGACCGCCCCGGACGGCATCACGGAGATCCAGCACTCCATCGCCAAGCTCCTCGTCGAGGGGCACGTCGACGAGGCGATCGCACGGCGCCTCGGCATGAACGTGCGCACCTGCCGGGCCCATATCGCCAAGCTCGCGACCACCCTGGGCAGCGGCAGCCGGGCCCAGCTCGGCTTCCTCATAGCGCAGTCGGGGCTCCTCAAGCAGGAGCCGTGAAGGCCGGCGGGGGCGGCAGGCCGGGGCGGTGGCCGTCGAGGCCCACCTGGGCTATGCGGACGCCGAGCTGGGTGCGGCTGGCCGCGCCCAGGGTCTCCGAGAGGCGGGCGATGTGGGCGCGGCAGGTACGGACGCTGATGCCGAGGCGTTCGGCGATCACCGCGTCCTGGTGGCCCTCCGCCAGCAGTGCCGCGATGGACTGTTCGCGGTGGGAGATGCCCTCGATGCCGGTGTCGGGCAGGGGCGCGGTCAGGGGGATCGCCAGGCGCCAGAGGCGTTCGAACACCGTCAGCAGGTATTCCACCAGCGCCGGGTGACGTAGTTCCAGGGCCATCGTGCGGTCCGCGTTGGCGGGGATGAACGCCACCGTGCGGTCGAAGAGGATCAGCCGGTCGATGACCTCGTCCAGGGTCCTGGCCTCCACCGTGTCGCCCATCAGCTCCAGGTAGTTCAGCAGGCCCTGGCCGTGGCGGGCCACGTGCGTGTACAGGTCGCGCATGCGCACGCCCCGGCCGCGCAGCGCCAGCGCCCGGTGCAGACCCTCCGTCAGTTCCGCCTCCCGGCGGATGCCGCCCGGCTGCACGGTGAGCACCTCGGCCGTACACGCCTCGGTCGCCTCGTCCATGGCCGCCTGGATCCGGGACAGCCCGTCCAGGACGCGGATCGCGCTGCCCTCGGCCGGGGTCGTCAGCGCGTGCAGCTGGCGGCCGAGGCCCGCGTACCACTCGAAGGCCGCCACCGCCGAGCCCATCCGCCGCTGGCTCGCGCTGACCTCGTCGTAGACCCCGCGCAGCAGCCGGGTCATGACCTCCTGCGGGGAGGTCGGCACCAGCCAGTCCATGTCGTCGGGGTCGGGGTGCAGCAGGGCCAGTTCGAGCAGGCAGGGCACCGTCTCGACGTCAGCGCGGGCGACCCGTCCGCGCCGTACGGCCCGGGAATACAACCGGTCGCCGGCCGCGCACAGTCGGTCGGCGCCGTGTGGATGCTGCTCCGTCCCGCGCCCGGCCATCGCCCATTCCACCCCCGGTGTGCTGCCACTTCCGCAGCGCAACTATGCGCGGCGGCGACCGGGTCCGCAACACGGCTCACCCCAACGGGGCCGCCATAAAGGGCCGTTATGCCCGGATATCGCCCACGGGGTCACCCCTGGGGTGTACGCCTTACTTCAGGCCGACCCGCGCGCACGCCGCCTTGTACGCCGAGGTGCAGATGTCGCCCACCGTGTAGATGCCGTCCGAGATGACCGTGGACCTGATGTTGGTCTTGGTCAGCGCGACCGGCTGGATCAGCCTGGCCGGGATGCTCTTGGTGGTCGGGCTGTCGACCTTGTCCTGGGTGAGGGCGTCGAACTGGATGTCCTTGCCCTGGATCTTGGCGACGGCCATCTGGGCGGCGGCCTGGGCCTCGTCCGGGTAGGACTTGTAGACGCTCATGTACTGCTCGTCGGCCACGACCCGCTGCACGCCCTCCAGTGAGGCGTCCTGACCGGTGATCGGCGGCAGGGTGGTGACGCCGGCCGCCTCCAGGGCCTTGATGACGCCTCCGGCCATGTCGTCGTTGGCCGAGTAGACCGCGGCGATGTTGTTCTTGCCGATCTGGGCGATCGCCTGGGCCATGTTGGCCTGGGCGTTCTCCGGCTTCCATTTGACGGTGTCGTACGACGCCGCGATCGTCACCTTGCCGTTCAGCTCGGAGAGCGCGCCCTCCTTGAACTGCTTGGCGTTGGGGTCGGTGGGCGAGCCGTTCATCATGACGATCTTGTCGGAGGTGTCGGCGTGCGAGCCGAGCGCCTCCAGCAGGGAGCGGCCCTGCACCTCGCCGACCAGCTCGTTGTCGAAGGAGACGTACGCGTCGATGGGGCCCTCGGCGAGCCGGTCGTAGGCGATGACCGGGATGCCCGCGTCCTTGGCCTTCTTCACCTCGCCGGAGATTGCGTGCGCGTCGACCGGGTCGATCAGGATGATGTCGACCTTGTCGTCGATCATCTTCTGCATCTGCGCGTTCTGCTGGGAGACGTCCGCGTCGGCGTTGGCGTACTCGACCTTGCCCCGCTTCTGGGTGAGTTCGGCGACCTGGGACTTGATGATGGGGTAGTCGAACTTGTCGTAGCGGGTGTTCGCCTTCTCCGGCAGCAGCAGACCCACCGTGATGTCGTTGCCCTTGCTCGGGCTCGCGCTCGCGCTGTCCCCCGTCGCTCCCAGTACGCCGCAGCCGGCGAGCGAGAGGGTCATCGTGGTTGCGGCCACGGATATGGCGATACGACGCATGCGAGGGCTCACTTCAGGTGCGTTCCGGACGTGGGGGCTGCTATACGACCCAGGTGTCTGAAAAGCCAACGCGGACGCCGCACCCGGCGTCAAGCGGAACTACTTAACGAGTCCGCAACACCACGCTCAGCTGACCCTGTGAAGGATGAGCGGAATCCCCTTCAAACGCCCTTTACGGACCCTCCATTCAAGGGGAGTCCATGAGGAGGCAAAGAAAGGGGCCCGGAATCCGGACCCCTTTCGGACGTGCCTGCGTACGGCCGGGTCAGTCGTTGTGCTGCCGCTTCGGCCGCCACACCACCAGCGCGCTGGTCTGCTGCACCTCCTGGTACGGCACCAGGTCACGGCGGTACGACGCGTGCACCGCCGCTTCCCGCTGCTGCATCGCCGCGGCCGCCCCGTCCAGCGCGGCCTCCAGCTCCGCGACGCGGGACTGGAGCGCGGCGACCTGGTTCTCCAGCTCGATGATGCGCTTGATTCCGGCCAGGTTGATACCCTCGTCCTGCGACAACTGCTGGACGGTACGCAGCAGTTCGATGTCGCGTGCCGAGTAACGGCGGCCCCGCCCGGCCGTGCGGTCCGGGGAGACCAGGCCCAGGCGGTCGTACTGGCGCAGCGTCTGCGGGTGGAGTCCGGAGAGCTGGGCCGCCACCGAGATGACGTAGACCGGGGTCTCCTCGGTCAGTTCATACGGGTTACGCCGACGGCCGTCCATCACTCTCAGTCTCCCTTCGCGGCCTCGAACAGCTCCGCCCGCGGGTCCTCGTCCGCGGTCGCCTCGCGATACGCCTCGAGCGCGTCACGAGCCTTCCCCGACACGTCCTTCGGGACACGCACCTCGACGGTGACCAGGAGGTCGCCCCGGGTGCCGTCCTTGCGGACCGCGCCCTTGCCCCGGGCGCGCATCGTGCGGCCGTTGGGCGTGCCGGGCGGCAGCTTCAGGGTGACGGGCGGACCGCCGAGCGTCGGCACCCGCACCTCGCCGCCGAGGGCCGCCTCGGCGAACGTGACCGGCACGGTGACCGTCAGGTTGTCGTCCTTGCGGCCGAACACCGGGTGCGCGCCGACGTGCACGACCACGTACAGGTCGCCCGCCGGTCCGCCCCGCTCGCCGGGCGCGCCCTTGCCGCGCAGCCGGATCCGCTGCCCGTCGGTGACGCCCGCCGGGATGCGGACCTGCATCGTGCGCGACGACTTCGCGCGGCCGCTGCCCTTGCACTCCAGGCAGGGGTGCTCGGCGATCAGGCCGCGGCCCTTGCAGTCGGGGCAGGGGTCGGTGAGCGAGAAGCCGCCGCCCGAGCCCCGCGCGACCTGGCCGGTGCCGACACAGGTCGGGCACACGCGCGGTGTGCCGTTCTTGTCGCCGGTGCCCGAACAGGCCTTGCAGGGCGCCTGGGAGGACATCCGCAGGGGCACCGTGGCGCCCTCGATGGCCTCCGTGAAGCTCAGCGTGACCTCGGTGTCGATGTCCTGGCCGCGGCGCGGCTGGGTACGTGTCGTCCCCGTGCCGCCGCGGTTGAACAGGCCCCCGAAGACGTCACCGAGTCCGCCGCCGAAGCCTCCGCCCTGGGTGGTTCCGCCGCCTCCGAAGAGGTCGCCCAGGTCGAAGTTGAAGTTGCCGCCGGCGCCCGGCCCGGGGCGGAAGCCGCCGTTGCCGAACAGGGCGCGCGCCTCGTCGTACTCCTTGCGCTTCTTGGGGTCGCCGAGTATGTCGTTCGCCTCGGAGATCTCCTTGAAGCGCTCCTCGGCCTTGGCGTTGCCCTTGTTGGCGTCCGGGTGGAACTCGCGGGCGAGCTTCCGGTACGCCTTCTTGATCTCGGCCTCGGTGGCGTCCTTGGGGACGCCGAGGACCTTGTAGTAGTCCTTCTCGATGAAGTCCTTGGTGCTCATCCCCGACGTCCCTCCTTCCCCTTGGGTGTCCTCACGTCAGCCCTCGTCCGGGCCACCGCTCTCCTTGTCGTCAGCCTTCTTCGCCTCGGTCTTGTCCTCGGCGCTCTCGGCCTTGACGGTCTGCGCGCCGGGCTGCGGCTCGGCGACGGCCACCCGCGCGGGGCGGATGGTGCGCTCGCCGATGCGATACCCGGGCTGCAGGATCGCCACGCAGGTCGTCTCGGTGACGTCCGGCGCGTAGCTGTGCATCAGGGCCTCGTGGATCGTCGGGTCGAAGGGCTCGCCCTCCTTGCCGAACTGCTGCAGGCCCATCTTGGCCGCGACGGTCTCCAGCGACTCGGCCACCGACTTGAAGCCGCCGACCAGCTCGCCGTGTTCCCTTGCGCGGCCGATGTCGTCGAGCACGGGCAGGAGCTCGGTCAGGAGGTTCGCGACGGCGATCTCCTTGACCGTGACCCGGTCCCGCTCGACCCGGCGGCGGTAGTTCTGGTACTCGGCCTGGAGGCGCTGGAGGTCCGCCGTGCGCTCGTTCAGCGCGGTGCGCACCTGGTCCAGCTGGGCGACCAGACCGGCACTTTCGGTCGCGTCCCCGGCCGGGGCCGCCCCCTCCTTCGAGGAGGCGGCCTTCGGCTCGGCGTCGTCGGAGGTGGCGCCGGAGGGGACGTCGGGCTTCTCCTCGAAGCCCGGGGTCTCCTCCGTCACGCGGCACCGTCCTTGCGCTCGTCGTCCACGATCTCGGCGTCCACGACGTCGTCGTCAGCGGCCTTGGCGCCGCCCGCGGCGGCACCCTCCGGACCGCCGGCGGCCTGCGCGGCCTGGGCGTCGGCGTACATGGCCTGGCCCAGCTTCTGCGAGACGGCGGCGACCTTCTCGGTGGCGGTACGGATCTCGGCGGTGTCCTCGCCCTTGAGCTTCTCCTTCAGCTCGGCGACGGCGGACTCCACCTCGGTCTTGATCTCGCCCGGGACCTTGTCCTCGTTGTCCTTGAGGAACTTCTCGGTCTGGTAGACCAGCTGCTCGCCCTGGTTGCGGGTCTCGGCGGCCTCGCGGCGGCGGTGGTCCTCCTCCGCGTACTGCTCGGCCTCCTGGCGCATCCGGTCGACCTCGTCCTTCGGCAGCGAGGAGCCGCCGGTGACGGTCATCTTCTGCTCCTTGCCCGTGCCAAGGTCCTTGGCCGTGACGTGCATGATGCCGTTGGCGTCGATGTCGAAGGAGACCTCGATCTGCGGGACACCGCGCGGGGCCGGCGGCAGACCGGTCAGCTCGAACATGCCGAGCTTCTTGTTGTACGCCGCGATCTCGCGCTCGCCCTGGTAGACCTGGATCTGCACGGACGGCTGGTTGTCCTCGGCCGTGGTGAAGATCTCGGAGCGCTTGGTCGGGATGGTCGTGTTGCGCTCGATCAGCTTGGTCATGATGCCGCCCTTGGTCTCGATACCGAGGGACAGCGGGGTGACGTCGAGGAGCAGGACGTCCTTGACCTCACCCTTGAGGACACCGGCCTGGAGCGAGGCGCCGATGGCGACGACCTCGTCCGGGTTCACACCCTTGTTGGCCTCCTTGCCGCCGGTCAGCTCCTTGACGAGCTCGGCGACGGCGGGCATACGGGTGGAGCCACCGACGAGCACCACGTGGTCGATCTCGGAGAGGGCGATGCCCGCGTCCTTGATGACGTTGTGGAACGGGGTCTTGGTGCGCTCGAGCAGGTCGGCCGTCAGCTGCTGGAACTGGGCCCGGGTGAGCTTCTCGTCCAGGTGCAGCGGGCCCTCGGCGGACGCCGTGATGTACGGCAGGTTGATCGAGGTCTCGGTGGACGAGGACAGCTCGATCTTCGCCTTCTCGGCAGCCTCACGCAGACGCTGCAGAGCCATCTTGTCCTTGGACAGGTCCACGCCGTGGCCGGACTGGAACTGCTTGACCAGGAAGTCGACGATGCGCTGGTCCCAGTCGTCACCACCGAGGTGGTTGTCACCGTTGGTGGCCTTCACCTCGACGACGCCGTCGCCGATCTCCAGCAGGGACACGTCGAAGGTGCCGCCACCGAGGTCGAAGACGAGGATCGTCTGGTCGTCCTTGTCGAGGCCGTAGGCCAGCGCGGCGGCGGTCGGCTCGTTGACGATGCGCAGGACGTTCAGACCGGCGATCTCACCGGCCTCCTTGGTCGCCTGACGCTCGGAGTCGTTGAAGTACGCCGGGACGGTGATGACCGCGTCGGTCACCTTCTCGCCCAGGTACGCCTCGGCGTCCCGCTTCAGCTTCTGCAGGATGAACGCGGACATCTGCTGCGGGTTGAAGACCTTGCCGTCGAGCTCGATCTTCCAGTCGGTGCCCATGTGGCGCTTCACCGAGCGGATGGTCCGGTCCACGTTCGTGACCGCCTGGCGCTTGGCGACCTCGCCGACGAGCACCTCGCCGTTCTTGGCGAAGGCGACGACGGACGGCGTGGTCCTGGCACCCTCGGCGTTGGTGATGACGGTGGGCTCGCCGCCCTCCAGAACGCTGACGACGGAGTTAGTCGTGCCCAGGTCGATGCCGACCGCACGTGCCATGGTTGATTCCTCCAGCTGACTTGAGTGGAACGGACTCAAGTGTGCACGACGGCTCCCGCTGGGTCAACAGACCTGAGTCGAGTCGACTCAGGTCTTATGCGTTCCTTACATGCGAATGTGTTCTGACCTGCGAAGACGACGTGGGCCGTCGTGGCGGCCGCACGCGGATCTCGGGTTGCCGTCGCGGCCCGTAGACCTGCGCCCGCCGGGACCCGTACGCCGAAATCCGCAGCAGTCCGAGTACGACGGCAAGGGCCCCGCCGACCACCCACACCAGGGCGTTCCGGCCGGCCCAGCCGGTGTGCACGAGGACCCCGACGAGCACTGCGCCGAACGCCCCCGCGCCGAGCACGACCGTCGCGCCCGGCGAGGTGAGCCCGAGGCGCCGCAGCCGGTGGGCGAGATGATCCGGACCCCGCCGCCGCAGCGGGCGTCCGGCCAGCCGCCGCGACAGAAGGACGAGGACGGCGTCGGCGACCGGCACCGCCCCGAGCGCGAACAGCACGCCCGCACTGGAGGCCAGGTCGTACCCAGTGCGGCTGAACACGGCGGCGGATGCCAGCACGAAACCGGTGAAGAGGGAGCCGCAGGAGCCCAGCGCGATCCGCGCGGGATGCCAGTTGTGCATGAGGAAGCCGGTGAGCGCGGCGGCGAGCACGCTCAGCAGTACCGCGAGCCCGTCCATCACCTCGGCCGCCGCACACCCCGCCACCCCGAAAGCGGTCAGCACCCCGACAGTGCCCGCGAGCCCGTCGGCATGGTCGAGCCCCCTGAAGGCCGCGGCGACGAGGGCGATCCAGAGGACAGCGAGGATCCCCGCCGGAACTCCGGTCTCGTCGTACGGCACGACACAGGCCGCCGCGACCGCCGCACCGGCCACCAGAAACCGTGTCTTCAGCCGCCAGACGTCCCCGACCAGCCCGAGCGCGGCCACGGCGACCCCGGCGAGCAGCAGCTCCCCGACCCCCGAACCGAGCGGCGCGGCGCCCGTCCAGTCCCCCGCCCCCGCGACGAGGCAGACGGCGGCCACGACGGCCACGCCGCCGACCACCGGCACGGGTCGCGCCCGCCGCCGCTGGACAAGCCCGAGCCGCAGGGCGGGCGTCCTGAGCAGCGCCGCGAGCACGGCGGCGAGGAGGAGGGCGGTGGTGGCGGCTGTGATCCCGTAAAGCACGACCCCAAGCTAAGCAGAATGTCACGATTTGCGATGAACAGCGGCTGTACTTCGGCGTGCCGTCGCACCGCACCCGGTCACGTCTGGCTCGGCGACGCGGATCACCGGACGGGGCCGGGATCCAACAGCCGGGCGAGCCTGCTCACCTCTGCGTCGATCTCACGAGCACACCCGTACAGCACGTGCTGGGGCATCCCCAAGGGGTCCGCGATGTCGTCCTCGTCCGGCGGGACGGCGGTGACGGCACCCCGGCGGGCGGCCACGGCCATCACCACGCCGTCGAGACCGCCCGCACCCCTCGGTCTCCCGCCGTCCGGCGTGCCCTCGGCTTCCCCTGCGGCGAGACGCACGAACTCCTTCAGCGTGAAGCAGCGCCGCATCGCCGACGGCGCGAGGCGCACGGCCGCTTCCCGGTGCTCGCACGCCAGCCCGAGGACCAGCGCGGCGTCGGCGACGAGCCGCGCGGTGAGCGGGCGCGACACGAAGCCGGAGCCGTCGGCGCCCAGTTCCTCCAGCACCGCTCTGGTGGAACCGTCCACGCCGGAGCCGTGCCACGCCTCTGTTCCGGCGCTCTCCGGCCGCACGGCCGAGCCGGGCGGAAGCCTGGCGGACAGCAGCCGCTCGGCGAAGACCGAGCGGTGCACGTTGCCCGTACAGACGAAAAGGACGCCGGTCATTTCTCGCCCGCTGGTCGCGTCACCGCGGGCGCGACCGCCTCCTCCCGCCGGAGCGCCGTACGAGGAGCGGGCAGTTCGCCGTACTGCCCGTAGGCGCCGTAGCGGCCGTAGCGGCCGTAGCGGCCGTAGCGACCGCCCGTGGAAACCGGAGCCATGCTGAAGACGGTGCCGAGGATGCGGGCGCCCACGCGCTCCAGTGATTCACTGGCGGTGCGTACTTGGTCCCGGCTGGGCTTCGCGGCGCGTACGACGAGCAGCGTGCCCTGAGCGAGCGACGCCAGTCCGAGAGTGTCGGCGACCGGCAGCAGCGGCGCGGTGTCGACGATCACGGTCTCGTAGGTGTCCGCCAGCTCGCGCAGTACCTCTTCCATGCGTGCCGAGGCGAGCAGCTCCGTGGGGTTCGGCGGTACGGCACCGCCGGCGAGTACCGAGAGCCCTCCGGCGACCTGCTGCACCACGTCCTTGATGCGGGCGTGCCCGATGAGCACCGTGGTCAGACCGGCGTCCTGGACCAGGCCGAACGTCGGGGCCACGCACGGGCGGCGCAGGTCGGCGTCCACCAGACAGGTGGAGACACCCGCCTCGGCAAGCGAGAGCGCGAGGTTCACCGCGGTGTTGGTCTTGCCCTCACCGGGCAGCGAACTCGTCACCACGATGATCCGCGGCGGGTCGTCGACCTGGGAGAACTGGAGGTTGGTCCGCAGCTTGCGGAAGGCCTCGGCGCGCCTGGAATGGCCGTCGGCGCTGACGAGCGGCTGCTTGGGGGCGTTCCTGTCGTAGGGGATGGTGCCGAGACCCGGCAGCGCGGTGAACTCGCCCAGTACCTCGCTGGCCTTGAAGGTGGTGTCGAGGGTCTCACGAAGGGCGACGAGCCCGGCACCGAGGAACAGGCCGCCGAGAACTCCCACGGCCAGGTTGAGCATCGGGCGCGGCGAGACCGGAACCGTGGGGGCGACGGCCTCCTGCGTGACCCCCAGGGAGACGGGAGAGATGGTCGCGCCGTTGTCGCCCGTGCGGTTCCCCCTGGACCGCTTCGAGGGGTCCTGCTTGGGCGTCTCCAGTCGCTCGACGACCGAACTGAACCGTTCCGCGACGGCGTTGGCGATGCGCGCCGCACGCCGGGGCACGGTGTCCTTGACCGTGATGTTGATGAGCACGGTGTTGAGCGGGGCAACGGCCTTGATCTGAGAGGCCAGTTTCTCCGGTGTGGTGTGCAGCCCCAGCTCCT
Source organism: Streptomyces sp. NPDC020192 (assembly GCF_044388685.1). Lineage (NCBI taxonomy): Bacteria > Bacillati > Actinomycetota > Actinomycetes > Kitasatosporales > Streptomycetaceae > Streptomyces > Streptomyces sp. NPDC020192. Next base: position 41,224 of record NZ_JBIRXG010000009.1, on the reverse strand, counting down.
TCACCACGGGAGCGGTGACCTGGCGGGTCGTCACGATCTCGGCGTACGACTGCACGCGCGCCTGCGAGAAGCTCTGGCCCTGGTTCATCTGGGCGGTGTCCTCGGCGGTGCGGGTGGCGACGAAGAGCTGTGCTCTTGCCTCGTACATAGGAGTGCTCAAACTCGTCATGGCGACCGCCGCACCGACGGCGAGGACCAGACAGGCCACGACAGTCGGCCAGCGTCTGGCAAGAGCCTTCAGGAATCCGTGGAGATCCAAGCTGCACCCCTCATAGAACGGAGGGAACGGCCCGAAATGGGATGTTCCGTTCCCTATACGTGCAGCTGAAGATAGGGACTCGCACGCCTCAACCGGGGGAGCCACCCTCATGTCGGCCCGCCGAACGACCCTTGCGTCGTACACCGCCCGGCCACTTCGCCGGGGTGACGCCCTGCTCCATCGAAGGCGACCGCTACACCATCCGATGGCTTCTGGGCAACTTCAGGCGATTTGGTGTCGGTATTCCCCATATATTCGATGTATTCCTGATCTTGATTACGGCTGACGCTGCAGCCCGGCCCGGACCGAAGTCGAGGAGAGTGAAGAAGATGACAGCATCGCCCAGGTGGCGAACTGCTCTGGCAGCGGCAGGATCAGCTGCCGTACTTGTCGCCGCACCACTGGTGGGGATGTCGACCGCCCACGCGGATCCCTACCCGCCGACGCCATGCCCGGCGTACCCGCCGCAGCCCCCGCATGTCAAGGTCCACCCCAAGAAGGTGCGCGCCGGAGGCGACCTGGAATTCGAAGGCACCTGCTTCTCCCCCGACCAGAAGGTCATCGCGGAGCTGGACAACAGGCATGAGATCTTCCTGGGCAAGTTCAGGGCGGACGACAACGGAACCGTCAAGGGCCGCGTGGAGATCCCCAAGCGCACCGAGCCCGGGGAGCACGTCTTCGAGCTGGAAGGCAAGGACCCCAGGCTGGAGGCATCCACCGAAATCACGGTGACGCGCAAGGAGGGCCACCACGACGGCGACGACGACGGCGACCACAAGGGCGACCACGACAACGACCACAAGGGCGACCACAGGGGAGACCACGACGGCGACCACAAGGGCGACCACAAGAGCGACCACGACGGCGACCAGAAGGGAGACAAGGGAGACAAGGGAGACAAGGAACACGGCGGACACGACCAGCACCGCCCGAGCCTCGCGAAGACCGGCAACGAGAAGGCCCTGGCGCTGGGCGGCACCGCAGCGGGGCTGCTCGCGGCGGGCACCGGCGCGATGATGGCCGTGCGCCGTCGCCGCAATTCATGACGGAGCGGGACCTGACTACGGCGGTATCACGGCGTCCCGGTCCTGACCGGGACGCCGTCCCCGTGCCCGGCCGCCCCCGCCGCTCCGGCGGCCGGGCGCCGGGCCGCCGTCGTGTGCTCAGGTACGCCCTGCTGGCCGCCGCGGCGCTCCCGCTGGCCGGCGCCGCCTGGATCGGTGTCACCGGACTGCTCGCCCGTTCAGAGCTGATGGCGGCCCAGCGGGACCTCGACGCGCTACGGCAGTCGACGGCGCCCGCGTCGACGCCCGGCTCCGCCGCCGGGGCGCCGCCCCCCGCCACCAGATCCTGGGAACAGGCGGTGCGTTCCGCCGCCGCCCACTCCGCACGGGCGCACCGCCTCACCACCGGCCCGGCCTGGTACTCCGCCGCCGCCCTGCCCTTCCTCGGGGAGCCGGTCAGGACCGTGCGCGGCGCCGCCTACGCGGCGGACCGCCTGGCCGGCGAGGTGTTGGCCCCGCTGGCGCGCGCCTTGCCCCAGACCAGGCCGGACGGCCATGGCGCGGGGATGTCCGAGGCCCTCACGGCGTTGGGGCAGCACGCGCCGGACGTCGCCCGGGCCGCGCGCGTGGCAGCCGAGGTACGGGCCGACGTGCACGGGCTGCCCCGGTCCACGTGGCTGCCGTCGGCCGACCGGGCCCGTGCCGGGCTCGCGAAGCAGCTCGACCGCCTCGCCCCGGTGATGACCGACGCGTCCGTGGCGGCTCGTGTCCTGCCGCCGATGCTCGGCGCAGAGGGGGAACGGCATTACTTCCTCGCCTTCCAGAACCTCGCCGAGGCACGCGGCACCGGCGGCCTGCCGGGGGCCTTCGCCGTGCTGCGGGCCCGGCACGGCCATCTGTCCTTCGAGCGGTTCGGCAACAACACCGAGATGGCCACGGCGAAGGCGGACATCGACCTGGGAGCCGACTTCGACGCCCGCTACCAGCGCGACGATCCGACCCGTACGTGGCCCAACTCCAACATGAGCCCGCACTTCCCCTACGCGGCCCGTATCTGGGCCGCGTACTGGCGCGAGCACACCGGCGAGCGCGTGGACGGCGCGATCGCCATCGACCCCGTGACACTGAGCCGTTTCCTGCGGGTCACCGGCCCGGCCCGGATGGCCGACGGCACCCAGCTCACCGCCGACAACGTCGTGGATCTCACCGAACGGGCCAGCTACGCGATCTACGACGACGTCGCCCGGCGCAAGGCGTTCTTCGTCGACGCGGCCCGCGCCGCCGCCGGGCCCCTGCTCGCGGCTGCCGACGACACACGCCGCCTGCCCCCGCTGCTCGCCGCTGTGAACGACGCCCAGCGGGAGGGACGGCTGAAGGTGTGGAGCGCCCACGCGCAAGAGCAGCGCCTCCTGGAGTCGCGCCCCTACTCGGGCACGCTCCCGGACTCCCCCGGCCCCTTCGCGGGGCTCGTGGTGAACAACGCGGCGGGCTCCAAGCTGGACTACTACCTCGACCGGCGCCTGGTCTGGGAAGCGGGCGGCTGCACCGGCGGCGGCCGCCCCGTCACCGTGACCGTGACCCTGACCAACCGGGCCCCGGCCTCCGGCCTGCCCGGTTACGTCACGCTGCGGGAGGACCACCCGCCCTACCGCACCAGGCCGGGTGACAACCGACTGCTGGTGTCGTACTACGCCGGGGCCGGGGCCACCCTCACCGGCGCCACTCTGGATGGCCGCACGGCGCTGCCCACGTCCGACGAGGAACGCGGCCACCCCGTGTACACGCTGGACCTGGAGCTGCCCGCTGGCTCCAGCCGGACGCTGGTGCTGCACCTTCTGGAACGGCACGCGAACGGCACCCCCACCCTGCTGCAGCAACCCCTGGTGACGCCGCTGCGGGCCACGCTGAAACCCGGAGGCACCTGCCGGGCCTAGAAGGCTCACCAAGATCTTCATGAGCCTTCTAGGCCGTACGGGTCATGACCGGGTGCGTACGCCGCTCGGGGGCGGACGCGCCTGAGCGGGAGGCACGGTGTCCGGGCGACGACGGACTCGTCCCCCGGTCGGCGCTGCACGGCATCGCGGCCCACCCGGAACGGGCCGATTCCGGGTCACCAGGGCGTTCTGGCCAAAATGTATCGTGTGGTATTCGTACTGGCCGGCGCAGTCGAGCGGCTGCGCCGGCCGAGCCGCGAGGACGCCCCCAACAGCGACGCAGATCACCGCTTGCGCCACTACAGTGCGGCGGCATAAGTCGGTAATCTCAGACGCACCGCATAAGTTACCGTCTAGTAATCACACCTTCGTAGTACACCGGAAGTACAACGGAGCAAACCTCGCAGGCCCGAGGAGCCCCCAAATGCAACTCGCCGCGATCATCGTGTCGCTGGTCCTGACCGTGGTCGGCGTTGCGCTGTTCGCACGCGCCATCGGCCAGTTCGTCCGGTATTTCAGGCTCGGCCAGCCCGTGCCCGCCGGCAGCCGGACCGACAACCCCTACCAGCGCAGCGTGACCCTGGTACGGGAGTTCCTCGGCCACACGCGGATGAACCGGTGGGGCATCGTGGGCATCGCCCACTGGTTCGTCGCCATCGGCTTCCTGACGCTGCCGCCGACGATCATCAACGCCTACGGCCAGCTGTTCGAGGCCGACTGGACGCTGCCGATCGTGGGCGACTTCCTGCCGTACGAGATGTACATCGAGTTCATCGGCTCGATGACCACCCTCGGCATCGCCACGCTCATGATCATCCGCCTGCTGAGCCTGCCCTCGTGGCCGGGCCGCAAGTCGCGGTTCGCCGGCTCGAAAATGGGCCAGGCGTACTTCGTCGAGTACGTCATCCTCATCATCGGCCTGGCCATCTACGTCCTGCGCGGCCTGGAAGGCGCCCTGCACCACGTGGGCCACTACGAGGCCGGGTACTTCGCCTCGTACCCGCTGATCCTGGCGTTCAAGGGCCTCAGCCTCTCCACGCTGCAGAACCTCACCTACCTGGCCGCAATGATCAAACTGGGCACGACCATGATCTGGATGATCACGGTCTCGCTCAACACCAACATGGGTGTGGCCTGGCACCGCTTCCTGGCTTTCCCGAACATCTGGTTCAAGCGCAACGCCACCGGCGGGACCGCGCTGGGCGCGCTGCAGCCGATGACGTCCGGCGGCAAGCCGATCGACTTCACCGACCCCGGTGACGACGACGTGTTCGGCGTCTCGCAGGTCGAGCAGTTCTCCTGGAAGGGCCTGCTGGACTTCTCCACCTGCACCGAGTGCGGCCGCTGCCAGTCGCAGTGCCCGGCCTGGAACACGGGCAAGCCCCTGTCCCCCAAGCTGCTCATCATGTCCCTGCGGGACCACGCCCACGCCAAGGCGCCGTACCTACTGGCCGGCGGCGGCAAGACGGCGGAGGGCGAGGAGAAGGCGTCCGAGGAGCAGCTCGCCTCGGTGCCTGCCTCGGCTCTGGCCGAGGTGGAGCGACCGCTGATCGGCACCGCCGAGGAGAACGGCGTCATCGACCCGGACGTGCTGTGGTCCTGTACCACCTGCGGCGCCTGCGTCGAGCAGTGCCCGGTGGACATCGAGCACGTCGACCACATCGTCGACATGCGCCGCTACCAGGTCATGATCGAGTCCGCGTTCCCGTCCGAGGCGGGCACGATGCTCAAGAACCTGGAGAAGAAGGGCAACCCCTGGGGCCTGGCCAAGAAGCAGCGCCTGGAGTGGACCAAGGAGGTCGACTTCGAGATCCCTGTCGTCGGCAAGGACATCGAGGACCTCTCCGAGGTCGAGTACCTGTACTGGGTCGGCTGCGCCGGCGCCCTGGAGGACCGCGCGAAGAAGACCACCAAGGCCTTCGCCGAACTCCTCCACATCGCGGGCGTGAAGTTCGCCATCATGGGCGGCGACGAGAAGTGCACCGGCGACTCGGCGCGGCGGCTGGGCAACGAGCCGCTGTTCCAGGAGCTCGGCATGGAGAACGTGGCCGCGCTGAACATGGCCTTCGGCGAGGAGACCGACGAGGACGGCAACGTCACGCCGGAGTCCAAGAAGCCGAAGTCGGCCAAGAAGATCGTCGCCACCTGCCCGCACTGCCTCAACACCCTCGGCAACGAGTACCCCCAGCTCGGCGGCGACTACGAGGTCATCCACCACACCCAGCTGCTCCAGCACCTGGTCGACGAGGGCAAGCTCGTCCCCGTCACCCCGGTCGAGGGCATCATCACCTACCACGACCCCTGCTACCTCGGCCGCCACAACAAGATCTACACGCCCCCGCGCGAGATCATCGGCAAGGTCCCCGGCCTGCGCAACGAGGAGATGCACCGCCACAAGGAACGCGGCTTCTGCTGCGGCGCCGGCGGCGCGCGGATGTGGATGGAAGAGCGCATCGGCAAGCGCATCAACAACGAACGCGTCGACGAGGCCCTCTCCGTCAACCCGGACATCGTGTCGACGGCCTGTCCGTTCTGCCTGGTCATGCTGACCGACTCGGTCAACGGCAAGAAGAACGAGGGCAAGGCCAAGGAGTCCATCCAGGTCGTGGACGTGGCCCAGCTCCTCCTCGACTCCGTCAAGACCCCGGTCGACCCGGCTGGCGAGGCCGAGACGGAGAGCGAGCCGGAGCCAGAGCCCGTGAAGTAACCGGCGCTCGTACGCCGTCGAGGGGCCGGAGTCGCAGGGTGCGACCCCGGCCCCTCGACTGTGCATCGGCCCCTCCGATTCCGCGTGCTTCGTATATGCGCGGGTCATGAAGCTCTGCTCATCGGGTGAGAGTTGACTCGCGGTCCAGCGTCGCGACGCGCTCCCCCGCGGTCTGCCAGACACACTCAATTAGTCCTTTTTGACCAGCTTGGAGGACTAATGTCGCTGCCTGGGGAGACCATGCCCCACGTACCAGTACCAAGACCGGCGCAGACACAGGTCGTCCGAGAGCGGCGACCAGCCGGGCGCCGCACCGGCAAACCTCCCTGGTACGGGCTTGTATCCGTCCTTGGCGACGGGGCCGGCGCCCTGGTGCCGGTCTATCTGGCCTTCGCGATGTCCGGGAGCACGCGTGCCGTCACCTACGCGTCGGTGGCGGCTGCGGCGTGGATCCTCGTGCGCGGCGCACGAGGACGATATGCCGAACGCCGTCTCGGTGAGCGCAACAACCTCGGCCCCGCGCTGCAGGACTGGCTGGTGCTGGTCGGACTGCTCGCTGTCGTGCGGGCGGCGACAGGCGAGGAGTCACCCTTCCTCTTCGCGTTGGCCGCCCTGGTGCCCTGCGCCCCGACGAGTGCCATCGTGCACGCACTGATCCACCGTCACCTGGTGGCCCGCCGCCGCGACGGCCGGGCCGTCCGCCGGGCCCTGGTGATCGGCGAGGCGAACGCCATCGACGGTCTGGTGAGGCACCTCGCCAAGCGCACCGACCACGAGTTCGTCGTCGTCGGAGTGTGCCCTATCGGCGACGAGGACCCGCAGGCGCCGGCCCTGGCCGCCGCCCGCCTCGACCGACAGGCGCCACCGCACATGGCGGCCGACTCGGCCCCGGTGCTCGATGCGGCCCGCCGGCTCGACGTGGAGGTCGTCCTCGTCATGACGGGGCCGTGCATGACCGGACCGCGCCTGAGGCGGCTGTCGTGGGCCCTGCACAGCGAGGAGTGCCCGCTCGTGGTCGTACCGGGCCTCACCGAGGTGGCCCGGCGCCGGGTGGGCGTCTCTTCGGTGGCCGGGCTCACGCTGCTGGACGTGGCCCCGCCCCTGAGGCGGGGATGCGCGACGCTGCTGAAGTCGGCGACCGACCGGCTGGGCGCCGTACTGCTGATCGCGCTGCTCGCCCCGGTGTTCACAGCCGTGGCCCTCGCCGTGTGGCTGGACTCCCCGGGCCCCGTCGTGCACCGGCAGACGCGCATCGGCCGCGGTGGGAAGCCCTTCACCATGGCGAAGTTCCGCACCATGGTCGCGGACGCGGAGCGGATGAGGCACCAGCTCGCCGCTGCCAACGAGCAGGGCGGCCAGATGTTCAAGATCCGCCACGACCCCCGGATCACCCACGTCGGCCGGGTGCTGCGCCGCTACTCCCTGGACGAGCTGCCCCAGCTGTTCAACGTGGTCCAGGGACACATGTCCCTGGTGGGCCCGCGGCCACCCCTGCCCGAAGAGGTCGCCGGCTACGACGAGGTGGAGCTGCGCAGGCTGGCCGTCAAGCCCGGCCTGACCGGCCTGTGGCAGGTCAGCGGCCGCTCCGACCTCTCCTGGGACGAGACCATCGCTCTGGACCTGCGGTACGTGGACAACTGGTCGCCGTCCGTTGACCTCGAGGTGCTGATGCGGACGGTGCGGGCCGTCTTCGCGGGCACCGGTGCCTACTGATCGCCGGAGGACCCATGCTGTCGAGAAGCACCCCCACCGCCCCCTCGCCCCAGGACCGCTCCGAACCGGACCGCCGCACGGCTGGGGACCCCCTCTGCGAGCCCCGCGACACCGCGGACGTGCTCGCCCTGGCGGACAGGCTCTTCCGCTGGGCCGACGCCCGCGACTGGGCCGGCCCCGACCCGTACGACGGGCTCACCGGCCCGGCGGGACGGCTGGCCGTGCACCGCGTGCTCCGCCAGGCGGTCCTGCAGACCGTCAAACGCAGCCGGATCGACCTGCGGGGAATCCTGGGCATCCGCCCGCTGCGCACCGCCACGGCCGCCGGAACCGCGGCCGGCGCCTGCGCCCGGCTCTCCGCCTCCCCGGTGTGGCAGGAGCGCGCCGCACGGCTGGGCCGGTGGACGGCCGGCGAGCAGATGTCCGGACGCTACGCCGGACTGTGGCGCTACGAGTTCGACGTGCAGACCCGCTGGGCGTACTACCCCGCCTCCGTCCCGAACCTGGTGGCCACCACCTTCTGCGCGGACGGTTGTCTGGACACCGGGACGCTCGACGTCGAGGCCGTGCGGTCACTCGCCCACGGACTGCTGGAGCACCTCCACAACGGCGTGTTCTTCACCTACACCCCGACCAGCGGCACCCTCGTGCACAACGCCAACCTCATGGGTGCCGCGCTCGCCGCCCGCCTGGCCCGCACCGGGACCCTGCCCGGCGCCCTGGCGGACCGGCTGGCCGATGCCGCCCGGGGTGCGGTCGAGGTGAGCCTGGAGGATCAGCGTCCCGCCGGCTCGTGGCCGTACGGGCGGGGCCCACGACTGGACTGGGTGGACGGCTTCCACACCGGATACGTACTGCTGCGCCTCGCCCAGGCGGGAGCGCTGCTCGGCCTGGACGTCCGGACCCCTCTCGAACGCGGGACGGACTACTACCTGCGGCACCTGTTCGACGGCCCCCTGCCCCGCTACTTCGCGGACGGCCGGACCAGACGGGACCCGAACAACGACGCGACTGCGGTGCGCATGGCGGCGTGGGCGGCCGGGCAGGGCTTCGTCGGGGCCGACTTCGCCCGCTCCGTCCTGGCGGCCGTCGTGGACCGCTACCCCGGCCTCGGCACTGGGACACGGGCAGGCGGCTCCCACGGGAACAGAGCCCTGTGGGAGTCGCCCCGATGGAGCGCCGCCCCCCTGCTGGACGCGCTGACCGCACTCGGCGCCGCGCTGCCGGGCGGCCCCGGGTCCGCGGACCCGGCCGGTCAGCGGGCCGCGGCCGCCTGATAGCCCGCCAGAACGTCAGCCGTCCGCCCGAAGCCTCCCGCCGTGTTCCGCTCCCACCACACGGCCGCGCAGAGCAGCCCGAACACCGCGAGACCCCGGTCCCGCCGCCCCTGCACGTGTTGGGCGACGAGGCGGTCGGCAGTCCGCCGGTCGAAGAGGTCGTCGAACAACGGGGCGCGTCGTACCTCGGCCCACAGCCGGTCACCGTGCTCGCGCAGCAGCGACCGCACCGGCGCTCCGAACCCCGTCTTGGGGCGCCGGACGACGAACTCCGGTACGCCGGAGGCCAGCGCGGCCGCGCGGAAGCACGCCTTGCCGTCGCCCAGCCGCAACTGCTCCTCGGCAACGGCGCCGAGGGCGGTGGCCACCACCGACTCCCCGAGGAACGGCACCCGCAACTCCACGCCGGCACGCATCGACGCGCGGTCGCCGTACAGCAGGTTGAGGCCCGGCAGGAACAGCCGCCGGTCGCACTCCGCCAGCGCCGCGAGGGGAGTCCCGCCGGCGTCGAGCACCGCGTCCGCCACCTCCCGATGCCGCTCGGTGACCGCGCCCAGCCCGACGAGCGGCGACAGCGTGGCCCACTCCTGCCCGGAGTAGTACGCCTGCGTCGCCCACGACCAGTCGCGGGCACCCAGCTGGAGCAGCCGCCCGAACTTGTCCGCGCGGCCCCGGTAGCGCCGGGGTGGCGGAACGAGGACGGTGGCGCCGAGGGCGGGGCGCACCCACGCGGGGAGCCGCTGCAGCAGCAACACGGCCTGGTAACGCTCGTAGCCGAGGAACAACTCCTCGACGCCGAGCCCCGACAGCAGCACGGTGGCCTTGCCGCGGGCGGCGTGCGAAAGCTGCATGAGGGCGATGGCGGCCGGGTCCCCGAAGGGCAGCTCCATGGTGGTGACCAGATCCGGGATCCGGCGCAGCACGTCGACATCCAGGTCGACCCAGGTAAGCGGCAGGTCCAGCCGCCGGGCGACCCGGGCGCTGTAGGGAGCGTCGTCCTCGAACGGCTCCGCAGTGGCCGCACCGCCCCCCGGTCGAGCGGCGAAGGCGGGTCCGGCGAAGCCCCCCCTGTGCAGTTCCACGCCCAGCCAGGTGCTGTCCAGACCTCCGCTCAGCAGCAGGCCCACCGTCACGTCCGCACGCACCTGCCGGGCCACCGACTCACGGACCGCGGCGCCGATGTCCTCGGCGGGCTGAGCGGCACCGGCCCGCCACCAGGGTGAGGGCCGGCCGTACTCGGGGGCGCGCCGGGACAGCACCGTGCCTGCCGGAACCGTACGAACGCGCTGCCAGCCGGTCCGCGGCGGGGGCGTCCACAGGAACATGGCGCCCTGCGCCACCGCGACCGGGTCGGCGTCGCCGGCCAGCCCGGCGGCGCGCAGCGGTTCGATCTCACTGGCGAGCCCGACCAGCCGGCCCGCCCCGTCCGACGCCGCGTACAGCGGTTTGATGCCCAGCCGGTCACGCCCGTAGCGCAGTTCGCCGTCGGGCAGGACGAGGGCGAAGGCGAACATACCGTCCAGTTGGTCCAGCAGCCGCGGCGCGTCCGGCTGCAGCAGCAGTTCGTAGAGGACCTCGGTGTCGCCCTCGGTCGTGAACATCACGTGCCGCTTCCGCAGCACCTCACGCAGGTACGGGGTGTTGTAGATCTCGCCGTTGTAGACCATCACGCCCCGCTCGGGGGACCCGAACGGCTGGTCGCTCCTGGGGTCGAGGTCCACGACGGCCAGGCGGCGGAAGTGCAGCGCCGCGTGCCAGGTGCCCCCGTCGAGATCCAGGTGTCCGCTCGCGTCGGGGCCACGGTGCGCGATCGCCGCACAGGGGTCCGGGTGCGAGGACGGTCGGCCCCGCCCGGCCCCGTTCAGCAGGACGACGAAGCCGCACATCAGAGCGCTGCCGTGACCGAGGCCGAACCAGGAGCCTGCCGACCCGGTTCGGGCACGGCGGCCGCGGGCGCGCATCCCAGAGCCCTGACCAGAGCGGGTGTGGAGGGGGCGGTCTCCATGACACGGTCCTCCGCGAGTGAGCGGGCCGCGCGGCATGCGACCAGAGAACTCCACAGCGCCGCGCCGAAGTCGGCGGCGGCCGCGGTCGCCGCGTCCAACTGCTCGCCGCGGACGAGGCGGACCAGGGCGCGCATCTCGGCCGCGTGCCCCTTGGGCGCGCCGCGGTACTTCGTCGTGGCCGCCCTGCCGCCCCTCCACACGGTGAGCGAACCGAAGTCGTCGATCCTGGCCGCCACCCCGTCGGCGGCCACTTCCAGAAGTTCCTTCGGCGCGCCGGGCGGTGTCAGCCCCCCGTACACGACGGAGGCGGCCGACCCGTCGTCGTACGTGACCTGGAGGGTGACGCTCTGGGCGGTGGCCGGGTCCCTGCCGTCCACGCCCACGGCCCGCACGGCGACCGGTCTGCCGGGGACCAGGAAGCCCGCGGTGTCGATGAAGTGGCACACCTCACCGAGCAGCCGGCCGCCCTGCCCGGGGTCGAAGTACCAGTGCTCGGCCGGGAGCCGGCCCGCAAACACCCGGTAGACGACCTGGAGGGGCGCTCCGGCAGGGAGTGCGGCGCGCAGGTCCCGCAGCGCGGGGGCGAACCGCCGGTTGAACCCCGCCATCGCCGGGGCGCCGGAGAGCAGCCACGCGTCGGCGAGGTCCTCCAGTTCCGTCTCCGTGAGGCCCAGGGGCTTCTCGCAGTACAGGGCGGCGCCGCCCTTCAGCACCCGAGCCGCGTACCGGCCGTGGCTGTCGTGGCGGCTGAGCACCATCACGCAGTCCGCGTCGCCCGAGGCGAGGCCGGTGTCGACGCTCTGCTCGACGGTACGGAAGCCCCACCGCCGGCCCTGGTGCGCGGCGGACAGTCCCCGTCCCCCGGCCACCCACGAGAACGCGACGTTGGGCTCTCGCGCCAACTCGGGAAAGAGCGTCCGCGTCGCGAAGTTGCCCGCTCCGATCGCCGCGACCCGAATGGTTCCCCGCGGAGTGCTCCACCTGCGGGTGCCGGGCGGGGGAACCGGCGGCGACACGAGCTGCGCGGTGCCGGGGTAGCGCAGGAGGAGGGCGACGCTCCGTCCGGTCCCGGACGGCTTCAGGGCCTCGTACGCGTCGGCCGCGTCCTCCATGGGGAAGACCCGCGGCTTGAGCCGTGCGAAGTCCACAGCGCCCGTCGCCAGCAGCCGCAGCACCTCGGCGAGGTTGCGGCGTTCCGTCCACGGGACGTAGCCCTCGGGATACCCCTGGCCCCCTTCTTCGAAACGCGGGTCGTACCGGCCCGGGCCGTAGGACCGCGCGTACCGGATCGACAGTTCCTTGTGGTAGTACGACGATCGCGGTGGCGCCACGTTCACGTCGCCGACGACCACCACTGTCGCACGGTCACGGGCGAGGCGGCCGGCGAACTCAACGGGGTCGGAGCTGGACGTGGCGGCGGTGATGAGGACCGCGTCCGCACCGGCACCGGCCCAGCGCCGGGAGAGCACACCGGGCAGACCGTCGGCGTCACGCGGGAAGGCCGTGAGGCCCGCAGACTCGGCGAGCGCCACCATGGCCGGGTCGGGGTCGACGCCCAGCCCGTCGTACCCGTAGGCGCGCAGCAGATGCAGTGTGATCTGACCGACCAGGCCCAGGCCGATGACGGCGATCCGGGAGCCCGGTACCGCCTCGGCCTGGTGAATGCCCTGAAGCGCGATCGCGCCGACCGTGCCGAAGGCGGCCCACTGGGTGTCCACGCCGTCCGGCACGGGCACCACGAGGTTGCGGGGCACGGCCACGATCTCCGCGTGCGACGCGTAGCGGGCCCCGGCGGCGGCGACCCGCATCCCGGGGCGGATGTCGCCGACTCCCTCGCCCGTCCGCAGGACCGTGCCCGCACAGGAGTATCCGAGCTGCACCGGACGGTCCAGACGGTCCTGGACCGTCCGGTAGGTCTCGGCGAGGCCCGTCCGCTTCACGCTGTCGAGTACCTGCGCCACCTGCTCGGGCCGCTGCCGCGCCTTGCCGATCAGGCTCTGCCCGCCGGTCGAGACGGTGGCCCGCTCCGTTCCCGCGCTGATGAGCGACCAGTCGTTGCGGATCACCACCTGCCCGGGGACTGCTTCGGGGGCGGGGACTTCTCCCACCGTGACGGTACCGGTACGCGGGGACAGAAGCACTGTTTTCATTTCGTGCCTTACAGGATGGGGGACGCGAAACCACGGCGCACTGTAGGCAGGGCAATCCACAGGAACTCGCGCCTGGCCTGCGGAGCGGACCAGACGGCCGAAAATCTCCATACGGAGGGGTGAACACGCCTTTGGCCTGGCGGGCATTGTCGCGGAATACCGCTTCGCTGGTGCCCGGAGAGCGCTTATTCCGCTCCGAGGAATACGACCACCGGTGGGGCCCACCCGGCCGCGGTCCGGCGCCGCTCGGAAGGAGACTCGGGTGAAGCGATTGATGGTCATTTACGGGACGAGACCGGAGGCCATCAAAATGGCCCCGGTCATCAAGGCACTCAGCCAGTCCCGGATGTTCCGTCCGACGGTTACGGTAACGGCCCAGCACCGCGGCCTGCTCGACCAGGTGCACGCGTTGTTCGGCATCCGTGCCGACCATGACCTGGACATCCTCAGCCGGCACCAGTCCCTCGCCGACATCACCGTCCGCGTCCTCGATGGGCTGTGCCCCCTGCTTCGGCACGAGCACCCGGACGCAGTGCTCGTCCAGGGCGACACCACGACCGCGTTCGCCGGGGCCCTCGCCGCCTTCTACAACCGGATCCCCGTGGTCCACCTGGAGGCCGGACTGCGCACCGACGACCGGTACTCGCCCTTCCCCGAGGAGGTCAACCGCCGACTCGCGACCCAACTGGCGTCCCTGCACCTGGCGCCCACCTGGCACGCGCGGGACAACCTGCTCCGGAGCGGCGTCTCGAAATCGTCCGTGGTGGTCACCGGGAACACGGTCATCGACGCCCTGCGCTGGGCGGTGGGACGGAAGGCGCACTACGGAGATCCGGCACTGGCCGACCTCGACGACACCGCTCGCCGGGTCCTGCTGGTGACAGCTCACCGCCGTGAGTCGTGGGGCAGCGGAATCGAGTCCATCGGCGGTGCCCTCGCCGACCTGGCCCGCACCGAGCCCGAACTCCTCATCGTGCTCCCGCTGCACCCCAATCCGGTGGTGCGGGCGGCGATCCTGCCCCAGATCACCCACCTCGACAACATCCGCCTGACGGAACCACTGGCCTACGGGGCGTTCGCCAGGCTGATGAACCGCGCGCACCTCATCCTGACCGACAGCGGCGGCATCCAGGAGGAGGGGCCGGGCCTGGGCAAGCCCGTGCTGGTCATGCGGGACACCACGGAACGTCCGGAAGCCGTCCGGGCCGGCACGAGCCAGTTGGTGGGAACCGACCGCGAGCACATCGTGAAGCAGGTACGCCTGCTGCTGCACGACCGGGAGCTGTACGCCGCGATGGCGAAGGCCGTCAACCCGTACGGCGACGGTCGTGCCGCGGACCGTACCGTACGGGCGATCGGGCACTGGATGGGGCTGTGCGAACGCCCCGCAGAGTTCGGTGCCGTGCCACGGACCGCGGACGAGTCGGCCTCAGCGCCAGAGGCCGCGGGTGTCGAACACGGCCTTGCCACGCAGCGCGGTCCGCTTGACGCCGCGGAAGGCGTCGTGGTCCACCAGCAGCACGACGATGTCGGCGTCCCGCACGGCGGTGACGACGTCGACGAGTGCGACCTCGCCCGGGCGTGCCAGTGACTTCGGCAGCTCTCCGATGTGCGGCTCCACGACCAACAGCCGGCCGACCCGCCGTTCGGCCAGTTGCGTGACGATGTGCAGGGCGGGGCTCTCCCTCAGGTCGTCGATGTTCGCCTTGAAGGCCAGGCCGAGGCAGGCGATCACGGGGTCCTTGAACCGTTCGGCGGTCCGGACGACCTCACCGAGCACATAGCCGGGCCGCTCGTCGTTGACCTCACGGGCGAGCCGGATCAACCGCGACTGCTGCGGGGCGGTGGACACGATGAACCATGGGTCCACGGCGATGCAGTGCCCACCCACGCCCGGCCCGGGGCGCAGGATGTCGACGCGGGGATGGCGGCTGGCCAGGGCGATGACGTCGCCTGCGTCGATGCCGAGGTGGTCGCAGACCATGGACAGTTCGTTGGCGAAGGCGATGTTGACGTCCCGGAAGGCGTTCTCGCTGAGCTTGGCCATCTCCGCCGTGGTGGCGTCGGTGAGCAGACACTCGCCCTTGGTGAACACCTCGTAGAGCGTGCGCGCCCGCTGCGCGCAGCCCTCCCCCACCCCGCCGACGACCCTGTCGTTGGTCACGATCTCGATCATCGTCCGCCCCGGCAGGACACGCTCGGGACAGTGGGCGACCCGCACGTCGGGCGCGTCGCTCACCTCGTGGGGGAAGGCCAGATCCGGCCGGTGCTTGCCCAGCCACCTGGACAGTTCCACGGTGGTCCCGGGCGGCGAGGTGGACTCGAGGATGACGAGGTCGCCCGCCTTGAGCACCGGGGCCACCGAGGCCGCGGCACTGCGCACGTACGACAGGTCCGCGGTGCGGTCCTCATGGAGCGGCGTGGGCACGGCGATGATGAAGGCGTCGGCGGACTCGGGCGCCCCCGTCGCCCGCAACCGCCCCATGGCCACGGCACCGCTGACGGCCACCGCGAGGTCGGGTTCGACGAAGGGGGCGCGGCCGGCGTTGATCAGTTCGACGGTGGCGGGGTTGACGTCGACGCCGATGACGTCAACCCCGTTGGTGGCGAGGGCCGCGGCGGTGGGCAGACCGATGTAGCCGAGCCCTACGACACAGACACTGGAGAACACCAGGAGATTTCCTTTCCGGACGTGCGTACCCCTCAGGCTCCTTCGGGGATGGACTGGCAGACCAGGACCTGCCCCTCGGAAAAGGCAGGCCGCAGATGGGCGGCGATGCGGGAAACGGCGTCGTAGCAGCGAGCCCTGGGGCTGTTGCCGGAGTCGACGTGATAGAAGAACCACTGTTTCGGGCGCAGCCCGCAGTCAGAGACGAGGCGCGCCAGCGACGCAGGCGTGAAGACATAGACATGGTCCGGATGGATGATCTCCAGACCCGCCAGCGTGTTGATCAGGTTCTTGGCAGCCAAACCATTGGGAGTCGAGAGGATCAGCTCGACACCGTCGCCCGCTTCCCGCATCAGGCTCACAATGCCGCGCAGGAACGAGGCGGCGTCCCGCACGTGTTCGATGACATCACCGGCCAGTACGATTTCAGGCCTGAATTTCACCAGGTCGCCTCTGTCCTTCGGATCTGCGACATCGGCCACCGAATATTCACCACCCAGGCGGTCACGCAGGAGCTCGACGCCGGCAAGGTCGACGTCCACACCGTGCACTTCAGATGCCACTCGCAAGAGCTTGGCGTGCAGAAGTGATCCTTTCTCCAGCCTCTCGGCGGTCAACGGGGAATCCGCGCAGCCAACGTGGAGGACGCGACGTCCAGCACAGAGGTTCAGCAGCAGAGCATCCCGATCCCCCCTCACCGGCGCGCTGACAAGCTGCTGGGAAAAGAACCCGGACTTCGACATGACACCTCTCCTTCTTAACCCACCCACTCTTTATCCGGAGAGTATCCTTGATTCCTCGGAACGTTGAGGAATGACACACCACGGGGTCACGGCACCGATGATATTAATACTCGGCACAGCCCCGACCAAGTGGCCGACTCTCCGAGCGAGCCACATTGAAACGAGCACCGAAGTCACAAATAATGATCGGGCCGGTGGTACCTCGCCTGACCTGGGGAGAGAAATGCCTCGTCGCCGAATCGCCATTGTACAGCCGTACATTTCACAATACCGCACCGCATTCTTTCAGCGCCTTGCCATCGATCTCTCAGATCGCGGAGTAGAACTCGTGGTGGCCCATGGGGATGCCCACGGCGAGCAAGCAGTACGCGCCGACACCGCATTTCTGGAAACCGCCGTTCACTTGCGACAGCGGACATTCCGAATCGGCTCTCGAACTCTGATCCATCGCGATCTCGGTGAGCTGGCGAGGGATTGTGACGCATTGGTACTGGAACAGGCACTCCACAATTTGGAGCTCTATACGACCCTACTTAATCCCCGACACACGCCGGCCATTGCTCTGTGGGGGCACACGTACACACACCTGAGAACCGCAGGCTGGGTCCGGAAGGTCGCGACGGGCGCACTCACCCGTCGCGCCCACTGGTTTTTTGCATTCACCCAGGCAGGGGCGGATCACGAAGTATCCCAGGGGTTCCCGGCCGAGCGCATCACGATGGTGCATCACTCCATCGACACCTCGGCGCTGAGGGAAGCACGGGCAAGGGTCGCGGAAGATCGCCTGCAAGCGTTCCGGGAACGCCATCGCCTCATCCCCGGCCGCACTGCGGTTTATCTCGGCGGGCTCGACACGATCAAACGCACTGGTTTTCTTCTCACGGCGGCAGCTTCGGTCGCCCGGCGACTGCCGGGATTTCGACTGTTGGTGGCGGGCGACGGCACAGAGCGACACCTGGTTGAGCAGGCCGATGCTCGGGGGGCAGAAACGGTGTACCTGGGCAACGTGTTCGATGACGAGAAACGGGCGCTGCTCGGGCAGGCAGCTGATCTGATGCTGGCGCCGGGAGCCGTAGGGCTGTGCGCGGTCGTCTCATTCGCTTTGCAGACTCCCGTAGTGACCGTTCCTCAGCCCGGCCACGGTCCGGAGTTCGAGTATCTGGAAAACGGGCGAAACTGTTTGATCGCACCGGACGACGAGGAATCCTTCGCCCAGACGGTAGCGGATGCACTCTGCGATCCCATCCTGTTGGCACGTCTGAAGAAGGGATGCGAGGCCGACGCCGGCTTTTACACCTTGGAGCGGTTCAGCGGCAGTTTCGCGGACGGTGTCGTGCACATGCTCGAGATGGATGGACGCTGTCCCTGAACGGCGTTACCGGGCTCACCGACCCGCGACCTTCGCCGACGCTCGGTGGAGAACGTCGGTTGCCGGCCGCCAGACCGGTCTCGTCCGGCGCAGCCAGTCCGGCATCTGCCGACTGAGCGCGAGCTCGGCTTCGCGCTGTGACTCGGAGAGCCTACGGACCGTCAATGAGTCCGGGTGATAGCGGATTTCGCCGAGGACCGAGGCGACATAGCGCAGCCCTCCGAAGGCCGCGAGCCTCCGATGGAAATCGACATCGAAGGCAAGACGAAAGCTGTCGTCCAGTCCTCCGATTGCCTCCACCGCGGTACGTCGGTAAAGGCAACCGGGTTGATACACCATGTTGTACCCCAGGCGCAACATCAGCGAACCCACCCGTCCAGGGCGCATGATTTTGAAGGCTTTTCCACCGCCATCGATGTAGCGCACCTGACCGTATGCCATCGCGGCGTCAGGTTGGCGCTCAAGGGCACGTAGCGCTTGGGTGATCGACCCCGGGGGCAGCCGATCGTCGTCGCCCAGCCAACCCAAGACGTCCACGCCGTCACCGAAGTATTTCCAGCCCGTCATGACCGCATCCACAATGCCAGAGCCGCTCTGCGGGAGCACAGTGGTACCGGGAGAAGTGGTTTGCTCCACGGCAGTCAGCGCACCGGGAGTCGACACGACAACCAGGCGAGGCGCCGTGTATGTCTGCCCGGTCAGCGAATTCAGACACTCCCTCAGCAGTTCGGGACGATCGCCGAGCGTGGGTACCACCATTCCGACGCGCACCATCTTGGCCTCCTGGCTTGTCACGGCATACGGAATTCGCGGGGCCAGACAGAAGTCCCACGAAAAAGCAGGGCGGCCGCCGCAGCGGTGCCGAGATAGAGACCCTCGAGCCTCATCCATGGAGAGAAAACGAGGTCCCAGCCGAGTTGCGCAAAAAGGAATGCGAAGAGCAGAGCATACGGCCCGGATCCGTTTCTGATCGCAACAACCAGGGACAGCAGGACGAGCAGTACGGGAAGCAGAACTCCAGGAAGCACCGCAATGCCGTTCTCCGCCCAGAGTTGAAACAGAACCGAGTGGAGGAAAAGTCCTCTGCCGAAATAGTAATTCTCTCGACGCTCGTTGAAATCGACATCGCCGGCCCGCAGCTTCCCCAGAAACTCACTCCGGGTCTCGCGGCTCACCTGAGGCGTCAGTCCCCTGCCGATCAACGGGGACTCCTTGATGATTACATAGGATGCCAGGATTTCCGGACGGGCCCCCACCAGTACCCCGCCCTGCACCTCGCTCTGACCCTCCCATCTGTACTCCTGCTCCGCCCCTAGAGCCCCCTTGGAGGCCAGGTAGCCATAAAGGGTCGGGACGGAGCCGGCAAACAGGATCAAGCCAACCGTGATGAAGATGGCTCTTTTCCAACTGAGCCTTGCTTCACGACGCCCGGCGAGCACCGCCACGGCACCCGCCGAGCAAACGATCATAAACTCGGAGCGGAACCCCAGAAAGAGACTGACGAGAGCCACCGCGATCACCACGACGGCTGCGCTGACACGCATCCGACGGGAAAGCAGCGCGAACGCGACAAGAATCGCCGCCAGGCTGACCACCGGCCCGTATCCGTACTTCCACGCATCGATACTCGGGTTACTCCGGAGGAAAATCGCGATATTGCATGTCAGTCCCGCAACGAATGACACAACGTACACGCGAACAACAGCCGGCCGGCCCTGGAGGGCCCACATCCCACCGCAGAAACTCACAAGAACGGCGAGCGGACGGGACAGGACCAGGGCTGTGTCATGAATCGAGTTGTCCACCACAGCTTCGGTCAGGGCGGCCCCGAGCAGCCACACAAGCAAGAGGAGAACGTTCCAACGCGCCATCTTCCAACGCCATGCAGTGGCGAGGACCACAGGCGTGATCATCAGTACGATAACGTGTCCGATGGTGAGACCTGACTGTGTATAAGGTCCCCATGCATTGCCCAGGCCGACAGCCGCAGCCACAACCAGACGGCCGCCCTGCCCCCGCGACGAGCGCACTGGCTGCGGCTGCCTGACGGGCAGCTCTTGCACAATGATGCGGCTTTTCCCCGTGCTTGTCCGGGAGGGCATCTTCGTGTCAAGCATGGGACATGGACCTCCGGAGGTTGGGGAGGAAGAGACAGGTCATGACGGCGACGACCGATCCGATGACGGGGCCGCTCGCACCGAGATGACGCGCCAGGACGATCGAGAGGGCCAGATTCACCAACGCCATCACTCCGGCTCTTTGCGCTTGGTACTTCAGACCGGCGGCGTCGGTCAGCCACATGCTGGCCGGATAGGAAGCGGACTGGACCAGCAGCAGGGCCGCGAAGGCAGCCATGAGTCCCGTCCCGACCTCAACCTTTCCGTGCAACATCCAGGAGGCGACCGCCGGACCGAAGAAGATCAGCCCCGCGCCGAGGATTGCGCCTCCGACCGCGAAGTACAGGGTCAGGCGCGCAACATGGCGCGCAACATGACGTGCGTGCGGCCGACCCGAGGTGCCGCGTTGCCGGGCGAAGACGGTCCACAGGGGCAGACCGGTGGCGCTGGCCAGAGCTACAGCGGGTGCGAAAAGACGCGCACCGGCCGAGTACGCGGCGACGGCATCGGAATCGACGGTATGGACGAGGACCAGCCGATCGGTCGAATAGGCCACGGCCAAAGCGGCGTTGATGACAGCCATGGGCCCGGCGAGGTGCCAGATGCGTGTGGGAGTGTGCCGGGTGTCGAGGCTTCCCAGGACCATCCCGAGCAGCGGCAGACCGAGAATTCGCCCGGCCCACAGCAGGCAGGCTGCGCCCACCAGACACTGCGCAGCGAAGCCCGACACGATGAAGGCCGTGGACGGCGCATGTACGACCCCCGACAGCACGACGAGCCCCAAGGTGAGGACACTGCCCAGCATTTGGAAAAGCAGGGCAATGTGGGTTCGGTTCAACGCGATCAACACGGAATTTCCCAGGTTCAGCGGCAGGCTGCACCCGAAGAGCGTGAAGGCGACGGCGACCGAAACCTCACCAGACCGCTGAGCCCCAGAATTGAGCACGGTGCTCCACACGCCAAAACACGCAGGAACGATACCCACAAGGGCACTCAAGATGCCCGCGCAACTGAGCAGGCGCGCACTTGTGATAATCGTTCCGTGCAGGTCCCGATGGTCGTCGGCGCTCCTCTTTCCCATCGCTTCCACGATGGCCGCACCGGTACCGAGATCATTGAGCGGCAACAGCAGCGGAAGCGTTGTGACGAGCGCGAAGAAGGCAAAGCCGGTCGGACCCAGGGCATCAACCACGGTCCGTGTCGCAAGAAGGGTGGAAACCGCGGTAACGGGAAGACTCACGGCCTTGACCCCGAGTGAACGTCCGGCGGCCCGCAGATGGGGGGCGAGGACGCTTTGCTGAGGTTCGATCCGCTCCTGTGCCGACTGTGCTCGCTGCGGCGGAGGTCCTGTCCGAAAAGGCGACCGGACCGATACTTCTTCCCGGGCTTCGCCGGGCGGCCTTCCTTTGGTCACGACGCGGCCGGCCCTACTGAACTGTGAGCGTGGAGAACCACGTGTGGACGTCCCTTCCTGGCGAAGTGTGTCAGCATGCTACGGCAGCATCACAGGAAATCGATGTATATTCGTCGCCTGCCGGAAAAACAAAGGGAATTCGGACACGTGATCGTTTCGCTGCGAGGAGTCCGCGGAGGGGCAATGACTGCCGTTGGATCCCGTGATCGCCCCACCACTGAACTGCGCGTGGCGGTCCCGCTACATGAGGAACATCCCTCGCACTATGCGGTGAGGGATCTGGTCGCCGAATTCATCGGACAGGGCGCCCATGGCGTGGAGGTCGGGACCCCGCCTTTGATCGGTCGGACTCTTGCCAGATCCCACCTCTCCCTCCCTCATCGGCGGCGCCGCCGCAAAGGACCGGTCATCGTCCCCATGATGGGAGCACGGTTCGGCCAGCTCTACGCGGCCGGCCTCACGGGAGATGTCGTCCCGTACTGCTGGGACGTGTGGGAGCCGACCTGGGAGTTGTGGGCCCGTCGGCTGCGGCCCCTACGGCCCCCGGCCGTTTTCGTCACGGCCCTCCAGTCGGCACGATTCCTCGCTGAGGCGTTGCCTCAGTCCCAGGTCATCCATCTCCCCGAGGCGACACGGGTCGCTCGGCACGATTCCGGCACCTGCCTGGATGCGAGGATGGTCGGCATCCTGGAGCTCGGACGTCGGCACGCGGACTGGCACAAAGCAATCACTGAGGCCGTGCGGCTGCATTCTCCCCTTCCCCACCTGTACGAGAACGAACCGGGCCGACTGGTGTATGCAGATGAACACGCTCTGCGGCGCGGCCTGTCGGATACGGTGATCTCGGTCTGCTTCCCGTCCTCGCTCACGCATCCACAGCGCTCCGGCAACGTGGAGACGATGACTCAGCGATATCTCGAAAGCATGGCGTCAGGGTGTCTCGTGCTCGGGCATGCACCTTCGGAATTGGTGACCCTCATGGGTTTCAATCCTGTCGTCGAGGTCGATTGGAACAATCCGGCTCAACAGGTGCTGGACATCCTGGCCTCACCCGGCAGCTGGCAGCCGGTCGTCGACCGGGCACTGAACCGGCTGAGTGAGGTGGGTGATTGGAGCGTACGAATCCGTACCGCCCGGGAGAGACTGCTGGAAATCGGACTCCTGTGATGCATCGGCTGGCGTGCCCCGGACGAGTGAGATTCCTGCGGCCGTGAAAGGTCCGCGCTCCATGTCCGGAGTTGTCACAGCTAGGCTCTCCGTCCGAACGCGGGAATAATTCCGCTACCCCGACCGGATTTGACGGCGGCCACTACTCCGCTCTTCCGGAACACAGACAGGCAATCGCCTCCTATGCCCAGCATGCTGAAGTCCGTTCTCATCGCGGTGCCGACCACAGGTGCGCGCCCGCTGCGTCCTTTGCTCGACGACCTCGTTCAGCAGGCTCGCGTCACCGAGAGCGGTGGTCCGCGCACGGTGTCGATCCTGATCCTGGACAACTCGGCGGCCGGGTCGAAGTCGGCCCGTGAGGCTGCGGCCGTCTGCGGCGTCGCTTACCTGCGCGTCGAGAAGCGCGGTTACTCCCAGGTCCGCAACGCGGCAATCGACGCCGCCCGGCAGTACGATGCGCTGGTTTTCATCGACGACGACGAGCGGCCGGTTCCGGAATGGCTCGGCGCCCTGGTCGCCAGTGCCGAGAACAACGACGCCGACGTCGTCGTGGGTCCTGTCGTGATCCGTCTGCCTCAGGGGGCACCCCGATGGCTCGACGAGGGGCGGCTGATTCGCCAGGTGAGGACCCAGGATGACGGGCCGCTGGAAGGGCCTGCCCAATCCGGGAACACACTCGTCCGAATGTCCGCGGTCTGTCGCACGGGTCTGCGTTTCAACTCGGCGTTCGACAGGACGGGCGGCGAGGACTCCGTCTTCTTCCATGAGATGACCCAGCGCGGAGCGCGGATGTTCTTCACCCGCACCGCACTTGTCTTCGAAACCCCCGACCAGGACAGGATGACGTTGTCGGGGGTTGTACGCCGTGCCTTCTGTGGGGGCCGGACCTCGGCCGTGGTGGAGGCCGAGATCAGTGATATGCCGATGTCCCGTCGACTGATTCGGAGAGCGGGCAAACTCAGTCGTGCGCTTTGCCGGGTCCTTTTCGGTACGGTGTGCGGCCGGTCTGTGGACTGTGTGCTGGGCATGCAGGATATTTCCTTCGTGTGTGGCTGGGGTGTGGCGCTCATCACGGGACGCTCGGGAAGCGCGGTCAGCCTGAGTGAGTGAACGCTTCTCACGAGCACGTTTCCTGGCTCATCTACGCCCGAAGACGCCTCACGATGCCAGGGCGTCAAGCTGCTCGTCGCACAGCTTGCGGTGCTGGAGGCAGTGGTGGAGCCGGCCGATCACGCGGTTGAAGAGGTTTCTCTGGGCGGCAGCGTGCCAGTCGCCGTGCTCGCGTCGGCGACGGTAGTGGGCGTTCGCCCCGGCGGAGGCCCGCAGGGAAACGAAGGCCCACACGTGTCCGGCGTGGTGCAGACGGTCGTTCTTCACCCACCGCCGGGTGTTGGACGAGTGATGGGTGAGGAACCGGCGTATGCCTTCAGGCCGCGGGCGTCGGCGGAGCGGGTGCGGTCGTCCTCGATCTCAGCCAGGACCCGGGCGCCGAGGTGGACGCCGAGTCCGGGGAGACTCAGCAGGACCTCGGCGTCCGGGTGCTGAGGGAACGCCTCTTCCACCGCCTCGGCGAGGTCGTCAGCGGCGGTGCGGGCGGCCTCCGATTGCAGGACAAGAGCGGGCATCTGCGTTGCCGAGTGCGTCTTCGACGAGCAGTGGCTGGTAAGCCCGGTCGGCGCGGAATACCTCGCGGAGGCGGTCGGCCTCCGCCTCGATGCCGCGCTTGCGGCCGGCGCGTTTGAGTGCGGCCCGGAGCTGGGCGCGGGTCAGCTGCGCGGCCTTGGTGGGGGCCGGTGCGCCCTTGAGGAGTTCGCGGGCCTCGGGTCGGCACAGGCCATTGGCCCGGGTCGGGAAGGCGTCCGAGGCAGATGGGCAGTACGCGCGGAGTAGGGAGCGGAGCTGGTTGGCACCAGGCTCTGCCCGGCCGCACCCACTACCACGGGCGAGACCTTCCCGAGAAGTACGCCCGGGTCAACCGCGATCATGCCCGGCTGCGAGCGAAAGGGGTTCAGCGGCATCCGTCATGAAGGGGGGACCAGATTGGTCAGGAACCAGTCGTACGTCCGCCTCAGTCCTTCGTCGAGCCCGGTGCGGTGACTCCAGCCGAGCTCGTGCAACCTGGTGACATCCAGTAGCTTTCTCGGCATCCCGTCCGGCTTTGTGCGGTCGAACGAGAATTGTCCTTCGTAGCCGACCACTTTGCCGATGTGCT
This sequence comes from Streptomyces sp. NPDC020192, assembly GCF_044388685.1. Classification (NCBI taxonomy): domain Bacteria; kingdom Bacillati; phylum Actinomycetota; class Actinomycetes; order Kitasatosporales; family Streptomycetaceae; genus Streptomyces; species Streptomyces sp. NPDC020192. Next base: position 16,484 of record NZ_JBIRXG010000009.1, on the reverse strand, counting down.
CGGCCAACTCCAGGATGGAGACGTCCTCGCCCGTTCCGACGTTCAGGAACTGCTTCTTCTTGTAGTTGAACAGCAGCCACACCACGGCATCGGCCAAGTCGTCCACATACAGGAACTCGCGCCGGCTCGATCCGGTACCCCAGATCGTCACCTCGGAACAGCCCGTCGCCTTTGCCTGATGGATCCTGCGGAGAAGAGACGGGATCACATGAGAGGTCTCGGGATCGAAGTTGTCGTTCTCGCCGTAGATGTTGGTCGGCATACAGGAAATGAAGTTCATCCCGAACTCGGCGTAGATGTACTCGCACAGCTTCATCCCTGCGATCTTCGCGTAGGAGTAGGCCTCGTTGGTGGGTTCCGGCCTGCCCGTCATGAGGTACTCCTCCTTCATGGGCTGGGGACAGGCGCGGGGGTAGATACAGGAGCTGCCGAGGAAGAGAAAAGTCTGCACCCCCGCCTCCTTGGCCGACCAGATCAGGTTGTTCTGGATCTGGAGGTTCTCGTACAGGAAGTCCGCGGGATGGCTCATGTTCGCCTTGATGCCGCCCACCCGCGCGGCACTGTCGACGACGTACTGGGGCCGCTCGGTCATGACGAAGTCCCGCACGGAACGTTGGTCGGTGAGGTCGAGTTCGGCCCGCGTGGCCAGAACCAGGTTCTCGTACCCTTCGGAGCGCAGTCGCCGCACGATCGCCTGGCCCACCATCCCGGTGTGCCCGGCGACATAGATCTTCGCTTGCTGGTTCATCCCGCTTGCCCCTTACTCCGTACTCTTCACTCGTCAGCCGGCGAGCAAGTCGCACAGGGTCGTCAGCTCTTCCTCGTTCATCTCGGGGTTGTTGCCGAAGTAGAAGCCGTTGGTGTGGACGAGCCGCGCGTTCGGCCGTTCGGCCGTGTCCTGGACGTATTTGCGGTAGAAGGGCTGTTGCGTGATGTCACCCGCGATGACAGGACGGATCTCCACCCCGGCCGCCTCGAACTCGGAGCGGTACTTCCGGGCCAGCTCGGGGGTCCTGCAGACGACCGGCATGGCGAAGTTCGACACGGTGTCCATATGACTGAGGTCGCAGTGGAGTACATCCGCATTGCCGGCCATGGCCCGCTGGAAGCGCTCGAAGTTGGCCACCCGCGCGCCGACGATCTCGTCCCAGTACCGGATCTGCTGGTTCCCGATGAAGCCGTTGATCTCTGTGGGCCGGAAGTTCGACGCCAGGTCGTAGAAGGTGTACCTGGCCTGGAAGTCGTCCACGCAGGCCTCGGCACGCACCCTCTCCCGCGTGGCCGGAGGCAGGTTACGGTCCCAGCCGTGGGCACGGGAGATGACCAGCTGTTCGTACAGCTCCTCGTCGTCGGTGCACACCATGCCGCCCTCGATGGTCGACAGGTGGTGACCGACGAAGAACGAGAACGTCGAGGCCACACCGAAGTTGCCGAGCAAGGTGTGGTTCGTTCTCGACCCCAGAGCCTCGCAGTTGTCCTCGATCAGGAGGACACCGCGGTCGTCACACATGTGCCGCAGCGCCGGAAGATCGTCGCAGAACCCCAGGACGTTGGTCAGGAACAGCGCCTGGCAGCCGGCGATGTGTGCGTCGAAGGCCTCGGGCGAGACGTTCAGCGTGTCCAGCTCGCAGTCGATCGCGACCGGCTCCAGACCCAGCTGGATCAGGGGCATCACGTTGGTTGGCCAGGTCAGTGCGCAGAAGCCGACACGCCCGCCACGCTGAAGTCTGCCCTGGTTCAGCAGGGCCTGGATCAGGAGCAGATTGGCCACGCTTCCGTTGGCGACGAAGACCGCATACGTCCGCTCCTGCTTCTCGGCGAAAGCCGTCTCGAACGCCCGGCACTGCTCGCTCATGCTGAGGACGTCCTGGCTCAGGACGAACTCGGCCACGGCACGCTTGGTCTCGGCTTCACGATGGAAGCTGGACTTGATCAGTTTGATCACGTGGACAACCTCTGTGGGACGGGTGGCGTGTCCGGCCACCGGAACGGGTCAGAGCCGGGCGAGCGGGTGAGCGGGCAGAGGGACGGCCGGCACCGGGCCTCCTCCCTTCCCAGGGAGTGCCTCGAGTTCCGCATCGACCATCAGGCCCGCCAGCTCGGGCGCGCGCACAGTCGGCCGCCAGCCGAGGATCCGTGCCGCCTTCGACGCGTCACCGACCAGGTCGTCAACCTCGGCGGGGCGCAGGTATCTCTCGTCGAAGCGCACGTGGTCGCGCCAGTCGAGGCCCACATGGGCGAAGCAGTGCTCGACGAAATCCTGAACGCTGTAGCTGGTGCCCGTGGCGACGACGTAGTCGTCCGGGGCGTCCTGCTGCAGCATCAGCCACATGGCCTCGACGTACTCCGCTGCGTAGCCCCAGTCGCGGCGCGCCTCGAGGTTGCCGAGGTACAGCGCGTCCTGGAGGCCCGCCTTGATCCGAGCCGCCGCCATGGCCACCTTGCGAGTGACGAACGTGGGCCCCCGGCGCGGTGACTCGTGGTTGAAGAGGATGCCGTTGGCCGCGTAGAGCCCGTACGCCTCACGGTAGTTGCGGGTGATCCAGTACGCGTAGACCTTGGCTACTCCGTACGGGGAGCGAGGGTGGAAAGGAGTCGTCTCGTGCTGCGGCGGGGGCGACGCACCGAACATCTCGGAGCTCGACGCCTGGTAGAAGCGGCAGGGCAGGCCCGTGGTCCGGATGGCCTCGAGCAGCCGTGTGGTGCCCAGTGCCGTCGTGTCCCCGGTGAACAAGGGCTCGTCGAAGGAAACGCGCACATGCGACTGGGCGGCGAGGTTGTACACCTCGTCCGGCCGTACGCGTTCGAGCAGACCGGCGACCCTGCTGGCATCCGTCAGATCGCCGTAGTGCAGGAACAGCCGGGTTTCGGGATCGTGCGGGTCCTGGTAGAGGTGATCGATACGGCTGGTGGTGAACGTGGAAGCACGCCGGATGATCCCGTGGACGGTGTAGCCCTTGTCCAGGAGCAACTCGGCGAGATAGGAGCCGTCCTGGCCGGTGATTCCGGTGATGAGCGCCGTTCTTGCTGTCACACGCACTCCTTGTGCTGAAGCTGACGAATGGACGGCCGGCCGTTTTTTCTGTTTCTGTGCGGCCGGTTCCTTCCTCCCCGGCGACAGCGTAGGAAACAGTCCCTGAATCACCCAGGGTCGCGGCCGAATGTTCCCCCCGTGCGGCGCATTCGTAAACGGTTTCCCATCAACGGGCGCTCGGCGTCATACGCACCCACAGATGCCAGCCCAGCACTTTCCCACTGCCGCGTCCGTGAACAGGTAGCAGCGGGGCGTGCAGGAAATGCTTCTCGGCGTGACGGACGTCGAAATCGGGGAAGTCCCGCCGCACGCGCCGGACGTCGTAGACCCGCGAAAACGGGTTGTGGGGGCCATCGGTGTTGCTGTGGATGAATTTTGGCATCCTCAGGTATCGTGCGAGCCCGATCCTGCGGGCGTTGTCCAGGTGGGCACCGAGGAGCCCTTGGGGCGCGGGAAGCGCGCCCAGCCGCACCAGCGGATGGGTCGCCAGGAGCGCGGCTCGGCGCAGCAGCCCGATGGACACGAGGTAGTTGAGTGACCAGCGGGCGTACAGCATGACCACCAGCTCTCCGCCGGGCTTCAGTACCCGACGGATCTCCCGCTGGGCCCGGTGGATGTCCGGGACGTGGTGCAGCACCCCGTGGCTGAAGACGACGTCGAAGGACCCGTCCGGGAACGGCAGGTCCAGAACGCTGGCCTGGTGCAGCCCGTCGTACGGCAGTTCACGCAGGGCGAGCCGCGTTCCCGTCCTCCTGACCGCCGTCTCGGTCAGGTCGACCCCCGTCCACCGGGCACCTCGCCTGATCAACTGCTCGGCCTCCGAGCCCTGTCCGAGTCCGATCTCGAGAAGGCGCCGCCCGGCGCAGTCCAGTCTCTCCAGGCACGCCGGAATGTGGTGTTCGAGCCGGTACTTCGCGGCGTCGTACCGCGAGAAGAACTCCTCGTAGTCCTGTCGCTCGTCTCCGTCCGGCGCCCCGAAGACGTTGTCACCGCACGGGTGGGCGGACCAGAAATCCTTGATATCCGGTTCAAGCACGAGAATCTCCTGCCGTTTTCGCACATGACCCTGGGTCGCAGAAGCTCTTCTATCACGGCGGACGCGAAGCACCGAGTTACCGTCCCGTGAGTCCCCTATTTTTCTGCATCGACATATCCTATGAATAAAAAGAAGCCAACGTGTCGCACTGGACTCTGCGACCCCGGGCATGATGCCGTGAAACCCCAGATAAGATCTCGATAAATTGTTTGGAGGGAGACGTCATGTTCCCGTTCCACCCGAGAGATACACAGCTCTTGGTGCCGACCGTCCTCGCGCTGAGGCACAGTACGGGCCTCGGGGGCATGGGCAGGGCCGCCGAATTCTTCACCCCGGTGCTGCGGCGCCTGTGTGATGTAGTGGGTGTCATCTCCCTTTCCGCGGAACGCGTGTCCGACCGCTTCGAGCCGCCGTGGCTCGCCAAGGCCGGCGCCACGGGCTCGGCCATGCGGCGTTTCGCCCGGGTGCTGGTCGCAAAACGTCCGGACGCCGTCTACCTGCCGATCTCCCAGTGGGGTCTTCCCCTGCTGCGGGACGCCCTCATCGTCGCCCTCGCCAAGGCCGGCCGGTCCACGCCGGTGCTGCACCTCCACGGCGCCCAGTTGCCGGCCCGGCTCTCCGCGGCCCCGCTTCTGCGGAAGGCACTGGGCGGAGCCCACTGGATCGTCCTGAGCGAGGACGTGGCCGCGGAACTGCGTGCCAGTGGCTGCGGTACGAGGTCGGTGACGGTGATCCGGAACCCGGCACCGGAGACGCCCCGCCAAGCCAGTGCTTTTCCCACGCGGAACCGCACACAGCCGGCGGACCCCGGTGCCGTGCGGCCTTTGCGCGTCGCCTGGCTCGGCACGATGTGCCGGGCCAAGGGCTTCGACGTGCTGTGCGATGCGGTGGACCGGATGAAACGGTCGGGCACCGCCGTGGACTTCTCCGTCGCCGGGATGCGGCGGGACGTGCCGGAATCCCGGATGGGTTGTGTGGACCGGGACCTCGGTGTGCTCCAGCCGGCCGACGTCCCCGGGTTCTGGTCCGCTGCCGACGTGTTCGTCCTCCCGGCCCGTTGGGCCGAAGGACTCCCCTTCGTACTGCTCGAGGCGTTGCAGGCGGGCTGCGCCGTCGCAGGGACCCCGTCCGCCGGCTGCGCCGAACTCTTCCGCCACGGATGCGTGGACGCCGTCGAACCCACGGTCGCCTCGGTCACCGCTTTCCTCGAGGCCTGCCGGACCGACCTGGACGGTGTCCGGGACCGCCAGCAGGAGGCGTGGCATCGGCTGCGGCCGCTGTACGCGCGCGATCGTGTCGAGGAGTCGTTCGCGCGCTTCTGGGAGACATCGATTCTCGGACAAGGTTGAATGCTTTGGAGGCACAGGTGCACACACCGCCTACGCCGGGGCTGCCCGACGAGACCGCGGCAACCGGGAGGGCGGGCCCGTGTCGGCCCGTGATGGTGTGCGAACTGCCCGTCCACCCGCTCACCCTGGAGGAGTCGGTGGCGGCCGCCGAGGCGCTGATCGCGGACGGCGGCCCTCACCAGCACGTCGTGCTGAACGCCTCGAAGATCGTCCAGGCCCATGACGACCCGGCACTGGCGCGGATCATCCGCTCGTGCTCGCTCGTCAACGCCGACGGGCAGTCGGTCGTATGGGCGGCCCGCCTCCTCGGCAACCCGCTGCCCGAACGGGTCGCGGGCATCGACTTCATACTGGCGCTGTGGCGTACGGCGGCACTCCGCGGGTACCGCGTCTACCTCCTGGGCGCCGAACCCCGGGTGGTCGAGGAAACCGCGCGCATCGCCGCCGGGCAGGGAGTGAAGATCGTCGGACACCGGGACGGTTACTGGGACGAGACCTCCGAGCCCCAGGTGGTTGCTGCTGTCCGTGAAGCCCGTCCGGACATCCTGTTCCTCGCCGTGCCGAGTCCACGCAAGGAGTACTTTCTCGCGCGTCGGCAGCAGGACCTGGGCTGCGCCCTGGTGGTCGGCGTCGGCGGATCCTTCGACGTGGTGGCGGGAGTGCGCAGCAGGGCACCGCGGTGGATGCAGCGGGCCGGCCTCGAATGGTTCCACCGCCTGGTCCAGGAGCCCCGCCGCATGTTCCTTCGCTACGCGGTGGGCAACACCCGGTTCGTCGCCCTCGTCGCCGTCTGCTGGGCACGTCGGCCGGCCGGCCGCGGGGGCGGAGCGTAAGGCGGGCGACCACGCCTCGTACCACCGCGGGCCCGGGCCATCCGGCTCGGGCCCGCGGTGGTACGCCTGGAACACGGTGACGTGCCAGGTGTGGGAGGTGGCTTCCACGTGGTTCGCCGTGCCGTACGCGGCGGCCGGTACGGCGTCGCTTCGAACGCGACCGCACGCCCCCGCAGGAACAGCAGGCGCCGCAGGGCCGCGCGAGCCGGAGCACTTCGAGTGACGCCTGCGGTTTCGTCCACCGTTCGCCACGCACCCGGCCCGGCCGGGGAACGCGCGCTTCCGGCGAGGACCTCGCCCCGGCGCTCACCGCCCAGGAACCAGGGCACCACAGCCAACGCCGAAGGGCCGAGAAGACGATTGTCCTCAACGGCCCCCCGGCGACCCCGAACTGCTCAGCCAAGTCCTACCTGTGGTGCCGGTGAGGCTCCGGCTTCTCCTCGTGGTGCGGCTTGGGATGGGGCTTGGGGTGGGGCTTGGGCGGATCCGCAATCACGTGCACCGTGCCGACGTTCGCGTCACCGAGGCTGTTGTCTCCCCAGGCGGCGATCGCACCCGGATACGTGCCGAGCCTGTCCGTGGCGATGGAGATGTAGTCGCCCATGTAGTGCGGGGGCGGCACCTGATCCATAAAGGTCGGGAAGAACCGGGAGCTCACGGGTGCCCTCTTCCAGCTGCTTCCCCCGTCGGAGGACTGGGCGACCACGGCCTGGATGTTGAAGTTCCTCGCGACGCCCCGGTAGATGCCCTGCCGGTCGTAGTAGAGACTGTAGAGCTTTCCGTGTGAGTCCACGTCCAGAGCCGGCTGGAACCAGTCGACCTGTTCCCCGACGGGGCCGTCGTTCACCCGGGTCGGGGCACTCCATGTGGCACCGCCGTCCGTCGACCTGGAGAACAGCACGCTGGAGAAGCAGTACTTCTTGACGTTCTCGCAGTTGCTGTTGGGGTCGGGCTGCTGCGCGTAACGGCCGTCGTTCCATGTCACGTACAAGGCCTTGTTCGACGGTGCGACCGCCAGGCCCTGCAGATCCACGAAGTTGCGGAACAAACCCTGCAGCAACGTACCGTCGCCGGTGGGCACCACCGGACTGATCAAGTGGTCCCCGCCGAAGCTCGCGCCGTCGTCGACCGACCGGCGGACATGGATGGACCGGTGCTGGAAGTCGGGGTCGTAGCGCTCCCAGGCGACGTAGACGTTGCCGCCCTTGCCCGTTTTCACCAGAGACCCGAACACGGTGGCTGTAAGGCCGCAGTCCTGGTCGATCACCTGTGGTGCCGTCCAGGTCGCCCCGCCGTCGGTCGACTTGACGTACTCGATCGCCGTGCGGAAGGCGCCGCCACAGAATGTTCCGGAGCCGTCGAAGTGGGTGTACGTCACGTGGATGATGTCGTCGGACGGGGAAGCGGTCGGCCCCGGCTCGACGGTGATCATCGGCTTGTCGAGGAAATGCATGCCGAGGTCCCCGCTGGCCGCCAGGGCACCGTGGTGGAAGCTCGTGCCGCCGTCCGTGGAACGGGCCACCGAGATACCGCTCTTGATGGTGCCGTCGGTCTGGAACGACATGGACGTCGACCCGAAGTAGAAGTTGTTGCTGGTCGAGCAGCCCAGCGTCGGGTCACCGGTCAGGTCCCGGCGGGTCACGCCGGGCGGGGGCGGATCGGCGATCAGGGCGCCCATGTCGGTGTACGACGGCTGCTTCTTGTCCGCGTCGGTGGTGCGGGACCACCCAAGGAGGCTGATGGCGCCGCTCGGCGGGGGGTTGACAATCGTCGACATGAAGCTTCCGGTGTCGTTGTAGCCGATGACCGCCGTCTTGCCGCACCAGGCCGTGCTCGGCTCGCTCTGCGTGTTGCCGGCGAACCGGGAGATGAAGTCTTCCGGGGCGTTCGGGTCGTTGGCGTAGCCCTGAGGCGCCGGCCGTGGCGTCAGCGGCAGTTGCCTGGGCCGGACCTTCAGCAACTTTTTGTTGTTCGCCAGATTGAGCAGAAACTGGCCTGATCCCGACAGGAGCCGCTGATGTTGGGCGGGGATGCTGTGCTTCAGCTTTTCTCCCGCCGCATAGAGCTGGTTGAGGGGAGACGGAGGCTGCGGCTGGGCGATCGCCGGCGTTGCGGCCACACCGACCACGGTGACGAACGCGGCGAGCAGGCCCCGGGCTGCTACGCGACGTCTCCGTGGGCGCCTTTCGGGGCCCGAAAGGAAGTTCAACGCGGTCACTCCTTTACTAGGACTGCGTTACCACTGCTTTATCCCTTTCATATCTCGGTATCGTCGCTGCAGAAGTGAATGGCCATCACTCCCCGAGTGGATGGCACCCGTTCGGCCGACCAGGATTTGCCCCGGAGCCACTCCTGGCTCAACCTCGATCGTTCATGGGAGTGCGGGCAGGTTGAGATCCTGTCTGTCGCGCCGGGGTGTGCGCCGGATTCCATAGTTCCGGTGAGCTGGTACTGCTCCCAGGGATGGGAAAGCACTGGTCAACCGGGGTTCGGGAGGGCGTGGAGCCGGTCCGGGGCTTCGATGGTCGCGTCGGTCCAGGGCCAGTGCTCGGCGAGGCGGGGGTAGCGGCGGCGGCCAGTGGTGATGAGCTGGGCTGCGGTGGAGAACAGCCGTAGCCGCAGACGGCGGGGCTCCCAGAGCCGGGCTTTGCCGGTCAGTGCGAGCAGGGGCATCCAGGCGAGCAGGTCGAGAGCGATCTGGACGGTCTCCAGCCAGATCTGTTTCCGCGCGGTGTCGTGAAGGGGGGAGGTTGCGCAGACCGGTGTCGCGGGCGGTGTGGATGCGGTCCTCGGCCCGGGCTCGCTGACGGTGGCGCAGTTCCAGGTCCGCGACGGGTGCGCCGGTGGTGTTGGTGGCGAAGCAGGTCAGTCGCATGCCGTCGGTGTCGGTCAAGCGCAACTGGGCACCGGGGGGCGGCCGTTCCTTGCGGACCATCAGCCGGAGTCCTTTGGGCCGGCCGGTCAGGCGGCCGCCGGCGGGTCCGGCGGCCCAGGCACCGTCGCGGATATCACCGTCAGGTTCCACGGCCGGTGTCCAAGCCGAGGCCGGGACCTTCAGGACGGCCTGGTGGACGGCGTCGGTGATGGTCATGCCGACCGAGTACGACAGCCACGTTCCGCGCTTCGCGAGCCGACGACGAACTCACGGGTGCCGCCGCCGGAACCGCAACGGATCAGCGTCTGCCGTCCCCGCCGGAGGTGTTTCGGCAGCTGGCCAGGGCCGGCCAGGTGGCGACGATGTGGTCGGCGGCGGTGCCGGAGCCGGCGTCGCCGGGCCGCAACAGGCCCACGACCGGCTCGCCGGCCCGGCGCGGCCATGGTCGACGAACCCCGTCAGCGGATGGTGGCCACACGACTTCTTCCAGGTCGCGGCGGCGTCCTGCTTCTCGGAGTGCGCCAGGACGAGGACGCTGTCGATGTCCACGATCACCTGCCCGCCCGCGTCCGGCGCCGCATCACCGGCCAACCGTCACACGTGTTCGCGTACTTCAGCACGGGCGGTGCGCAGCGCGGCCAGGACCCGCTGCCCGCCCCGGCGCCGGCTTACTGATCAACCGGGAGACCCGGGGCCGGAGGCCACCGACCCGAACAGGGCCGACTCGGTCCGCAACGTGCCCACATCGGCCAGGCAGTCCCCGCCCAGCGCCACCGCGAGCGCCACATCCAGCAGGATCTTGCCCGGATCGTGTACCGCCCGCGGCTTGCGCCACGGCGCAAGCGCCGCCGATATCGCCGCATCCAGGCCGGATTCACGGACCGTCTCGACCAGCAGCACCGCATCAGCCGGCGACACGATCCCGCGGCCATCGTCCTCGACGCGACACGCGGACAGCACCCGATACGCACCTTCACCCGGAAAGTGCCTCCGACGGCGGCGAGAACAAGGACCTCAGAAATCCCCATTCTCCCTGGTCAGAGGCACTTTCTGCTTTCTTGATCACGAGCCGGACAGCCCGCCTCGCGAAAGCGCGAGGTTAGGTCGAAAGAGCGGAGCACGTCACCCCCCTCGCGATCATTACCATATGGAGTCGCACGCGCGCATAAAGTGATACGCGCTGGGAGTCGAGTAGCGGCTCCCACTTGAGCAGGGGAGAAAGACATGCCATCCATTGCCCGGACTCTTGGGGCGGTCGGTGTCGGTGCCGTGCTTGCGCTCGGCGTCACACAGTCCGCGTCCGCAGCGCAAGGAAAGCTGATCATCGGCGGCACGACGTACAACAACCCCAGCGGCTGCTACATGGTGGGGAGTCTTCCGACTCAGGTGCAGAATCAGACCAATGGCATCGCGTACATCTTCAGCGGCACCAGTTGCACCGGGTTCGTGATTCAGACTCTGACGCCCGGCTCGAGCGCCGTCGACAGCTACGGATACAGCGTGTACGTGGGGTAGGCCCCGCCTGCTCGCCGTGAACCGCTCGAGTCTGGCCTCCACCAGCAACACGGTCCCGGCTCGGGAGACCACCGAACAGCCGCCGCCCTCGATGTGGACACGCGGGTGGGACCCGATACGCTTCTCCGTCTGGAAAGTGCTTCTTCCCTCGCAGCCAACAGGACCCTCAGCGAGTCCTACCGTTGCAGGTCAGGAGCACTTTCCGGCATTTTGGACCAGCCCTCGCCCGGCCACCTCACGAAGGCGCGGGTCAGGGCAGCGCCGCAGGGGATCCCAGCACGGGTGACGGCACGCCGATCCCGGGCTCCCCCGAGGCAGGCCGGGCGTGGATCCGGACGAACCGCAGCCATCTGGGCTCCGCCGCGAAGTCCGGTGTCACCTGGGCCAAGGCGAGACAGACGAGCTCGGAGTCCGTCGACCGCGGAGGCCGAGCCAGCCATCCGGTATCTCCGATCTCGTCGTCGATCTTCACGTACAGTGCGGTGAGCAGGGTGTCCAGGTCGCTTGTCACAGAACGATCTCTGACACCCTGTCCGCGTTCCGAACGCGGCGTCAACAACGTCATGACCCGCAACGTCCAGGGGATGTCACAGGTCGGCCGCAAAGCCGGGCCCGGACGCCCGGGCCCGGCACGTCACTCTCCGAGACCAGGTACGTTCGACGACGTGGCTGGATTCAGGATCGGACGCGGGGGCCGGGACAACCGCACCCCCCAAGGACAGCAGGCACCGCAGGGACCGTCGTACGGCCGCCCCGCACCGCAGCACGGGCAGCCGGGGTCGTCGTACGGACCGGCGGGACCGTCGTACGGCTTCCCGCAGGCACCGCAGCGGTCGTACCCGCAGCCGGGGCAGTCGTACGGATACCCGGGCCCGGGCAGCGACGGGCCGGAGTACTTCGGGGACGACGGCGGCCACCCGGGCGGCGGCGCTCCCGGCCATGACCCGTACGCGGCCAACAACCCGGGCCACACCCAGGCGTTCTCGATCGACGAGGCCGCCGGCTACACGCAGGGCGCGACCTACCAGGCCGGCTCGGCCACCGCACCCACCGCACCGCTGGGCCCGCCCCTGCACTGGAAGGAGCTGCTGAAGGGGGTCATCCTCTCCCCCGGCCAGACCTTCCTGCGCATGCGGGACTACACGATGTGGGCCCCGGCCCTCATCACCACGTTCCTATACGGCCTGCTGGCCGTCTTCGGCTTCGACGGCGCCCGCAAGGACGCGATCGGCGCCACGCTCTCCAACGCGGCGCCGATCGTGCTGATCACGGCGGTCGTGATGGTGCTCGGCCTGTTCGTCCTGGGCGTGGTCACCCACACCCTGGCCCGCCAGCTCGGCGGTGACGGCGCCTGGCAGCCGACGGTCGGCCTGTCCATGCTGATCACGGCCCTCACGGACGCGCCGCGGCTGCTGGTCGCCATGTTCGCCGGCGGCGACGCCGGATTCGTGCAGCTGCTCGGCTGGGTCACCTGGATCGGCGCGGGCGCTCTGCTGACCCTGATGGTCTCCCGCTCCCACGACCTGCCCTGGCCGAAGGCGCTGGGGGCGTCGGCGATCCAGCTGATCGCGCTGCTGTCGATAGTGAAGCTGGGGACGTTCTAGAACCCCCAGCCTGTACTCCCGGTCGGGGCCGGTGTCGCGGAGAGGCGCATGGCCCCTGCCCACCCGTCCTTGATCGTGGACGTGGCGGCCCGGTCGCATCCGGTGTTCTTGGGGTCGAGCCCGTCGCATCCGGCGCCGGAACAACCGGGCGTGGCCAACGCGGTCTCGGCGGCCCACGGCTGTCCACACGGCAGTCGGCCCCGGTCCTCCGGTACCGCCCCCGGCGTCGCCACCGCCGATCGCGCTGGTCAGCAGCACGGAGAGCAACGGTCCCGGCGGAGGAATGGCGCCTTCGCTTCCGGCGGCTGCTCGCCGCCCACCCTCGACCTCGCGGAGGAGCTGCGCCGTGTCCTGGCCGAAGACCTGACTCCGGCGCTGCCGGCAAAGCCGCCGGGCAACTCCACCGTCTTCAACGCGACGGCGACCGGCAACGACCGTGTCTACCCGTCGGCCGGGGACCGGACGATCAGCGAGCACAGCACTACGCACCCCGCCGCTCCCTCAGGCCGGCGCCGGCCTGGACCGCGGTCGGGGCGACGCTGATCGCACTCGGCGCGGCCGCCGGCGTGGACCTGTGGGACCGGCACAGGTCGGCGAACGCGGATGCGCAGACGACGGTGACGGGCGCCACGACGGCGGCGCGGACATCGTCATCACCGAGCCCGTGAGCCCACTGGAGCACGGTCAGCTGTACCAGGTGTGCGTCTCGGTGCAGGAGCAGGACGGCCCCAAGCCCGTCGTCGCGAGCCGGAACGTCAAGGGCCGCGAGCTGGGGATCATCTACACCTGACCCCCTCCTGACCCCCTCCTACGCGTCGAGGACCTGCCCGGCCCGCTGCACCACGGGCGGCTCGACGCTCCATGGGAAGTTGATCCAGTCGTCGGTCCGCTTCCACACGTACTCGCACTGCACGAGCGAGTGGGACTTCTCGTAGATCACCGCGGAGCGCACCTCGGCGACGGTGTCGAGGCAGAAGTCGCGCACCAGCTTCAGGGTCTTGCCGGTGTCCGCGACGTCGTCGGTGATCAGCACCTTCTTGTCCGAGAAGTCGATGACGTTGGGGACGGGCGCCAGCATGACCGGCATCTCCAGGGTCGTCCCCACGCCCGTGTAGAACTCCACGTTCACGAGATGGATGTTCTTGCAGTCGAGGGCGTACGCGAGCCCGCCGGCGACGAACACCCCGCCCCGGGCGATGCTGAGCACGATGTCGGGCTCGTACCCGTCGTCGGCGATGGTCTGCGCGAGCTCGCGGACGGCGGCGCCGAACCGCTCGTAGGTCAGGTTCTCCCGAACATCACTCATGTCTGCGGCTGCCTCACACCTGGGTCCGATGGAAGTTGACGTAGGACCGCGAGGCGGTCGGCCCGCGCTGCCCCTGGTACCGGGAGCCGTAGCGTTCGCTGCCGTACGGGAACTCGGCGGGCGAGGTCAGCCGGAACATGCACAGCTGGCCGATCTTCATACCGGGCCAGAGCTTGATCGGCAGGGTGGCGAGATTGGACAGCTCGAGGGTGACGTGCCCGCTGAAGCCGGGGTCGATGAACCCGGCGGTGGAGTGGGTGACCAGCCCGAGCCGCCCCAGCGAGCTCTTCCCCTCGAGCCGAGAGGCAAGATCATCGGGCAGCGAGATGACCTCGTACGTGGAGGCCAGCACGAACTCCCCGGGGTGCAGGATGAACGGCTCGTCCCCCTCGGGCTCGACCAGCCGGGTCAGGTCGGGCTGCTCGACGGAGGGGTCGATGTGCGGGTACCGGTGGTTCTCGAACACCCGGAAATAGCGGTCCAGCCGCACGTCAACGCTCGACGGCTGCACCATGGAATCGTCATAGGGATCGATCCGTACCCGCCCGGCGTCGATCTCGGCCCGGATGTCCTTGTCTGAGAGAAGCACGTAGCGAGGATACGCAAGGCGCGCGGAGCCGTGACAATCGTGACGACTTCGCGCGCCAGGGTTACTGTCCGTGCCGCTCCCGCGACCGCGTGACTACCGCTTCACTCTGCGCTACCGCTTCGCGGATTCGCCCTTCACTCCGGCCTCGCTACCGCTTCTCCAGAGCGACCGGCACCGCACTGCGGAGCCGGGCACACCGGGGACACCTCACGAGCCGGCCCGGGCCGAGCCGCTCGGCCTGCTGCATCGGGAACGAAGCGGTGCTGAAGACGTGCCCGTCCGCGCAGCGGACGACGGTGCGTTCCATCAAGTCCCTTAAGTCCCTTCCCCAAAGAGCCTCATCGGGCGTACCGCCCTGACGACAAAAGCCACATTACGGGATCAAAGAGACGACGCTCCAGGCGGCACTCCGGCCTCACCCGCCCCCTCCTCCGGGCCCCCACGGTACGCCCCAACTCCCCCCACCCGCAGCCGGATCGCACCCCTGAAACAGACCCAAACCCCTGGGGCTTGGACACCAGGGGTCTTCCATGCTGTACAGTGAGCAACGTCCGGACCTCGACTCCCCGAGCCAATAGGTCCGACTTACGCGGGTGTAGTTTAATGGTAGAACATCAGCTTCCCAAGCTGAGAGCGCGAGTTCGATTCTCGTCACCCGCTCCAGAGAGAAACCCCAGGTCAGCGGCCTGGGGTTTGCTTGTTATCTAGGCCAATTCGGGGGTGGCGTGCCCTCCGTGTGCCCTAAGTCGAGGTGAAGTGATCTCCAGACGGGTGCGCGGCCGCCGATTTCAGTGACCCGCCCTCGCGCGTCTCAAATAGCGAGACGCATTTCCTGCGACTTGCGCCACAAGTCCTGCAGATGGCAGTGAAGTCGCTTACGCCAAGGCCGACTTGGGGGCTGATGCGCAGCTGTCGCCTATCCGGACTGCACTTCGGATGCTGATGTTCGGGTCGCCGGCGAGCACCAAAGGAATCCGTACGGCGCGAGCTTTGTCGCTCAGCGCCAGTGCTCACTGCAGCGACGGGTGGCCGTCCAGCTCCATCGGCCGACGAGGAGCGCGTTCACGCCACGGCGGCGTTATCGCTGGGCACCTATGGGCCACGCTGTTCTTCGACTGATCACGCAGGGCGCGGCACCCCAGGGCTTCAACCGTTGCCCTAGGCGGGCACCAGGTCTCCGGCTGTGCACGGCGGTACGCACCCTGGCCGACGTGGACCTGGCACCCGACGAACTGCTCACCCACCTCGACGACCTCGTGCTGCGCATGGACCGCGAGGAGGCCACCGGCCGCGACGGCCACCCTGACCACCCCTCGGGGGAAGTCGGGGCCACCTGCCTGTACGCGGTGTACGACCCCGTCTCCGGTCGCTGCGCCATGGCCAGAGCCGGCCACCCGCCGCCGGTCCTGGCCACCCCCGACGGCACGGTCCGCTTCCTGGAGCTGCCGGCCGGGCCGCCTCTGGGACTGGGCGGCATACCCTTCGAGGCCGCCGAGTTCCACGTCCCCGAAAACAGCGTCCTGGCCCTGTACACGGACGGACTGATCGAGTCCCAGGTCCGCGACCTGGACGAAGCCTGCGAGCTGCTGCGCACGGGGCTCGCCGAACCCGGCCGCCCACGGGAGGAGACCTGCGACCGGATCCTGCACAACCTGCTCCCCCAGCCCCAGACGGACGACGTCGCTCTCCTTCTGACCCGGACCAGGACCCTTGGCACCAGCCAGGTCGCCACCTGGGAACTGGTCACCCACGCCATCCGCTACGGCTCCCCACCGATCCACCTGCGGCTCATCCGTGACACGGCGTTGATCTGCGAGGTCAGCGACGCCAGCAGCACAGCCCCGCATCTGCGACGCGCCCGCCTCTCCGACGAAGGCGGCCGGGGCCTCCTCATCGTCGCTCAGCTCTCCCAGCGGTGGGGCAGCCGTCACACCCGCGTCGGCAAGACGATCTGGGCCGAAAAAAATCTGTGGCTCTTCGCGGCAACCTTTTCGGCCTCTCGGACCACTCAGTGTTGTCCGGCCAAGCGGACCGGTCAGAGCAACAGCGGAAAGAGAGCACAGGCGTGTCCCTGGAACGAGAGCACAGACATGTCCCCGGCCCACCCACGTCATCGGTGGCGTCCCGCGCCGGCGGCCACCGTGCCGACGGCGGCGCGCGCGGTGGTCGCCCGAAGCATCGTGGCCGTCGGTTGCTCGCGCGTCGGGGTCTCTGGGCGGGTCTCTCCATGGTGGTCGTGGCCGGCTCGGCTGTCGTGGTCAGCCAGGCTTCGGCGGAGCAAAAAACCCTGGATCTGAAGAAGTGGTACGTGCTGGTCAACCGCAACAGCGGCAAGGTGCTGGA